>NZ_JAYRPD010000023.1:0-27269 GCF_041911335.1 Flavobacterium sp.
GAAATAACTATATTTTTAATGTTTGTAATTTTTATATGCTTTTTAGAAAACACTTTTCGTATTATTATTTCGTCCTCATTAATTTCAATATTTGAAAAAAAGTTAAGTACAAAAAGAGAAGTTGAAAAAAGAAGAATAATAAAAAATGAAAGTACTAAGAAAGTTGGGAAATCAAATTTTGTTCTAGATTCTTCGATAAATCTATTAAACATATGAAATGAAAGTATTCCAAAAAGAAATACACTAAAAAAACTAAAAACTAATACTAATTTTAAGTTAGCTCTTACTTTTATAGATTTATTCATTTCTTAAATATAATTTACAGATTTTGAATGAGATATTAGTTTTTTCCTAATTTACTTGCCATTTTTTCCATTCCAAAAATCAATACAAATCCTAAAATTGCTAATACAATTGCCATTACAATTTTTGGATCACCATCAAAATTTTGAGGTAAAATACTTTTGTCAATATAAGGCACAACTTCGCCATGACTATTGATTCTGGTTTCTAAAACTTCTTTCCAAGGCCAAACTTTGTTTAACGAGCCCACCATAAATCCTACTAACAAAGTTAAAGTAGTGTTTTTATGATGTTCAAACATCCAATGTAATATTTTGGAGAATGATTTTAATCCGATTATAGCTCCAACAGCGAAAACGCCTAATTTTAGTAAAGCTGAAATTAGAATTTCTGAATTAGCAGTAGTTAAACCTTCTCTGAAAGTATTGATAGTTCCAATAACCGTTTCATAAGAACCCATCAAAAGCAAAATAAAAGCACCTGAAATTCCAGGTAAAATCATTGCGATAATGGCTATAAATCCCGATAAAAATAAATACCAATAACTATCAGGAGAACTTACTGGTCGTGCAATGGTAATGTAATACGAAACCGTAATTCCGATTAGTAAAAATAATATATCAACTAGTTTCCAGCTTGTGATTTCTTTCCAAATTAAGGTAATACTTGCAATAATTAATCCAAAAAAGAAGGACCAAACTAAGATAGGTTGGGTTTCTAGTAAATGGGTAATCACTTTAGAAAAAGTCAAAATACTAATTCCGATTCCGGTTAATAAAGCCAATAAAAAACTACCGTTTACTTGCTCCCAAGCAGCTTTTAATCCGTCTTTTTTTAGTGTTTTTAGTGCTGAAACATTAACATTATTAATGCTATCGATCAATTCTTGATAAATTCCAGAAATAAAAGCAATAGTTCCTCCAGAAACACCAGGAACAACATCGGCAGCACCCATGGCTAAACCTTTAAGTGTAATAATCAAATAATCAGGAAATAGTTTTCTCATTGCAATAAAAATTCCAAAGCATCGCTACTTTGGAATGGATTAAGGGTTGTTAATTCTCTATTTTTTAAATTTTAATATCATATTTTGTACTTCTGTTCTTTCCCAAACAACTGGGAATAATTCTTGAAACAAAGTTAGGTGTTTTGGTTCTAATTTCATTCCGTTTATTAGGTGAAGATTTCCTTTAGTAACATCGTCTATCAGAAAATACAATCCAGCCAATCGGTACTCAATTTCGTATTCATCTGGTAAAACATTACTAGCTTCTAAAAGAATTTCAATAGCAGTTTCAAATTCGCCTAAATATTGTAAAACGTCAGTCCAAAGCGTGAACGTATCTAAATTGATGTCGCCACATTCAAATGCTTTTCGGTAACCATATTCTGCTTCTTCAAAGAAATGTAACGCACTATTTACCGCCGCAAAACGTTTCCAATATAACGAATTATCACCATCAATTCCAATCGCTTTGTTAACGTAATACAAAGCTTTTTGATAGTTTTTTTGACGAATGTAAAAATCAGTAATCGCAATCCAACCTTTGTCTAACAACGGATCTTCGTGAACTGTTTTTAGGTAATAATTTAAAGCAAATTCTGTATTTTCTAAACGCTCGTAACATTTTGCTACACGAAGTAATACAAAAGAAGAAGGATCGTCTAACTCTAATGCAACGTTATAGCAATCAATTGCTTCTTGATATTTTTTTAGCTTTTCATACGATTTTGCTTTCTCCATGTACGCTCCTAAGAAGGTTTCGTCAATTAAAGTTGCATAATCGAAAGCCCAAACTGCTTTTTCGTAGTTTTTCAACGCATAATATTGGCGACCTAACTGATGCCAAGCCACTTCACTATACGGATTTTTATCAATGAATTTGTTTAGATAAACAATGGCATCTTCATTCTGATCTAAGAAATCAAAACAATAGACCACGTTGTAAAGTGCTGAGTAATCTTCAGTATCTTCATCTAAACATTTGATGAAATTTTCTTTAGCCATTTCTAAATTATCCATGAACAGATATTCCATTCCAATCATAGAATAAACGTCAGCATAATCATCAGTATATTTCAAAGCGATTTTCAGAAAAGAAATAGCCTTTTCATGTTCGTCTCTTTTTGAGTAAATATTAGCTTTTTGAATGTAGATTTCTTCGTTAGTTGGTTCAATAGCGTACAACTCGTTTAGTAACTTTTCAGCAATTTCGAGTTTGTCTTCGTAAACCAACATTTCTACCTGAACTAATTTTAATCCAGTAGATTTTGGATGTTGTTCTAAACCTAATTTAAGCGCTCTTTTAGCCAAATTCAATCGGCCAGTATCCATATAATGAAGAATAATATCTTCAAATTCTTCTGAATCAAAGAAAAAAACTTTGTTGGTTTTTAACATCGATTCAAATTTAGATAAGGACAAGCTGTTTTCTTCTTCTTCGTGACTCAAATTCATAGCGCTTCGTTTTATGATTTTATCCTTATTAAAATTAAGGAATAATATTGGGGTAGTGGTTTTGGGGGCGAATTGTTTTAAACAATTTAATTAACAATTTGCAAGGGCAAGAGCAAGGTCAAAAATCAATTTCAAATTTAATAAGTGAAACGCTCTGTGCATCTCTTATCAACATAATCAAAATCAAAAAAAACTCTGCGAATCTCTGTGTAAAACAAATTCAAGTTAATCTAAATGAAAAATAATGATAAAACTCCCAACTCCCATCTTCTAACTCCTAACTTCCTACTTCATTTCTTTTTCTATCTCATTTAATACCTCAATAATAATGCCACATCCTTTTGTAATTTCTTCATTACTAATGGTTAATGGCGGAGTAATTCGAACAGCGCAACCTTCGAAAAGGAGCCAGAATAAAATGACACCTCTTTTATGACAGCGTAAAATTACTTCATTTGTAATCTCAGGTGAGTCTGTCATCGCTGCTAACATAAGCCCTCGACCGCGAATTTCCTTGATTAATGGATGCACTAAAAGCTTCTTGAAAAGTTGTTCTTTTTCAAAAGTTTCAGCCATTAAATTGGTTTCCGTTATTTCTTGTAATGTTGCCAAACTCGCTGCCGCTATGACAGGATGTCCGCCAAAAGTGGTAATATGACCCAATTTTGGATCATGACTTAGTAAATCCATCATTTCTGCTGATGCGGTAAAAGCGCCAACAGGCATTCCGCCTCCCATTCCTTTTCCCATAACTACCACATCAGGAATAACATCGTAGTTTTGAAATCCAAAAAGTTTTCCGGTACGACCAAATCCAGGTTGGATTTCGTCTAATATCATAATAGCACCCACTTCGTTGCAACGTTGGCGTACTTTTTTAAGAAAATCGTTTTTCGGTTCAATAAAACCAGCACCACCTTGAATCGTTTCTAATAAAACTCCAGCAGTTCTAGTAGTGATTTTTTCTAAATCTGCTTCACTATTAAACGTAATAAAATCCACATCAGGGATTAATGGACGAAAAATTTGTTTGCGTTCTTCAAATCCCATCACACTCATGCTTCCCATAGTATTGCCATGATAAGCGTTGTGACATGAAATCAACTGACTTCTTCCTGTAACTCTTCGAGCTAATTTTAAAGCACCTTCAATTGCTTCCGTTCCTGAATTTACTAAATAGGTTTTCGTAAGCGGGTAGGGAAGATGTTTTGCTAACAATTTACATAATTCAGTTGCTGGATGTTGGGCATATTCGCCATACACCATGATATGTGAATAGGTGTCTAATTGTTTTTTGATGGCATCATTCACGCGTTGTGGTTGATGTCCTAATGTGTTTGCTGAAACTCCAGCAACCATATCTAAATATGCATTACCATCGGTATCATAAATATAAGAACCCTCAGCATGGGAAATTTCCATAGCTAGTGGGTGAGGTGAGGTTTGTGCTTGGTATTTAAAAAAATCTTCAATCATTTTATTGTAGAATCGTTAATGTGTTAAATTGTTTAACTGAAAATGAGTTAATTTCTTTAACCATTTAATTGATTATTTTTTTGGGGTTGTTTTCTTTTTTGATGTTGCTTTTTTCTCAGTTTTCTTTTCTTCGGCTTTTTTATTGTCGTCGTATTCCAATGTTTCTTTTTGGATTTCCATTGGTTTTTCAGCAGCAATAGCTTTCTTTTTAGCTTCGATTTGAATTTTATCGTCTAAAGCAATTTCTTCAGCTGGGAAAATATCGTCTTTACTTAAAATCCGTTCATCGCCGCGCCATAAGAAACCTCGAAGTTTTCGAGCGTTTTCAGGAAAATCGGCTTCTGGATAAATATGACTATCGGTTTTAGTAAAGAAAGTTATTGCATCGATTTTGTTTTCCTCTAATTCCAAGTTGATTCTACTACAAACCGTTTTGTTGATTCCAATAAACTCATTGGCATCGTTGTACATGTAATAAATGACTTCGGCATTCTTTATGACATCAACTTCTTTTAGTTTGCTATCCACAAATTTTCCATACAAATTTTGTCCTTTTATTTGGTTGTAACCATTTTTACTGAGACTATCTTTTTGAATTATAAAGGCGTTATTAAGTACTTTTAATGAATCTAATTTTTGTGTTTCATTATTTCCAATTAAGTGCATGATGTCACCAGTCATTTGGTTTTCATTGTTCCAAAGAATAGGTTTTCCAATCATTTTAGTCAACTGTGTTTTGTTATTGGAATGAAGCGAATCGCATTTTCCACTCATATCGCTTTTGTAAAAGCGAACATTGTTAAAAGCACGAATAACACGATCTTCTTGCGGACCTGAAACAATGATTTTTTTACCATGCATGTACATAGTGTCTTTTTCTACCAAAGTTTTTACTAAAGCTCTTTTAGTTAAAATCATAGAGTCTTTTTTGGTTTCGGCATTTCGGTACAATTCCGCATAATGACCAGTAGCAATAACTTTGTTAACGGTATCGGTAATTTTTACGTTATTAATTCCTCTTGAATAATTCTTATTTCGGTCATAATACAAGTCATCACCTTCGATAATTTTATTGTCGAGTGTTATTTTGGAATTTTTGGATAATTTACTAATGTTGTTTTTAGTATCATAAAAACCATTCTCGGTGTAAATTACGTTTCCTTTGTTGTGAATAGTTGATGGTCCAAAAACATAAGCATGCCCTGAATTTTCGTAAAAATCTAAATTATTAGTTTTGATAGTGCTTTCAGGATTGGTAACGGTTACCGCTGTTGTAAATTTGTATTTTTTTTGATCCACATAATATCTACCTGATTTACTTGTCAAAGTATTTTCTTTATTGCGAATTGTACCATAAGAATTGTAAAAAGCTTGTTGGTTTTTCTTATCGAAATAAACAGTATCTGTTGTTAAAGTTGATTCAGGCGAACGTAAAACAACATCGCCTGTTGCAAAAGCAAATTCTTTATCACCATTATATTCCGCATAACGACTGTTCATAGTGATGGTGTCACCTTGATTCATTTGAACATTTCCGAAAGCTTTTACGTAATTTTCATCTTTAAAATGATAGGCTTTGTTGCATACCATTCTTACTCCGTTGTGGATAATACGAACATTTCCAGTGAATACGATAGCACCCGGAATTTCGGTCTGATTCATGTCTACGAAATCAGAGTTTTCAATTATGATTTTTTTCTTTTCTTGTGCTGTCGAAAAAGTTATCGTTAGCAATAAAAAGGCTATGTATAAAAATTTGTTTTTCAAGTCGGATTTATTTTGAGCCAAATTTAAGTAAAAACTCGAAAAGCCATTGATAATTAAGAATAATTTATCATTTAAGAGCATAAAAAAACGCTTTCCATCGAAAGCGTTTTTAGTAATTATTTCATTATCGTTTGTTTTCTGTCTGGTCCAACCGAGATTACTTTGATTGGAACTTCCACTTCTTTTTCAATGAATTCTATATATTCTTTTAATTCTTGTGGTAATTCATCATAGGTTGTCATTCCTGTTAAATCTGCTTTCCAACCTTTCATTTCAGTGAAAATTGGCGTTACGTTTTCAGGTTCGATGTTGTATGGTAAATGTTTAATTTGTTGTCCTTTGTAGTTGTAAGCAGTACAAACTTGTAAAGCGTCAAATCCAGAAAGAACGTCGCCTTTCATCATGTATAATTGCGTTACACCATTAACTTGAACGGCATATTTTAAAGCTACTAAATCTAACCAACCACAACGACGTGCGCGTCCAGTAACAGAACCAAATTCGTTTCCTACTTTAGCCATTGTTTGTCCAGCTTCTTCGAAATCTTCTGTTGGGAAAGGTCCGCTACCTACACGTGTGGTGTATGCTTTGAAAATTCCGAAAACGTCTTTTACTTTGTTTGGAGCAATTCCTAAACCTGTACAAGCACCAGCAGCTGTTGTATTAGAAGAAGTTACAAATGGATATGTTCCAAAATCAACATCTAATAAAGAGCCTTGTGCTCCTTCTGCCAAGATTGATTTTCCTTCTTTTAACGCTTTGTTTAAATATTCTTCGCTATCAATGAAAGTTAATTTTTTCAAGTCTTCTACAGCTGTAAAAAACTCATCTTCCATTTCTTTTAGATTGTATTGTAATTCTACATCGTAGAACTTAATCATTGCTTCATGCTTATCAGCTAAAGTTCTGTATCTTTCTTTGAAATCTTCTAATTCGATATCACCAACTCTAAGTCCATTTCTTCCGGTTTTGTCCATGTAAGTTGGGCCAATTCCTTTCAAAGTAGAACCAATTTTTGCTTTTCCTTTTGATGCTTCAGAAGCGGCATCTAATAAACGGTGTGTTGGTAAAATTAAGTGTGCTTTTCTAGAAATGAATAATTTAGCAGTTACATCCATGTTGAATTTAGCTAAACCTTCAATTTCTTTTTGAAAAACTACTGGGTCGATTACCACTCCATTTCCAATGATATTAATTGCATTTTTGTGGAAAATTCCTGAAGGAATCGTTCTTAAAACGTGTTTGATTCCGTCGAATTCTAAAGTGTGTCCCGCATTTGGTCCACCTTGAAAACGTGCAATAATATCATATTTTGAGGTAAGAACGTCAACGATTTTTCCTTTTCCTTCGTCTCCCCATTGTAATCCAAGTAGTAAATCTACAGTCATTGTGTTGTTGTTTATTATTTGTAGTTAGTTGTTATTGTTTTTATGATAGAGACAAGTCATTGACTTGTCTGTACGCATTTTTTAATTTATTGAATTATCAATTATTCTTGTTTTTTTGTTCCATAGAAATAAAGCGAGTGGTTTGAGATTTCAATTCCAAACATTTCTTCCATGGTTTGTTTTATTTGTTGAATTCTTGGGTCACAAAATTCAATAACTTCACCAGAATCGGTTAAAATAATGTGATCGTGTTGTTTATCAAAATACGATTTTTCGTAATGTGCCTGGTTTTGTCCAAACTGATGACGACGAACCAAACCACATTCTAATAAAAGTTCGATTGTATTGTAAAGTGTAGCTCTACTTACGCGGTAGTTCTTGTTTTTCATTTTGATGTATAAAGATTCGATATCAAAATGTTCTTCGGTATTGTAAATTTCCTGAAGAATAGCGTAGCGTTCTGGTGTTTTACGGTGTGCTTTTTCTTCTAAAAATTTAGTAAAAACGTTCTTTACAATTTCTTGATTTTTGTTTTCCATCGTATTGATAAATGAAATATGGGCAAAGATAGTGTTATTTTTTGATATCGTTTTTAATAATTATCAAACGTTTATTGTTGAAAAAAAAGATTCCAAATTTCAGGTGTTAAATGTTCAAACATTAAATCTAGTCTGTAGGCTCCGTTTCTAATTAGAGTTTCTCCATTAGGTTTTATTAATCCAAAAGATCCGCAAATCGTAGGATGAAGAAATAAATTGTTTCTAAAAAAATGATTTTTGTCTGAAAAAAAATAATCGTTTTTAGTTCTAGGTTTGTTTTTTAAAATAATTTTGTCTTCGAAAAAAGATAAGTATATCAGATCTGATTTTTGTTCTAACTTTAATTTTATAGGACTATCGTAGTATTTGATTGAATTTATTTTTTCATTATCTATTGTATTAGAAAACAAGCCATCACAAGAATCATCTAAATAATCAAACTTAATCATAAAAATAGCCGAATTAGAATATTTTTGATTTGTAATTTTTTCAATTTCAGCTTTAACGAATTTGTAGTCAACTTTATAAGTAGAATATTTTGGAGCATTAAATTGATACACGATTCCACTATCAATAGTTTTTCTATATGCCATTGCGTTATCTAGATATTGTTCAGATATAATGTTAATGTCTTTCTCTTTAAATTCATTTCCTTCTGGGTCTAACCAATACTTTACTTTAGTGGTTTGTGCTGAAAGGCTAGTGGTTAAAAGTAGTATAAATAATAAGATTTTCTTCATACTTAATTATTATAAACCCTAGTCACTTTATCAATTCCATCTACTTTTTTGATGTTTTCGATAAGTTTTTTTAGGATGGTGTTGTTTTGAACTACTACAGCTACTTGTCCGTTGAAAATTCCGGCTTCACTACTTAAGGAAATACTCTGAATATTTACGTTCATTTGACTCGAAATTACTTTGGTTAAGTCGTTTGTAAGCCCTAAAATATCCATTCCGGTAATTTTTAAAATAGCTTTGAATTCTTCTTGTGAAGAGTCAATCCATTTGGCTGGAATAATACGATATGCATAATTGGATTGCATGCTAATGGCATTCGGACAGTCTTTTCGATGCACTTTTATTCCTTCGTTGATAGTAACAAATCCAAATACTTCATCTCCTGGTATTGGATTACAACAAGTAGAAAGTTTATAATCTAATTTATCTTGTTCGGAACCGAAAACTAGTAAGTCATATTTTTTACTAATTTCATTTTTATTAATTTGTTCGGGTTGACTTGAAGGGGATCGCTTGATAGTTTTCTTAAGGAAATTAACTAAGGTGTTGCTTTTTTGAGCTGCGAATTCTTTTAATTGTTGGTTTTCAATTGCTCCAATGCCAGTTCTATAATATAAATCTAAACTAGTTTGTAGTTTAAAGAAATTTACTAACTCGTTGGTTGTATTTTCGTTTAATGTGATTTTTAAATGGCGTAATTTTCTTGTAAGAATTTCTTTTCCTTCTTCGGCAATCTTTTTTGTGTTTTCGTTTAAAACGTTTTTAATTTTATTTTTTGCTCTCGAAGTTGTTACATAATCTAACCATTGTGAAGTTGGTTTTTGATTTGCCGATGTAATAATTTCTACTTGATCACCACTATTTAAAACATGGTTTAATGGAACTAATTTTCCGTTTACTCTTGTTCCTCTTGTTTTCACCCCAATTTCAGAGTGAATACTGAAAGCAAAATCTAGCGAAGTAGCCCCTTTTGGTAACGATTTGATTTCGCCTTTTGGAGTGAACACATAAATTTCTTTGGCATATAAATTTAGTTTGAAATCCTCTACAAAATCAACTGCATTACTTGAGGAATTTTCTAAAGCTTCTTTCAATTGGTTTAACCAAATTTCCAAACCGTGTTCTTCTGTAGCGCCATTTTTGTATTTGTAATGCGCTGCGTAGCCTTTTTCCGCAATTTCGTCCATTCGCTCACTGCGAACTTGAATTTCAACCCAACGTCCTTTTGGTCCCATTACCGTAATGTGTAAGGCTTCATAACCTGTTGATTTTGGTGAAGAAATCCAATCGCGTAATCTACTTGGAGAAGGACGATAATGATCGGTTACTACAGAATATATCTTCCAAGCAATGAATTTTTCATCGTGCGGATTTGATTTATATATGATTCGAAGCGCAAATTTGTCATAAACTTCATCAAAAGTAACTCCTTGCGCTTTCATTTTTCTACGAATAGAATAAATTGATTTTGGACGACCTTTTATAGTAAATTCAATTCCTTCTTCTTTAAGTGATTTGCTTAAAACATCAGAAATTGCTTTGATATACTCATCTTGTTCTTCTTTAGTTTCTTTGATTTTGCTTACAATGTCATTGTAAACTTCTGGTTCGGTATATTTTAATCCTAAATCTTCTAACTGGGTTTTGATGTTATATAATCCCAAACGATGGGCGAGAGGAGCATAAATGTATAAGGTTTCCGATGCAATTTTGGCTTGTTTGTAATCCACCATGCTTCCCATAGTTTGCATATTGTGCAATCTGTCAGCAATTTTGATTAGAATTACCCGAACATCATCGTTCAAAGTCAATAACATTTTGCGGAAATTTTCTGCTTGAACAGAAATCTCTTGATCGGTTTTAACTTTGGCAATTTTAGTTAAACCTTCCACCAACTGAGCAATTTTAGGATTGAACATTTTTTCAATATCCTCAACCGTAATGTCAGTATCTTCCACCACATCGTGCATCAACGCAGCCGCAATAGAAGTGGCTCCCAAACCAATATCTCTAGCTACAATTTTAGCCACAGCAATGGGATGGAAAATATAAGCTTCGCCTGATTTTCTGCGTTGGTCTTTATGAGCATCAACAGCTACATCAAATGCTTTACGGATGATTTTTTTGTCTTCATCAGTAAGGGTTTGATAACTGATGCGAAGTAATTCTTTATATTCTTGCGCAATGGCTTTGTTTTCGGCTTCTAATTCTAACTCTGTCATACATTTTCTTTAACCAACTAAAAGTAAAGTATTTTTTCTAATTGTGCAAGAGAGAAAATAGATAAAAGAATAAAGAACAAAGATTTGAAGTTGAATTTTGAAATTGCTATTGAAATTGTCTTTGTCTTTTAGCTTCAAATAGTAAAATAGCTGCTGCAACCGAAACATTCATTGAATCGATTTCGCCTTGCATTGGAATGGTAATGTTTTTGGTGCTTTCAGTTCGCCATTTTTCGGACAAACCTGTGGCTTCAGTTCCCACAACTAAAGCAGTTGGAGTAGTGTAGTTTTGCGTGTGATATTCCGTTGAATCTTGTAAAGTAGCTGAATAAATATCAATGTTATTTGCTTTTAAATACGCGATTACTTCATCCGTAGTTCCAACGGCAATTTGTCGGGTAAACAAACAACCAACGCTAGATCGAACGATATTTGGATTGTATAAATCGCTTTTTGGATTGGCGATAATTACGGCATCAATATTTGCGGCATCTGCCGTTCTTAAAATAGCGCCAACGTTTCCGGGTTTTTCTAAGGATTCACCAACTAAAATCAATGGATTTTTAGATAGTTTTAAATCGGACAAAGCTAGTGATTTGGTTTTGGCAATGGCTAAAATTCCTTCAGTTGTATCGCGATACGCTAATTTTTGATAGACTTCTTTTGAAATTTCGATTATCTCGACTCCGCTCGATTTGACAAGATTTTTTATTTCTCTTTCTGAAATGATTTCGGGTAAAAATAAAATCGTTTCTAATTCATAACCACCTTTTAACGCCAATTCAATTTCGCGTTTTCCTTCAATTAAAAAAGTGCCCGTTTGTTTACGAACTTTTGCTTTTTCTTGTAATTGAACTAACGATTTAATAAACGGATTTTGAACCGAGGTGATTTGTTTCATATTTTAAGACTCAAGTTTAGCCACTAAGGCACTAAGACGCAAATTTTTTTACAAAGATATTGTTTTGTAGCTTATTTTCAATTAATAAAAAAAGCCACAAAGTTTAAATTACTTCGTGGCTTTGAGTCTTTGTGGCAAAAGTTATTTTTTTTGTTGTTCGAATTTTCCTTTATAACGTTCGTACAATTCGGTGTGATGACTTTCTAAACTAATTTGTCTTCCATCGATGAAAGCGAATGAAATTACATTGGTTTTCATATCTAAAGCATCACCTTCAGAAATAAATAAAGTAGCGCTCTTACCTGATTCTAACGTTCCATATAGGTTGTCAATTCCTAAAATCTTAGCGGAATTACCAGTGATTAATTGTAGCGCTTGTTCTTTTGTTAATCCCCAAGCGGCACAAGTTCCTGCGTAAAAAGGAAGGTTTCTGGTTTGCATACGCTCCATATCACCTGCATTTTGTAAACCAACTAAAACACCTGCATCAACTAATAATTTAGCGTTTTTATATGGTAAATTTACGTCTTCATCTTCTAATAAAGGCAAACTATGTACGCGATTTAATAAAACAGAAACGTTATTTTCTTTTAATAAACTCGCAACTTTAAAAGCATAATAACCACCAACAATCGTCATGTTTTTGATGTTATTTTTCTTTTTAAATAAAACTGCATCAATGATTTCTTTTTCGCCATTTGCGTTTACAAATAAAGTTTTTTCACCTGTTTGTAAACCTTTCATAGCTTCGAAAGGAATGTCTTTTTTCGCATTTTTACTTCCCAAATAAGCAAAAGCATTATCAAAATATTCTTGAATCGCTTTTACTTGAGGATCGTAATTTTTATTCATTTCAATTCCTCCTGGTTCTGCCCACCAACCCGCTCTTGAGTAACTTCTTGGCCAGTTTAAGTGAATACCATCATCTTTTTTAATAGTAGCATCTTCCCAGTTCCAAGCATCTAATTGAACGATTGAAGATGTTCCTGGAATTCTTCCGCCTCTAGGTGTAATTTGCGCTAATAAAACGCCATTTGGACGTGTTGTTTCCACTAATTTTGATTCAGCATTGTAAGCAATAATACTTCTCACGTGTGGATTGAATTGTCCAATTTCACTTTCGTCATCCGAAGCTCTTACCGCATCAATTTCAACTAAACCTAATGTTGAATTTGGAGCAATGAATCCTGGATAAACATGTTTTCCAGAAGCATCAATTACAATATCGTGTTTGGCTGGTTTCATTACGGTTGCATCGCCTATATTGGCAATTTTTCCATCCATAATTGAAATTAAACTATTTTCAATTACTTGTCCGTTTCCTAAATGCGCTTTGGCACCTAAGATTAAAATCGATTTGCTTTGTTTAGGTGCTGGCGTTTGTTGAGCAAACCCAAACAAAGAAATAATACAAAGAATGAATGTTATTTTTTTCATTTATATATCTTTTTAATTTTTATTCGAAATATTAAAACTAACTAAGTATAACTCTAAACTTAATTAGAAGGATTGTCCCCTTGAGGGGACTTTAGGGGTGTTTTCAATCTTTCGATTTCTTGTTCCAATGATAGTAAAACGGAAAATAAGTTTTGTTTCACATCAATATCACTAAATCTTAAAAAATGAACACCTAATTTTTCTAACTCACCTTGTCTAAATCTGTCGTATTCGTATTTATAAAGGTGACTATCACCATCAATTTCAATAGCTAACATTAATTCATGACAATAAAAATCAACAATATAATCTAACATTGGGACTTGTCTGTGAAATTGAAAATAATATCCTTTCATTTTTATGTTTTGCCAAAGAATCACTTCGCTAAGTGTGCTGTTTTTTCTTAGTTCTCTTGCGAAATCTTTCAAGTGTGGTTTATATGGTATGATTTTGTTTTTCATGAACTTTTTACACCCCTAAAGTCCCCTCAAGGGGACAATTGTTCTATTGAATCATATTGTTTTACGTTTTCATTAGAAATTAGCTGTTTTGACTAATTATATTTATAATGAGACTCTTTGCAATATTCTCCTAAAGTATCACAGTGGTAGTGACCGTTTTCTTTTTTCTTAGGTAATTGCGTTTTCATTCCTTTGTTTTTAGCGTCTAACATGAAATTGATTAACTCAGCACGTTCTTTTTGAATCAATGCTAAAGTCTCTTTTTCTTTTTCTAAATCATAGAAAATGATTCCGTCTACTAACGTTTTTTCTGCTCTTGAGTAGATTGAAAGTGGACTGTCTGACCAAAGTACCACATCAGCATCTTTACCCACTTTAATACTTCCTACTTTATTGTCCACTTGAAGAATTTTTGCAGGATTTAAGGTTACGAAATTCCAAGCTTCTTCTTCTGTTACGTTTCCGTATTTAACCGTTTTAGCTGCTTCTTGATTCAAACGTCTTGACATTTCAGCATCATCAGAATTGATAGAAACTTTTACGCCTTCGTTCATCATAATTGCTGCATTGTATGGAATGGCATCATTAACTTCATATTTGTAAGCCCACCAATCGGCAAAGGTTGAACCAGCAACTCCGTGAGCCGACATTTTATCAGCTAATTTATATCCTTCTAAAATGTGTGTAAACGTTTGAATTTTGAATCCGTAACGCTCTGCTAATTTCATTAACATGTTGATTTCGGATTGCACATAAGAGTGACAAGTGATAAAACGCTGTTTAGCTAAGATTTGGCCAATAACTTCCATTTCGATATCAAATCTTGGCATTACTTTATTTTTACCTTTGCCTGATTTGTATACATCCCATTCATTTTTGTATTCAATAGCTCTTGTAAAATAATCTTCATAAACTTGTTCCACACCCATACGCGATTGAGGAAAACGACTTCTTTCGAAATCTCCCCAATTCGATTGTTTTACGTTTTCACCTAAAGCGAATTTGATGTATTTTGGAGCATCTTTTACTAACATTTCATCAGGTGAATAACCCCATTTTAATTTAATAAATGCCGCACGACCACCAATTGGATTTGCAGAACCATGTAATAAGTTAGCCGAAGTAACACCACCAGCTAAGTTTCTATAAATGTTGATATCTTCTGAATTTACCACATCTTCAATAGTAACTTCTGCCGATGAATTTTGACCACCTTCGTTTACTCCATTTGAAATAGCAATATGAGAGTGTTCGTCAATGATTCCAGCGGTTAAGTGTTTGCCAGTTCCATCAACTACTTTGGCTCCAGTCGTTGGTAAATTTTTACCAATTTTTGCAATTTTTCCGTTTTGGATTAAAACATCGGTTTCTTTTAAGTTTCCTTCTTTTTCACCGGTCCAAACGGTTACATTTTTGAATAAAATGGTTTCTTGTTTTGGTTTTTCAGCTGTTCCAAAAGATACATTTGGATACGTTACCGAATACATCGAAGGAATTTTTGGTTCGTTTTTCTTGTCGTCTTTCTTTTTGTCTTCTTTAACTTCAGTAACTCGTTTTGTAGCTGTCCAAGAAGTTTCGTTTCCATTTTCTAAAACTGCTTTTCCTTGCATCATATCTTTTACGAAAGTTCCCGAAAGTCTAACGAAATTCGCTTTTGTAGTATCTTGATTTTTGATAACTAAATTTACCCAAGGATCATTAAATTGAATTTTTGTTCCAAAGTTGATGCTATCTTTAACTGCTTTAGCTTCAAATTTTGAAGTTTCTCCTTCGATTTTTAATTCGAATTTGTGATTATCAAAAACTAAATCGTATGTTCCTCTGATATCAGTAGGGTTAATTTTATCAATGATGTTTCGATTTCCTTGTACCCAGTTTTCTAGAATGTTGCTTTTGTCTTCAAAAATATCACCTGAAACAATGATGAAGTTGGCTAATTTTCCTTTTGAAATGGAACCTACTTTATCAAATTGATTAACCAATTTAGCTGGAGTTTCTGTTAGAGCCAATAAGGCTTTGTCTTTCGGTAAACCGTAAGTTACAGCTTTTCTTAAGTTTGATAAAAAGGATTTCGTGTCTTTTAAATCAGCTGTTGAAAGAACAAATGGGACGTTATTTTCTGCTAAAATTTTCAAGTTGAATGGCGCTTGATTCCAAAATTTCATATCGCTTAAGCTTACTTGTTGCGCTAAATATGGGTCAGAAACATCATAAGCATCAGGAAAATTTAATGGAATAATGAAAGTAGCACCCGTTTTTTTGATTTCGTCGATACGTTCAAATTCGTTTCCACTTCCTTTGATTAGGTATTTTACTCCGAATTCATCACCTAATTTATCTGCTCTTAATGCATTTAATTTATCGCCAGCATTAAAGATTTGCAATAAAGATTTGTTGGTATTAAAAGCTTCTAAAGATAAATCTTTGTTTGTTGCATTTCCTTGTGCATACCATTTTGCATCATGAAATACTTGGCGAATTAAAGCCATACTTCCCATCATTGAAGAAGGATAACTTTGTTTGGTAAATTTACTTCTACTAAATGTGAAATGTTGGGATACCTTATCTTTCAACATTCTATCCGCATTAGTACCAAAATCGTTTAAGGTCCAAAGTAAACCAGTTCCTGCGATAACACCATCACTATGATGACTTAAAATGGTTCCAAAACCAGCTTCTCTCAAACTTCCCGCTGTTTTGGTGTCATAGCTTAAGTTTTCGTACGCATTGTATTCTGGTTTTACGTGGTCATTCCAGTAATACCCTTCACGATTGGTATCATACTGAGGTGTGAAATTTCCACTAGGTCTTGGAGTTGGTTTGTTAATTCCAAATTCGCTATACAACTCAACGAATGATGGATAAATTGTTTTTCCAGTAGCATCAATAACATTAGCTCCTTTTGGAATGCTAACATTGGTACCCACTTCTACAATTTTGTTTTCTTTAATTAACAGCGTTGCTTTTTCAATTTTTTGCGTAGCTGATACATAAATTGTGGCGTTTGTAAAAGCAGTAAAGTTTTTGAAACTTTGTTTTACGCCATCATTTTTTGGAAAATATTCTTGTGCTTGACTTGTGAATGTAAGCAAGAATACTAACAATAACGATAAGTATCTCATGTTTTTTAGGTTTAGTAAAGGCTAAAGATAAAAATTATCTTCGATTTTAATATTGTAAGAATCGTATTTAAGAAAATTTAACTTTTGTTAACTCGAAATTATCGGTTTATGTACAAGTAGCCTGTTAATGGTTCATGGTAATTTGGATCATTTAAATAAAGGATGTAATAGTAAGTCCCAGCAGGAGCAAGAGTACTTCCAACGCCATTTTCTACATAACCGTCCCAATCGGGTTTATTATTGTTTCCTGTCCATAAATGTTTGCCCCAACGGTTGTAAATCAATAACTCGAAGTTTACAAAAATATCGCGAAGACCATCGATGAAAAAAGTATCATTTGAACCATCACCATTAGGAGAAACGGCATTGTAAACTACTGGTGGGCAATTTTCTGTTAAAAGTTGGAATGAAGTAACAGAAAAGCAACCGTTATCGATACGAACAAAAATTTCTTTTGGAGTGGTAAGTGCATCGTAATTAGAACTGTTTACGATAGGATTTATATTTTGTACAGCATCATTATAGGTCTCATGAAAAGAAATTAAATGAGTAGGATTTGTGCTAACCAATGTAGCATATCCAGAAAAATCAAAAATTCCTCTAGTTAAACCAAGATTACAAGATGTTATCGAATTTAAATTGTTAAAAGTCGGGGATACAGTTAGTTCAATTTCAATTTGAAAAGAATTATTGATTTCAATTAATTCAGGTCTTATTCCCGTTCCATTTCCAGTATCATCAACATTTACAGTTAGGGTGAAATTTAAAGGTATAGCATTCGGAATGGTAAGAGTGATTGTGCCATTTTCACTGCCTCCAATTGGAATGATATTTTGTGTGTATGTTGTAGCAATGGCCTCAGTTCCGACATAAAAGGTAATTGGTGTATTGGCTTGTAAAACTTCAGTGCTGTTCAAATTTGAAACAGTAAAATCAATTGTGACTTCTCTTGAATTACATGTGGAATTTGGATTTTCTAATACAATGGTTGCATCGGGTAATTGACTGTTTAGTTTGGTAACAACAGTGTTCAACATTACATAATCTTGTCCTGATTGGAGTGAGACCGTTGCAGATGTTGTACCTGGAACAATATAATTTTCAATAGAATAAACATCTAAATCCATGTTGTACAGATTTGTAGAATTGGTCTCAGTATTGGTTCCGTTAAACGCATTATCACTAGGGTTTAATGTATTGCTTAATACATTTGTTGTTCCGTTTGCAGCAAAACTCAAACGCTCACTTACTTGAATAAAACGATCACCTTCCCAAGCTATGAAACCTATTTTAGCGCCAGTATTACTAATTAAATATAAATTGTTTAGCTGAATTGTCATTGTGTCTATTATTCCCAATGGAAGATTAGGAGATAAAGCTTCTAAACCTTGATAAATGTTTAATTGATTCAAAGTCAAACTTGGATTTTCATAAACTACTAATATTGCCCAACCAGCAAATTGTGTGGCATTTGATATATATGTAGGTACATAACTATTTAAATCAAATTCTGATAAGGTATATGTCCCATTTCCAGTGGTTTGAACAAAAGTTGTAATGTCTTTAAATGCACTGAAATATGTAAACTCATTTGCTGTTCCAACGACATTGCTTAGCAAGTCAGGGGACATATCAACACCATTTAATTTTATGTCGGTATCTCCAGGTCCGCTTCCTGCCCAATATAGGTAAGCTCTTTCAATTCGATCATTTACTCCAAGATTTAATGTTGCTGAAGATTGTGTATAAAGAAATGTCGGAGAAAAATTTGTATTCTCGGAAGGATTTAATGTATTACCAATGAAAGTAAAATCATATCTACCGTTTATTTGCGTATACAACGAAATATTTTGCCCAAAGAATAAAAATGGTGACAAAAGAAATCCAATAAATAGTAGGAGAGTAATTTTTTTAATCATTTGAGAGCCATTAATTTGGTTCCAATTTACTATATTTTTTTTAAAAAACGATATATTGAATTCAGATAACATAAAAAATTAGTAATTTTCCGAATTATTTAAAGGTTTTAATGAAGTATCAAATTCAAAAGTATTCAAACGAACATTATAAAGAATGGAACAATTTTGTAGCCCATGCTAAAAATGCAACATTCTTGTTTCATCGCGATTTTATGGAATATCATCAAGATCGATTTGAAGATTATTCGCTTTTAGTATTTGATAAAAAGAATAATTTAAAAGCAATTTTACCTGCCAATAGAGTAGGAGATGTTTTGTATTCTCATCAAGGATTAACTTATGGTGGATTGGTTCTAAATAAATCGGTTTTACTTTCAGAAGTTATTCAAATAACCCATAGTGTGTTAAGATTTTTAAGTGAAAATGAAATTAGAATAATTGAATTAAAGATAATTCCAAATATTTACAATACTGCTCCGTCAGATGAAATGGAGTACATTTCTTTTTTACTTCAAGCAAAAATTCTAAGAAGAGATACATTAGCAATTGTAGATTTAGCAAACCAAATTCCAATTTCAAGAGTTCGTAAAAGAGGGATAGAAAAAGGAAATAAAATTAATTTAAAAGTTAAAGAAGTTGACGATTTTAATTCTTTTTGGAATGAATTGTTGATACCTAATCTAAAAGAAAGATACAACGTAGAACCTGTTCACTCTCTTGATGAGATTAAGTTGTTAAAGATGAAATTCCCTACTGAAATTAAACAATATAATGTGTATTTAGAAAATAAAATTATAGGAGGTGTCACCGTTTTCGAAACTAAAAATGTAATTCATCCACAATATATTTCTGGTAATAAAGAGTTTAATAATTTATATGGAGGATTAGATTTTTTATATGATTATTTGATGAATACTGTTTATAAAGAATCTAAATTTTTTGATTTTGGAATTTCAAATGAAAATAATGGTCTAAATTTAAATGAAAGTCTTCACTATTGGAAAGAGTCATTTGGTGCTCGAACAGTTGTTCAAAATTTTTACGAAATTGAAACTAAGAATTATTCACTTTTAGAAAACGTTTTGATATGATACATTTCCTAAATTTAAAAAAAATAAATCAACCTTTTGAAGCTGCTTTTCAGAAAAAGATGAAGCAATTTTTAGAAGGCGGATGGTATGTTTTAGGCAATGAGGTAAAACAATTTGAAACGGATTTCGCCAATTACTGTGGAACGAAACATTGTATTGGAGTTGGAAATGGTTTAGATGCTTTAGTGCTAATTTTTAAAGCCTACATTCATTTAGGAAAACTACAAAAAGGAGATGAAATAATCGTTCCAGCAAACACATATATTGCGAGTATTCTGGCAGTTTTACAAGCCGATTTAGTTCCCGTTTTAGTTGAACCTCTATTGGAAACGTATAACATCAATCCAGACGATATTGAAGCTAAAATAACATCAAAAACCAAAGCTATTTTACCTGTTCATTTGTACGGACAATTAGCCGAAATGAATGCTATTAATGCAATCGCTCAAAAATACAATCTTTTGGTTGTTGAAGATGCAGCTCAAGCGCACGGAAGTCAGTTTTTAGAAAATAAAAAAGCTGGAAATTTGAGTCATGCTGCTGCTTTTAGTTTTTATCCAGGAAAAAATTTAGGAGCTTTAGGTGATGCTGGAGCTATTACAACTAATGATGATGCATTGGCAGCAGTTTTGTTTTCGATGCGAAACTATGGTTCAAAAGTAAAATATGAGAACGAAATCATTGGTGTAAATTCAAGATTAGACGAACTACAAGCTGCTTTTTTAAATATTAAATTAAAACAATTAGATTCTGAAAATGAGTTCAGAAGAAGTATGGCTAGACGTTATCTTTCAGAAATCAAAAATGATAAAATTATAATGCCAACATGGGATTTATCTCAAAATCACGTGTTTCATTTATTTGTCATTCGAACAGCAGACCGATTAGCATTACAAAATTATCTGAAAGAGAACGGAATTGAAACGATGATTCATTATCCAATTCCACCACATAAACAAAAAGCTTTAGCGAATTGGAATACTATGTCGTTTCCTATTACCGAAAAAATTCATAAAGAAGTGTTGAGTATTCCATTGAATTCGGGTTTAAAAGCTTCCGAAATTCAACACATTATAACCACTTTAAATAACTATTAATTTTGAATATTTTAAAGAAAACACTTCAAAATCAATTATTTAAAGCGGCAACTTTAAATAGTGTAAGTATTTTAGTTCGTTTGATATCGGGTTTTATTTCTTCTAAGGCAATTGCTTATTTTATTGGACCTTCAGGAATGGCATTAATGGGTAATCTTAGGAATTTTACATCTACACTTGAAAATATCGGAATTTTAGGTTTGCAAAATGGAATAGTTCAAAACAGTGCTAAAAATCAAGAAAGTAATGAACAATTAAACCATTGGGTAACTTCTTTATTTTGTTTTTTTTTCATTTTATCTTTAGCTCTCAGTTTATTAGTTTTTCTTGGAAATGGATTTTTTGGAAAACAAATTTTTGGTTCTAGTTCTAATTATTATTTTATACTAAATTTTATTGCATTTGTAATCCCTTTTCAAGTACTGCATTTGTTTTTTGTAGCCATTCTAAATGGTTTTAGTGAGTACAAAAAAGTTACTTACATTTCTATTTTTAGTTATGTTGTTGGATTACTTATTTCTTTGTACTTAATGTGGAAATATGGTATCAATGGCGCGTTAATTTCGATTTCAGTATTGTCAATATTTCAGTTTTTATTTTCGGGATATTACTTTGGACAACATTTTTCTTTGCGATTAATTTTACAAAATAGAAAAATAGATTTTAGAAGTATAAATCACTTACTTCCGTTAGGATTAATGACGCTTTTTTCGGCGGTTGTAGGGCCAATTATTTATATTTTTATTAGGAATTTAATAAGTAAAGAATCATCTTTAGACGCTGCGGGACATTATGAAGCAATGCAACGAATTTCAGGGTTTTATATGATGTTTGTTACTACTTTAATAACATTTTATTTTTTGCCAGAACTCACAAAAGCAAAATCATTAAATGATGAACGCAAACTAACATTTGCATTTTACAAAGGCATAATTTCAATTTTTGGGATTGGATTAGTTGTAATTTATTTTTTAAGACATTTTGTGATTCAAGTTTTATTAACAAAAGAATTTGAGTTGGTTTCAGATTTGTTTTTATGGCAACTTTTGGGTGATTTTTTCAAAGCATTATCTTTAATTTTAGGAATTCGTTTTTATGCAAAAAAAATAATGAAAGGCTATTTTGTAACTGAAATTATTTCATTTATAATTTTATTTTTCTCGAGTTATTTTCTTATTCCAAAATTAGGAAGTGAAGGCGCTGTAATGGCATATGCAATAACTTACCTGATTTATTTTATTGTTTTGTTAATTTATTTTAGAAAACTAATTTATGTCAAAAAATCTTAAGCTACTTATCGCAATCGAAGTTCTATTTCGATTGATTTTGTTTTCGATATTCTATACTTCAGTAACTATTTTTCCTGATTCTGAAGGTTATCTTGATTTAGCTAAAAGAGTTTCCAATTTTGATTTTTCAAATTATAATGGATTGCGTTCACCGGGTTATCCATTATTGATTTCTTTTGTAAATTCGAATTTATATGCTTTGGTTTTTATTCAATTTGGATTAGGAACTGTAACTTCTGTCTTTCAATATAAAACGTTGACTCATTTAGCTTTTTCAAAACGAAATAGCTTAATATTTACTCTTTTTATCAGTAGTTTTCTAAATGTTTTCTTTTTCGAAACTTGTGTTTTAGTGGAAACTTTGGTGCTTTTTTTAATGAGTGTTTTTGTTTATTTACTTTCCAAAACTCCATTTCAAAATCAAAGTTTAAAGTTCGATTTTCTTATGAGTTTTATTTTAGGTTATTTAGTTTTAATCAAATCGTTTTATATTTTTATTCCTTTTATGCTTTTGGTTTGGTTATTATTAAAACAACCCAATTTTAAAACTATTTTTCGTAAAAGTTGTTTGATTTTACTATTTCCAATGCTAGCCTTTTGGAGTTGGTCGTATGTAAATAAAGTCAACATTGGACAATTTTCTACTTCAGGAATTTCAGGATTATATTTAGCGCAAAATTGTGTTTATTTTGCCGAAGATGCTCCAAAAGAATTCGATTGGATTTCAAAAACATACGTGGATTACAGAGAAAAATCTATACGAGAAAATCGCGACGTGGCTATGACTATTTGGTATGCTTACGAAGGTGGCGCTTATGACAAGTACAATTTAACTTTGCCAGAATTTTCAGTAGAGTTGGGGAAATTTGCTAAAGCAGCAATAAAAGAAAATCCATTCGCATATTTGAAACAAGTTATCACTAAGTCTTGGTTTGATTTTTGGAAACCAACAATCAATTGGAATTATGAAGCGTTCAATTTTAAGTATGCGAATAAACTATTTTTGGGAGTTTGGTATTTGCAGTCTGCTCTTATTGTTTTAATTAAGGCTGGATTTCTATTTGTTTTTGGATTTCACCTGATTCAATTCTTAAAAAGCAGAAAATTTGTTTTCGAATTTTTATTGTCGTCCATAGTGTTTTCGGCTTCTGTTTTGCAAGCTTTGGCAACTTATGGAACTAATAATCGGTTTAGTTTTCCGTTTGAATTTATGATGATTATATTGGTTTTACTCTTTCTAAAAACTAAGGTTAAGCTTCCCAGCAAGCTAAATATTTGGTTGCAATAGTTTTGTAATCATGCTGTTTTTCTATGAAATTTCGAGCGTTTTTAGAAATTGCTATTATTTTTTCAGGATGTTCAATTAACAAGGAAAGTTTTGCTGCAATTTCAGTTTCATTCGGTAAAGCATTAATACAAACTTCATCTTCTTGCAACTGATACTGATTTAAAAATTCGGTTTCAGCACCGGTAAAAACCACTTTTCCTTTCGCCATAGCTTCTAAAGCATTATAGCCTTGATCGTAAGCAAAAACTTGGTCTAGTAGAATATGTGCTTTGTTGTAAATGGAAATATATTCATTATACGGAAGGTTTTCAGTCACAATTATTTCTACTTTATCAGCATATTTTTCTCGAATTATTTCTAAAGCTTTTTCGAAATAATTAATTCCTTTTTTAAGGTAACTCAATCGATTAATACCAAGAAAAATGATGATTTTATTTGTATTTTCTATAGGTTGAAAAACAATTTTATCTGTATTTATTGGGTTTGGAATAAACGTGGTTGAATATCCCATTTTTTGCATCGGAATTCCATAATCTAAATCAGATGTGATTAGTTGTTGACAATTTTCTTTAAGCCAATGAAACGTTTTTCGATAATTTTCTTTTCGATATTTTAATGGGAATTGAAAATATTTTTCCAAAGAATTGTCGTCAAAATAAGGAGTTAAAACCGAATATTTTAGTTCGTTTTGAAACCAATAATCTACAATTGGTGTCTCATCACCACAAATTAATAAACTTCGACTTTTAATTTTCTTGAATAACTTTTTAAATAAAAATCTTGACAAAATTGGATACGTTTCTAAAGCATCCGAATTAATTAATTGTACATGATTAAAATCATTCAGCTTAGGTAAAAGCAGATAAAATCGAATCGCTTTTTCAATTTTTTCGAAATCTAAACCCAAAACTTTTCGAATACTTTTAAATAGAAAATTAGCTATCTTGTTATCGTTGCATACAGCCGCATAAATTGAATAATCTACAGGGAATTTCTTGAATTTATCACCACAACCCACAATTGTGACTTCATGACCAAGCGCTACTAATCCTTCTTTTAAAGAATTGTGCAAACGACTATATTCGCCTAACAAAAGTATTTTCATGTGATGTTTCTAAATTCTAAATTCTGACTTCTAAATTCTTATCTTTGTGTAAATATAGTACAATTGCTAAATATGTATCAAAAATCGGATATTCAAATTTTAATTGCCACGATGAATCGAACTAGTTTCGATTTTTTGAAAGCGATGTTTTTATTTTCTGATTTTTCAAATTTTAATTTATTAGTAATCAATCAAACGACTCCCGATAAATTATTACAATCTGATTTTGAAAATGTTGAAGTAATTAATTCTTTTGATAAAGGATTGTCTAAAAGCAGAAATTTAGCATTACAAATGGCTTCTAAAGATTTGGTTATTTTAACTGATGATGATGTGGTTTTTCAATCGAGTTTTGAAAATTTTGTCTTAAATGCATTCAATTCCAATCCTAGTCATGATGGTTTTCGATTTCAGTATGAAAATGAAAATGGAAATTTCCCCAAAAAATATCCAAAACGATTTTTATCAAAACTTTCAGATTTTGAGATATTAAATTCTTCTTCTGTTGAATTGGTTTTTAAAAAGGATAGTATCAAATCTAAAGGTGTCCTATTTGATGAGAATTTTGGTTTGGGATCTACATTTTACATGGGAGAAGAAGCTATTTTTGTTTCTGATGCCATTAAAAAAGGTTTGAATATAGGTTTTGTACCAAAAACAATTTTGATTCATCCTGATTTATCAACAGGAGAAAAAACAAGTAGTTCAGAATTATATTTTGTACAAAGTGCTGTTTTTTATCGCATTTTTGGTAAAATGTATTTATTTTGGGTAGCTTTGAAATTATTTTTTGATTTAAAACAAAGTAAAATTAACTTTACTCAAGTTTATTACCTGTTTAATCAAGCGCTTAAAGGAAAAAAAGCTTATGTCAACGCTACAAAATTGTAAAATACTTTCTATTCCAAAAATCGAAGACCCAAGAGGAAATCTTTCGGTTATTGAAAACAATGTTATTCCTTTTCAAATTAAACGCGTTTATTATTTGTATGATGTTCCCAGTGGTGCAGAACGTGGTGGACATTCTCATAAAGAACAACAAGAATTTTTGGTCGCTTTGTCTGGAAGTTTTGATGTGATTTTAAACGACGGAAAAGAAGTAAAAACGATTACTTTAAATAAACCATTTGAAGGACTTTTGATAATGAATGGAATTTGGCGTGAATTGAAGAATTTTTCATCTGGTGCCGTTTGTTTAGTTATTGCTTCTGATGTTTTTGAAGAAGCAGATTATATTAGAGAATTCGATGAGTTTCTAGCGATTTCGGCTAAGTAAATTTTCATAAACGTTTACTAAATCTGAAAAATGTTTCGCAAAGGTCTTTGTAACTAAATAATTTGGAATATTATTTTCTAATTCCTTTTTTAAACCTGAATTTGAAAGTAGTTCAATCATTTTTTCTTCCAATGCTTTCTGATTTTTGAAGGAATAAGTTAGTCCAACATGATTTTGCTCAATTTCATTTTTAATTCCAACTAAATCACTAGTAATTACCGTTTTTCCAAAAGCGAAACTTTCTAAAATTACATTACCATACGCTTCTAAATATTCGCTCGGAACCACTGAAAATTTGGAATTAGCATAAATATCTTGTAATTCTTCACGGGATTTGTTTCCTAAAAATGAAACGTTTTGCAGTTTGTTGTTTTCTGTAAAATTCTGAAGTTCTTCTAATTGATATCCTTCACCAACAATCCATAATTGTTCATCTGGAAATTGTTTTGAAATGTTCTTAAATGCTTTTAATAAAGTCAAAACTCCTTTTTCTGGAACCAATCGCCCAACAAACAAAATATAATTTCCTTCAGAATTAGAATTTTGGTTTTGTTTAATAAGTATTGGATTCGCTAATGTTTTGCCTTCTTTTTTAAAATGGTTTGAAATAAATTGCGTTAAATTTTCTGATGGCGTTAAAAAATAATCAATATGTTTTTTGATAATACTTTTATGATGCGATTGTTTTAAATACAGCAAAGTATCAAATAAAATATTTCGTTTTGGTTGATGATGTAATATGCATTCTATAGCACTTTCATGTTTATGAAGTACTTCGTTTTTATCATTCAGCATATAGTTTTTCGGGCAGATGTAATAATAATCGCGAAAAGAAAACACAATAGGAATTCCTTTAGATTCAGCAAATTCCATGAAATGCGGCGTTACAGGTGCGCCAATACTAAAACAGTGAATAACATCAGGTTGAAAACTTTCTATTTCTTGAATAATTTCTTGCGTAATGGTTTTGTGGTAGAATTTCTCAACCCAATTGGTTTTTATTTTATCCTTCCCAAACCATTTAAAGATGTAATCAGAATTGTTTTTTTCGGCATACTGAATCAATTCATGAAGATAACTTTCAACTCCTCCTTTAAGTCGATTTTGATAATTAAAATTATTGATTAGTAATATTCGCATTTCATTTAAAAATTAATTATTTACTTTGAGTACTTTTTTTGAAGTAAACAAAAGTAACATAGTCTGTAAAAATCAAATAGAAATAAATTTGGCTTTTCAGATAGTAAGTTTCTCTCAATTTTTGCTCCGAATACTTTAAAAAAAAAGACCAATAAAAAAGTTAGGTGTAAATTAGTTATAATTTTCCCATATTTTGAAAGTTTAATGTAATTACTGTCAATTAAATTATTGTTTAGTAAGAAAAGTAAAC
>NZ_JAYRPD010000024.1:0-38945 GCF_041911335.1 Flavobacterium sp.
CAATTTAACCTCTTAAGGTGGTTATTGCGTCGGGGCTCACCTCTTCCCATTCCGAACAGAGAAGTTAAGCCCGACTGCGCAGATGGTACTGCAGTTATGTGGGAGAGTATGTCGCCGCCTTTCTTTTGAAAACCCTTCATCATTCGATGAGGGGTTTTTTGTTTTGTATAATTTTTGAAACAACGAACTCAATAGATTGTTTTTTTTTATTGGTTTAAGTTTTTAAAATAGTTACAATGCATATTTATCGGGCAATCATCACATTTTGGATTTGTTGGTCGGCAAATTTCTCTACCTAAAAATGAGAAAGCCATTCCTATTTCGTTCCAAATTTCATAAGGGAGTTGTTGCATTAATAGTTTTTCGATTTTATTTCCATCTTCATATTTTGGTGTTAATCCAATTCTTGGTGCAACTCTAATGACATGTAAATCAACTATTATGCCTTCTGTTTTTTGATTGGTTTCTCTCAATATTACATTCGCAGATTTTCTTCCAATACCTTTCAAAGTAATTAATTCGGTTAAATTTGTTGGAATATTATTATCCGTTTTTAAAAGTTTGGCTAATTCATATATCCAAGTTGTTTTTGTTGGATAATTTTTAACTTTTGTAAAGTAAGATGTTATCTCTTCAATGTTTGAATTTGATATACTTTCCAAATTTGGAAATTTTTCAAAAAACGGAATAGTGATATTGTTAATATTTGCATCCGAATCTTGAGCAGATAAAATCACCATTATCAGTAATTGATAGGTATTGTTATAGTTTAGAGGATGCTTTCTTCCTTTATATTTATCAATTAATGGTTCTAGATTCTCTTTCCAATTTTCAAATAGCATTTTTATTTTAAAGGTAATAAAAAAAGGAGTTCAGCAATTAAGTTGAACTCCTTTAGTAAATTATTTATTTTAGACTATTTTACTAAACCTCTTGAAATTACAATTCTTTGAATTTCTGAAGTTCCTTCGTAAATTTGAGTGATTTTTGCATCACGCATCATTCTTTCTACGTGGTACTCGCTTACGTAACCATTTCCACCGTGAATTTGTACGGCTTCGTTTGCTACTTCTAGTGCAATTTCTGAAGCGTATAATTTAGCCATGGCACCCGAATGTGCAATATCTTCACCATTATCTTTTTCGGTAGCTGCTTTGTGAATTAACAATCTAGCACATGTGATTTTTACGTGCATATCCGCTAATTTGAAAGCAATAGCTTGGTGATTAAAAATTGGTTTTCCGAAGGCAACACGCTCTTGTGAATATTTCAATGCTAATTCATAAGCTCCTTGCGCAATACCTAAAGCTTGAGATGCAATTCCAATTCTTCCTCCGTTTAATGTTGACATCGCGAAAGCAAATCCAAATCCGTCAGCACCAATTCTATTTTCTTTAGGAACTTTTACATCATTAAATAATAAAGTATGTGTATCAGATCCACGGATTCCCATTTTTTTCTCTTTCGGACCTACTTCGAAACCTGGCATTCCTTTTTCTACGATAAGAACGTTGATTCCTTTGTGTCCTTTTGAAGCATCGGTTTGAGCAATTACTAAATAGGTTGAAGCATTTCCACCATTAGTAATCCAGTTTTTAGTTCCGTTTACTAAATAATGGTCGCCCATATCGATAGCAGTTGTTCTTTGCGAAGTAGCATCTGAACCTGCTTCTGGTTCTGATAAACAGAAAGCCCCGATTACTTCACCTTTTGCTAACGGAGTTAAATATTTTACTTTTTGTTCTTCTGAACCATATTTTTCTAAACCAGCACAAACTAATGAGTTATTTACTGACATGATAACCGCTGCAGAAGCATCAACTTTAGCAATTTCTTCCATTGCTAAAACATATGATAAACTATCTAATCCAGCACCACCGTATTTTGGATCAACCATCATTCCTAAGAACCCAAGTTCTCCCATCATTTTTACTTGTTCTGTTGGGAATTTTGAATGTTCGTCTCTTTCAATAACTCCAGGTAATAATTCTGTTTGAGCAAAATCTCTAGCAGCTTGCTGAATCATTAAATGCTCTTCGGTTAATTTAAAATCCATATTATTTAGATGTAATGTTTGATTATTTTGTAATTTCAGGAATCAAATGTAAAGATTAATTACCAAATTTTCAATAACAATTTGTAATTTTAACCCATGTTTAAAGAAAACTACAACGTTATCGGAGTTATGTCGGGCACATCGTTAGATGGAGTCGATTTGGCTTACATAAAATTCAATAATTCAGGTCGTTGGACGTTTGAAATTTTTCAATCCGAAACTGTTTCGTACTCGGAAGAATGGCTTAACAAATTGAAAAACGCGATTCATTTCAATCCGACTGAATTAGAAGAATTGAGTATCGACTATACAAAACTTTTATCATCGATAATTTCTGAATTTATTTCTAAACATCAACTTACTGAAATCGATGCCGTTTGTAGTCATGGTCACACGATTTTGCATCAACCTCAAAACGGATTTACACTTCAAATAGGAAATCTTCCGATGATTCGGGATTTAGTCAATCAAACGATTGTTTGTGATTTTAGAGTGCAAGATGTGCAATTAGGAGGTCAAGGTGCGCCTTTGGTTCCGATTGGGGATGAATTGCTTTTTTCCGAATATGATTATTGTTTGAATTTAGGTGGGTTTTCGAATGTTTCTTTTAATGAAAATGGAAGACGGATTGCTTTTGATATTTCGCCTGTAAATACGGTTTTGAATTTTTACGCGAATGATTTAGGTTTTCCTTATGACGGTGAAGGAAATTTTGCTAAATCTGGAAACATAAATCAAGACTTATTGAAGCAATTGAATGAGTTAGAATTTTATGCTTTGCCTTATCCAAAATCATTGGGAATGGAATTTGTAAACGCGAATATTTTTCCTTTTATAAACTCGTTTTCAATTGATGTAAAAGACAAACTTCGCACATTTGTGGAACATATTGCCAGTCAAATTGCGAAGATTTGTTCAAAGCCAAATGCAAAATTATTTATAACTGGAGGAGGCGCTTATAATCGATTTTTAATTGAGAGATTGCGTAATTATTTACCTACAACTGAGGTGATAATTCCTGATGATAAAACCATTCAATTTAAAGAAGCCCTGATTTTTGGATTTTTGGGTGTTTTACGATTAAGAGATGAAGTTAATGTGTTGTCCTCAGTAACAGGAGCTAGTAAAAACCATTCCTCTGGAGTAGTCTTTATGTAAATGTTATAAAAAACTAAAAAATGGAGTTTAGGCTTTAGTGCTTAAACAGATTATGTATATTTGTAAAACGAATAAAATTTAACCAACACAATGAAAGATTTATTAAAGAAATTTGAAAACAAAGAACCAGAAATAGTATTTAATTGGAAAGACCCTGAAACAGATGCAGAAGGATGGACGGTAATTAACTCGTTAAGAGGTGGTGCTGCTGGAGGTGGTACTCGTATGCGTAAGGGATTAGATATGAACGAAGTACTTTCTTTAGCAAAAACTATGGAAGTTAAGTTTTCAGTTTCAGGACCAGCAATTGGTGGTGCTAAATCAGGAATTAATTTTGACCCAAACGATCCAAGAAAAAAAGGTGTTTTAGAAAGATGGTATAAAGCCGTTTCTCCATTATTAAAAAATTACTACGGAACTGGTGGTGATTTGAATGTAGATGAAATTCACGAAGTAATTCCAATGACTGAAGATTGTGGTGTTTGGCATCCACAAGAAGGTGTTTTTAACGGTCACTTTAAACCAACAGAAGCCGATAAAATCAACAGAATTGGACAATTACGTCAGGGAGTTATCAAAGTAATTGAAAATCCAAATTTCTCTCCAGATGTAAATAGAAAATATACAGTAGCAGATATGATTACTGGATATGGAGTTGCAGAAGCAGTTCGTAATTATTATACTATTTATGGTGGTGATGTTAAAGGGAAGAAAGCAATCGTTCAAGGTTTTGGAAATGTAGGTTCAGCAGCGGCTTTTTATTTAGCGCAAATGGGAGCAAAAGTGGTTGGAATCATCGATAGAGATGGTGGTGTTATCAACGAAAACGGATTCTCATTTGGAGAAATCAAAACGTTATTCTTAAACAAAGACGGAAATAAATTAGTAGCTGACAACATGATTCCTTTTGCTGAAATCAATGAAAAGATTTGGTCAATGGGTGCACAAGTTTTTGCTCCATGTGCGGCTTCAAGATTGGTTACTAAGGAACAAGTTGATAGTATGATTGCATCTGGATTGGAAGTAATTTCAAGTGGTGCTAATGTTCCGTTTGCGGATAAAGAGATTTTCTTCGGACCTATTATGGAAGAAACCGATAAAAAAGTAAGTTTAATTCCTGACTTCATCGCAAACTGCGGAATGGCTAGAGTTTTTGCTTATTTCATGGAGAAAAAAGTACAAATGACAGACGAAGCTATTTTCTCAGATACTTCAAACACAATAAAAAATGCAATTCAAAAAGCACATGCTTTAAATGCTGATAAGAAGAATATCAGCGCGACTGCTTTTGAAATTGCTTTAAAACAACTTGTATAATTTAATTAATAATGGAAATAGTAATTATTGCGGTCTTTATTTTAGGATACTTAGGGATTGCTTTTGAACACAGCGTAAAAGTTGATAAATTGATTCCAGCATTAGGAATGATGGCTATTTTATGGGCTTTAATTGCTGTAAACCACATGGAGGTTTTTGAAATTATTCCAGGTGTAGGTAAAGAAAGTCACCATATTGAAAGTGTGTTATTGCATCATTTAGGTAAAACAGCAGAGATTTTGTTTTTCTTGATGGGAGCAATGACAATTGTTGAAATTATTGATTATTTTGATGGTTTTTCAACGATCAAGACGTTTATTAAGACAAAAAGTAAAACAAAACTTTTGTGGTTATTCACAACTTTAGCTTTTGTTTTATCTGCAATTATTGACAACTTAACTGCTACAATTGTTTTAATTACTATTCTTCAAAAAATCATCAAAGACAGAGAAATTCGTTTGTGGTTTGCAGGATTAATTGTGATTGCTGCTAATGCAGGTGGTGCTTGGTCACCAATTGGTGATGTGACTACAACAATGCTTTGGATTGCAAATAAAGTAACACCAGCTCAACTTATTGCACACGTATTATTACCATCTATTGCATGTTATGCAATTCCATCATTGATTGCGTCTAAAATGAAAATTTTTAAAGGACATATCGATAGTGACTTAAGTGAAGATAATTCTCCTAAATCAAAATATGGAGCGACTATGTTTTATTTAGGATTAGCTGGGATTTTATTTGTGCCTATATTTAAAACGTTTACGCACTTACCTCCTTATGTTGGAATGATGCTTTCGTTAGCGGTTATTTCAGCAGTTGCGGAATATTTAAGTAACAATGAATTTTCAATAGCTGGAGAAACATCAGGTCATGGTGTTAATGATCCTCAGCATAGTCCAGTTCATAAGTCACTTTCTAAAATTGAAATGCCAAGTATTTTATTTTTCTTAGGTATTTTAATGGCAGTTGCTGCTTTAGAATCTTTAGGAATGTTGTATGAATTTGCTGGAGTATTAGAAAAAGGTGTCCCAATGTTAGGAACTGAGCATGGAACAACAGTGTTGTCTGACTTAGTAGTTATACTTTTAGGTGCTGGTTCAGCCGTAATTGATAATGTGCCTTTAGTTGCAGCAAGTATTGGAATGTTTTCTATGGGATTGGATGCTCCAGAATGGCATTTTATTGCTTATGCAGCGGGAACAGGAGGAAGTATTTTAGTGATTGGTTCTGCAGCTGGTGTAGTAGCCATGGGAATGGAAAAAATAGATTTCTTTTGGTATCTTAAAAAAATTGGAGGTCTTGCTCTACTTGGATTTTTAGCAGGTAGCGCGGTTTTCATTCTTTTGAGAGATTTTTTATTGAATGCTCATTAAAAAACAATATTTAGATTTTATCTGCGTTTTTAATTCAAATTAAATAATTATTTATGGGTTTATTTCTTCAAGCCGATAGTTTAGCTATAGCTAGTCAAGTTGCTACTGAAGCACAACCAACAGAAAAAACACTTTCTGTTTGGAGTTTACTTACAAGTGGTGGAATAGGAGGGCAAGTTATTATGATTGTGCTTTTTGCACTTTTGTTTGCTGCATTGTTCTTGTATTTTGAACGATTAATGGCGATAAACAAAGCTTCAAAAATTGATGCTAATTTTATGAATAACATCAAAATGAACATAATGTCGGGAAAAATAGACGCAGCTAAAATGTTGTGTGCTCAAACCAATTCGCCTGTAGCACGATTAATTGAAAAAGGAATATCTCGTATTGGAAAACCTTTGGAAGACATCAACACAGCAATTGAAAACGCAGGTAATTTAGAGTTATATAAACTGGAAAAAAATACCAGTATGTTAGCAACCATTTCTGGAGCTGGTCCTATGATTGGTTTTCTTGGAACGGTTCTTGGTATGATTCTTGCGTTTCATGAAATGGCTAGTGGTGGTGGACAAATTGAAGTTGGTGCTTTAGCTGAAGGAATTTATACAGCAATGACTACAACCGTAGTTGGTTTAGTTGTTGGTATTATCGCTTATGTAGGATATAATCACTTGGTGGTAAGAACAAATAAAGTGGTAAACCAAATGGAAGCGAATGCGGTTGATTTCTTAGACTTATTAAACGAGCCCGTATAATGAAATTAGGAAAAACAAGAAATAAAGTGTCAACAGAATTCAATATGTCATCTATGACCGATATTGTGTTCTTGTTGTTAATCTTTTTTATGCTTACTTCTACAATGGTGACTACTAATGCTTTAGATTTAGTGTTGCCAAAGGCTAAAGGGAAAACAGATAGTAATAAAAGTACTTCTGTAAGTATAGATAAAGATTTGAACTTTTTTATTGATAAAGATAAAGTGAACGAAGCTGATTTGGAAAACCAATTATTGGCGTTGTTTGCTAATTCTGAAAATAAGGCTATTGTATTGCGTGCCGAAAAATCAGTTCCGCACGAAAAAGTGGTAAAAGTGATGGATATTGCGTATCGCAATCAAATTAAAATAGTAGTGGCTGTTAATCCAAAATAAACCTAAATGAAATTTTTAGAAACACCAGAGGAGAAAAAATCATTCACAATAACATCGGTTATTTTTGTGATACTTTTTCTGTTGTTTACTATTTTCGGATTAACCTATATGGATCCCCCGCCAGAAAACGGTATTGCAGTTAACTTTGGAACTAGTGAAACCGGTAGTGGAGAAATTCAACCAACAGAGCCTATTCAATCGGCTCCTGAGCAAGCACAATCAAAGCCTGTTCCAGCTGAAGAAGATGATGTTTTAACGCAAGAGGATGAAGCACCAATTACACTTCCTAAAAAAGAAAAGACTAAACCGGTTACAAAGCCTACAGAAACAAAACCTGTAACCAAACCAACTGAAACCAAACCAACAAAACCTAGTAATAGTGCTTTGAATAGTATTATAAAAGGTCCAAAGCAAGATGGAACTAAACAAGATGGGCATGGTCCTGATGACGAAGGTGGCGATAAAGGAAATCCTAACGGAAGTTTATATGCTAATAGCTTTTACGGTAGTGGAACTGGCGATGGAATAGGAACCGGAAAGGGAACTGGTTGGGGATTGGCTGGAAGAAAATTGTCGGGTAATAGCAAGAAAATTCAAGATTGTAATGAATCTGGTAAAGTAGTAGTGAAAATTTGGGTAAATCGTCAAGGGAATGTTATTAAGGCCGAGCGTTCTCAAGGGACTACAAATACGAATCCTTGTTTAGTTAATCCAGCTTTAGAAACTGCAAAAACGTTCAAATGGCAGCCTGATGCCAATGCTCCAGAAACTCAAATTGGGTTTGTTGTAGTAAATTTCCAAGTTGGTGAATAAAATATTCATTTAGAATGACATATCAAGAAACTACAAAGTGGTTGTTTAACCAGTTACCTATGTTTCAAATGCAAGGTGCTTCTGCTTATAAGAAGGACTTAACAAATACATTGCTCTTAGTTGAACATCTCAATCATCCTGAAACTAAATTCAAATCGGTTCATGTAGCCGGAACCAATGGAAAAGGTTCAACGTCTTCAATGATTGCTTCTATACTTCAAGAAGCAGGTTATAATGTTGGATTGTATACTTCTCCTCATTTAAAAGATTTTCGTGAACGTATCCGAATTAATGGCGAAATGATTTCGGAAGAATATGTGGTTAATTTTGTAGCTCAAAACAAGTCTTTTTTCGAATCAAATCAACTTAGCTTTTTTGAAATGACTGTAGGTTTGGCATTTGATTATTTTGCAACTGAAAAAGTAGATGTGGCTATTATTGAAGTTGGAATGGGAGGAAGACTTGATTCTACCAATGTGATTACACCTTTAGTTTCTGTGATAACCAACATCGGTTTTGATCACACTCAATTTTTAGGAGATACATTGCCGAAAATTGCTGCTGAAAAAGCTGGGATTATAAAACCAAATGTTCCTGTTGTAATTGGAGAATTTACAGAAGAAACAAAACCAGTGTTTATTTCAAAATCAAAATCTGAAAACGCACCTATTTATTTTGCATCGGATAATTCAGAAGTACTGTATGAGTGTGGTTTGTTAGGAGATTATCAGTTTCATAACAAGAAAACTGTTCTACAAACGATTCAACTTCTTCAAACACATTTTAAAATAGAAGAACAACATATTAAACTTGGGTTTAAGCATGTTGTTGAGAATACGGGATTATTAGGTAGATGGCAAATATTAAATAAAGAGCCATTTGTGGTTTGCGATACTGCACATAATAGTCATGGTTTGAAAATTGTTTTAAATCAAATTCAAAAGCACCATTTTGATACATTGCATTTTGTTTTAGGTGTTGTAAATGATAAAGATTTGGAAAGTATTTTGCCTTTGTTTCCTAAAAATGCAAAATATTTTTTTTGTAAGCCAAATGTTCCAAGAGGATTAGACGCTAAAATTTTACAGGAAAAAGCAGCTGCTTTTGAATTGATTGGTGATGCATTTAATTCTGTTTCAGAAGCTTATGAGACGTCAATGCAATTGGCTAAAAAATCGGATTTTATTTATATTGGTGGAAGTACTTTTGTGGTGGCAGAAATTGTTTAATTTTTTTTATAAAACGCTTGCAGAAACAAATAATCCTTGTATATTTGCACTCGCAATACGGTAATAGTAAAGTAATTTATTGGGGCGATTAGCTCAGCTGGTTCAGAGCACCTCGTTTACACCGAGGGGGTCGGGGGTTCGAACCCCTCATCGCCCACAAAAAAGCACTTCAAATGAAGTGCTTTTTTTTTATATCAAATCTAAAGTTTTTTCTAATGCCATTCCTCTTGATCCTTTTATTAATAGTAAATTATTATTTGGAAGATTTGTCTTTAAAAAAGCTGCAAAATTTTCAAAATTTTCGAAGAATTTTAAATGTGTGTTTGATGTTTGGTTTGCATAAAAATCTTTCCCAATAAAATAAGTAGTTATTGAAGTTTCATTAATTAGTAAATCTACAATTTTCTCGTGCTCATTGTGACTCTCTTCCCCTAACTCAAACATGTCGCCAAGAATGGCAATTTTGTTCTTTTTTTCTAACTGTATAAAGTTAGCAATTGCAGCAGCCATACTACTTGGATTAGCATTGTAAGCATCTAAAATTATTTCATTTCCATTTTTTTGTATTAATTGAGAGCGGTTGTTTTCTGGAATGTAGTTTTCAATTGCTTCTTTAATTAATTCATCAGAAACTTTGAAATAATTTCCTATTGTAATAGCAGCATTAATATTGTTAGCATTATAAATTCCAATGAGGTGGGATTGTACAGTTTGATTGTTGAATATTATTTTCACCATCGGATTTACTTCAATAGTTGAAATTTTCACATCTGCAGTTGAATTATTTAAAGAGAAACTAAACCGTTTAATATTGGTTGATTTTTCATTTTGTATCGAATCATTTACATTAACAAAAACCATCTTGTTATTGCCTCTAAGATAATCATACATTTCACTTTTACCCTTAATTACTCCTTCAACTCCGCCAAATCCTTCTAGATGTGCCTTTCCAAAATTTGTTATATAACCATAATCAGGTTGTGCAATTTGACAAAGAAATTCAATTTCTTTTTGATGGTTTGCTCCCATTTCAACAATCCCAATTTCAGTTTCTTTGGTAAATCGTAATAGGGTAAGAGGAACACCTATATGGTTATTTAAATTGCCAATTGTAGCAAGAGTATTGTATTTTTTAGAAAGAACTGCGTGGATTAATTCTTTTGTAGTGGTTTTGCCATTGCTGCCTGTTAAAGCTATGATTGGTAATCCTAAAAAAGTTCTGTGATATTTAGCCAATTCTTGTAAGGCAATTAGCGAATCTTTTACTAGTAAAGTACGATTGTCAATTAGATAAGTTGGATTGTCTATTACCACATATTTTGCTCCTTTTTCTAATGCTTCTTTTGCAAAAGTGTTGGCATCAAAATTATCGCCTTTTAATGCAACGAATAAAGAGTTTTTTTCAATTTTACGCGTATCTGTTGAAACACTTGAACACTCTAAAAATAAAGAATGTAAATTTGCAATTGTTGTCATATAAGTTTTATTAAATTGAAACGAAGATAAAAAAAAGCCCTTTCGTTTGAAAGGGCTTTTTAAAGTATTTTGTATGAAAATTATTTTTTAGGATTTCCTCTAGGAGTCTTTTTGTTTGACTTAGGACCTACTTTAGACATCGCACATCTAAATCCGATGTAATCAGTTGCCATATCTTGAGGGAAGAATCTTCTTGAAGCTGGGTCTAACCAGTAAGCTCTATCTCTCCATGAACCACCTTTGTAAACTCTAACGTTGTCATCTACTAAAGTAGTTCTCTTGTCGTTATTTTTGGTGTCGTATTTTTTTACCATATTACCTAAACTATCAGCAGTGATAGAGTGTTTAGGAGCTTCGTACATTCTGAATTTCTCTTCACCACCTGCTTGTTCTCCTTCTTCAGAATCATTGAATTTGTAGAAACGAGTAGATTGTCTATCACCATCTCTATAGTTTCTGTTATCAGAAGTAGAGAATTGTGTTCTTAAATAAGTTTCGTTTTCATCAACAGGAACTTGAGCAATTTGACCAGGGAAATTTCTAGCCATAATTCTACCGTTACTTAAAGTATCGTAAGTGATGTTGTCAGAAGTTACTAATTCAACAACTCCATCTTCTCCAATTTTGTTTTTTGTATAAACGTTACCTCTGAAGTAGTTAAAGTCATTTGCTTCATCATCTACCATTGGTCTATAAACGTCTTGTACCCATTCAGCTACGTTACCTGCCATATCGTACAATCCGAAATCATTTGGTGCATAACTTTTTACTTTGTTAGTAATATCTGCACCGTCATCAGACCATCCAGCAATTCCTCCGTAGTCTCCTTTTCCTTGTTTGAAGTTAGCTAATTGGTCACCTCTATATTGTCTTTTAGCAGAACGAGTATATTGTCCACTCCAAGGGTATTTCTTTTGTCCTTTGTAGATATTGTATTCTCTATTTCCAACTAAAGCAGTAGCAGCATATTCCCACTCAGCTTCTGTTGGTAATCTGTATTCAGGTAAAATTAAACCTGAACTTCTTTGAGCATAAACGTTTTTAGCAGTATCTGCAGCTTGTCTTCTACCTTTACCCATTTCTTTTTTCAATACAACTTCTTCATTACCACCAAAAGCTTTTGATGGAGTATTGATATAAGTTTCAGTACTAAATGAGTTTTCAGCAGTTACATCAGAACCTAATTTGATTTTGTTGTCTTTTTTAAGATAACCTTCACGCTCTAAAATATTTTCATTTACACGTTCAGTTCTCCATTTGCTAAATTCAACTGCTTGAATCCAGTTAACTCCTACTACTGGGTAATCTGCATAAGCAGGATGTCTTAAGTAGTTATTAGTCATCGTTTCGTTGTATCCTAAGCGATTTCTCCATACTAAAGTATCTGGAATTGCTCCGTTGTAGATGTGTTTGTAATTTTCTTCTGTTGGAGGAAATACAGTTTTTACCCAAAATAAGTATTCAGAATACATTTTGTTTGTAACTTCTGTTTCATCCATGAAAAATGATTGTACGTGTTGTTGATTTGGAGAGTTATTCCAATCATGCATAACATCGTCTTGTACTTTACCCATTGTAAAAGTACCACCCTCTACCGAAATCATTCCTGGAGGTGTTTCTTGTTGTTTAAACTTGTCGTTAAACTGAAATCCACCTTTTTTGTCATTGATTTTCCATCCCGTAGCAGTAGAACCACCTTTGGTGCTTCCTTTTTTGCTACAACCCGTAAAACCTAATGCCAGTGCTAATACCACTAACACTTTTAAAGCCATAATTTTCTTAATTTTCATACTTTAGTAGGTAATAATTTTAGTGTCGCAAGATAATAATAATGAATTAAAATGCAACATGTTTTTAAAATTTTGTAAAAAAAAAATAATTCTATGTTAAAATCATTTCTCTTACAACGTTTTATGCTAAGTTTTATTATAAAAAATTAGAATAAAATGAATATTTTTTTTCTCTTTGTAATATATATATGTTATTTGCGTTTTATTGCTGATGAAAAAGACTCTATTATTTTTGTTTTTATTTTATTTTGCGTTTGCTACTGCTCAGCAATCGGAAAAAGTTACGATTAATTGGAAATCGAATTCAGATTATAATATAGGTGAAACTACTATTAAAGTTCCGCAGTTTGATTTAGAGTTTTATAATTTGGATATTCCTTTGAAGAAAATTCAGTTTAGAAAGATTGTTTCTGTTTCAGCTGCCACTAATTCTTCAAGTCTTGTTATTTCAAATTTGATGTATCAAACTATTCAAGAAGCTGAGCTTTACGATTTAAATAAATCTTTAATTCCAAATAAAATTCAAGCTTCTTTAGAAGTTGTTCGTGCTCGCGATGATTATAAAGGATTGTTGATTGTAAGTCCTATCATAAAAGAAGGTGGCGTTTATAAAAAAATCCTGTCTTTTTCTTATTCTTACCAAAACAATTTGTCAAGCAGAAATCAAAGTTCAAATTTTGTCCAATCGATTTCTAATTCTGTTTTGGCTACAGGAAGTTGGTATCGTTTTTATGTTGAGAAATCTGGTATTTATAAAATTTCGAAATCGTTTCTTCAAAGTTTAGGTTTCAATGTAAATGTAGATCCAAGAAATATCAAGATTTATGGAAATGGAGGAAGAATGTTGCCTTTGAATAATTCCTTGTCTTATTCGGATGATTTAGTGGAAAATGCCATTCAGTTTTCGGGTGAAGATGACGGTGTTTTTGATAACAATGACTATATTTTATTTTATGCTGAAGGAATAGATACATGGAATACAGAAAGTTTGACAAGTTTAAATTTGTTTGCAGATAAATCGTATTATTATGTTACTTCTTCAGGTGGCGCAAGTAAAAGAATTCAATTAGCCACAGAGCCATCAGGAGCACCAACTTTTACTTTTTCTAAATTTGATGATGTTTTATATTATGAGAAGGACCTGGTAAACGTTGGTAAAGTAGGTAGAAGATGGTTTGGTGAACAATTCAATATTACAAATGAACAAACTTTTGATTTTACAATTCCTAATCTTGATAACATTACTCCTGTTTCTATTTATGTAAACACGGCATCAAAATCTTTTGGAAATTCTTCATTTGCTTGTAAGGTGAATAATCAGGATTTTGGAACCATAAACTTTCCAGCATTAGTTGCTTTTAGTGGTGTTGAAGGTTATGAGTCGGCAATTAATAATACTATTTCTTTGTCTTCAAATACTATTAGTCTTAAATTAACTTATAATAATGGTGGCGTTCCTAGTTCGAATGGGTATTTAGATTTTATCAAAATTTCTTCAAAGCGAAATTTGGTCGGTTATGGTAAGCAGTTTTCCTTTTTCAATAATGACGAATTGAGTAATGTTGGAATTGGGCAATATACAATTACATCTGCTACTAATATTCCACAGGTTTGGGATGTGACGGATTTATCAAATGTGATCAAATACGAAAATACTTCTGGAGCTACTTTTGCCTTCAAGGTAAATCTTGGTAATCAGAAAAAGTATGTAGCGCTTGATTTGTCAGATACTTATACTCCTTTAAAAGAAGGAAATAGTGTGGTTCAAAACCAAAATTTAAAAGGTACAATTTTTAATAATAATCAAGGTAATTTTCAAGATATCGATTATTTAATCATAACTCCTCAATTCTTAATTACTCAAGCAGAACGTTTGGCTGATTTTCATAGAAATAATTCTGGATTAAGTGTTCGTGTTGTTACATTAGAAAAAATCTATCAAGAATTTTCATCCGGTAAACAAGATATAGCGGCTATTCGTAATTTAATTAAGTATGTCTATTGGAATGCTTCTGCTCCTGATAAAAGAGTGAAGTATGTTAATTTGTTTGGAGATGCTTCTTATGACTACAAAAGCAGACTTTTTAGTAACACTAACATTGTTCCTGTTTTTCATGGGTTTAATCCTTTTTCTTCTGACATTAATAATATTTCCAACATGTCCTTGTATTCGTCTTTTATGTCTGACGACTTTTTTGGTTTAATGGATGCTGGAGAAGGGCAAATGTTAGGAGGTTTTGATGGTATTGATATTGCTGTTGGACGTATGTTGGTTTCTAATTTGAATCAGGCAAAAGAAATGGTGGATAAAGTTGTAGAGTATTATGATGAGAAATCTTATGGTAGATGGCGAAATAATTATGTTATTTATTCTGATGATGCTGATAATGATACCGATGCAACGTTGCAATTTGGGTTAGACAATTTAGCAAATACACTTACTGCTCAAAAGCCTTTTGTTAATGTAAAAAAAATACATACCGATGCCTATATTCAGCAAGTAGCCGCTGGTGGTGAGCGTTATCCTGAGGCTAAAAATGATTTCTTAGATGCCTTAGAGCAAGGATCGTTAGTGTTTAATTATTTTGGACATGGAAACGAAGAATCATTAGCAAGAGAACGTTTGTTTGAAAAATTAGATGCTCAAAATTTAACCAATCGATACCGATATCCGCTTTTTATCACAATAACTTGTGAATTTACACGTTTTGATGATCCAAACCGTTTTACTGGTGGTGAATATATGTATTGGAATAAGAGTGGAGGCGCTATTGGTTTAATTGCAACTACGCGTCAAATTGGAGTTACAACAGGGTTTGTGATGAATAATTTATTGAGTGAAGATTTGTATGCTTTTGGTTCCAATAATTATCCGACGATTGCCGAAGCTTTGCGTTTAACAAAATTAGACACAGGTTCAGATAATAGAAGAGTTGTATTTTTTATTGGAGATCCGGCATTAAAGTTGGCAATTCCAAGACCGAGAGTAGTTTTAACAAAGGTAAATGATGTTCCTACAAGTCAACCATTACCGGTGCTTCAAGCGCTTAGTTTGACAAAAATTAATGGTGAGGTAAGAGATGAAAATGATGTATTGATGTCAAACTATAATGGTGATTTAGCGGTTCAGATTTTTGATAAAGACATCAATCGTACAACACTTGGAAATAACGGTGTGACGAATTCAAGCGGTTTGATAACTATGAATTTTGTTACTTTAGGAGAAACTGTTTTTAGAGGAAATGCATCTGTTGTAAATGGTCAGTTTGAGTTTAGTTTTGTGGTGCCTCAAGATATTAGAGTTCCGGTTGGAAATGGTAAAATTAGTTTTTATGCAAAACGCGATGTCCCAAATCTTGATAATCAAACAGGTTATGATAAAACAATCCAAATAGGAGGGGTTAACGTAAATGCTCCTAGTGACAGCAATCCGCCAACGGTTCGTTTGCATATGAATGATGAAGGTTTTGTTTCGGGTGGAATTACAAATTGTTCTCCAATATTGTTGGCCTTTTTGGAGGATGAAAATGGGATTAATACAGCAAGTGGAATTGGTCATGATATTGTGGCTATTTTAGATGGAGATGAATCAAATCCATACGTGTTGAATGAATATTATGAAACGGAAAATGATGATTATACTTCGGGAAGATTACGATTTCCGTTCCGAAATTTAACGCCTGGCATGCATACCATTTTGTTCAAAGCTTGGGATGTATATAATAATTTGGTAACGGCTGAAATTCAATTTAATGCAGTTTGTTCGGATGACGGTTTGCGTATTGAAAAAGTGTTGAATTACCCAAATCCATTCGTGAGTTACACCGAATTTTGGTTCAATCATAATATGCCATTTGAGCCTTTAGATGTTCAAGTTCAAATTTTAACAGTTTCGGGGAAATTGGTTAAAACAATAAATCAACAAGTAACTACAGACGGATTCTTGTGTAGAGAAGTTACTTGGGATGGAAGAGATGATTTTGGAGATAAAATTGGTAAGGGTGTTTATGTTTACAAACTCACAGTTAGATCAGCTACGACAGGTAAATCTGCAGAAAAATATGAGAAACTTGTAATCCTGTAATAAAATACTATATTTGTCAAATTAATATTAATGAAAAAAATGAAAAAAATTGCTTTATTATTAACCGTTTTGGTGGTTAGTCAATATGCAAAAGCACAAGACCGAGTTATTACAACTGGAGTTCCATTCTTACTTATAGCAGCTGATGCACGTTCTGCAGGTATGGCTGATATGGGTGTAGCTACTTCTGCGGATGCTTTTTCACAACAATACAATCCAGCTAAATATGCTTTTTCGTTAGATAAACAAGGTTTCTCAGTAAGTTATACGCCTTATTTAGCAAGTATTGCAAATGATATTTCGTTGGGTCAATTAACATACTATAATAAAATTAATGAGCGTAGTGCGTTTGCAGGTTCGTTTCGTTATTTTGGTTTAGGTGATATTGAATTGAGAAATTCGTTTGATGATACACCAAGAACAGTTAATCCAAATGAATTGGCAATTGATGGTTCTTACTCATTAAAATTAAGTGAGCGCTTTTCAATGGCAGTTGGAGGAAGATTTATTCGTTCAGCATTAAGAGTTCCAGATTTAAATAACGATGTTTCAGCAGCTACAACTTTTGCAGTAGATATTGCCGCTTATTATCAATCTGAAGAAATAGCCTATGATGATTTTAACGGAAGATGGAGAGGTGGTTTTAATTTGCAAAACTTAGGACCTAAAATTAGCTACGATAAAGATGATTTAAATGATAATTTCTTGCCAGCAAACTTACGTTTAGGTGGAGGTTTTGATTTTATTTTTGATGAATACAACAAAATTGGAGTAACAGCTGAGGTGACAAAATTATTAGTTCCAACTCCTAAGGTTGGGTATAATGGAGCAACTTATAGTGGTGAAGATGTAAATGGTGATGGTGTTGTAGATGTTGATGATTTTAATCAGGCAAGAGAAGAATATAGAACAACTAGTTGGATTAGTGGTATTTTTAAATCTTTTGGTGATGCGCCAGATGGTTTCTCAGAAGAATTAAAAGAATTTACATGGGCTTTAGGAGCTGAATATTGGTACCAAGACTCATTTGCATTACGAATGGGTTATTTTAATGAAAATGAATTAAAAGGAGCAAGAAAGTATTTTACCTTAGGAGCTGGATTTAAATACAACATTGTTAAAATCGATGTGTCGTATTTGTTCTCTGCCTCAAAAGTTAAAAACCCATTGGAAAACACATTACGTTTCTCGCTTACTTTCAATTTTGGTGATAAATACGATGAACTATAATTTTTAAAATAAATTAATAAACAATCCAAATTCTTATTTTAGAATTTGGATTTTTTTTCCTAACATATGAAGCAAATTTCAATAAACACTACCATTTCGGTATTATCAAAAGATGAATTATCGCAAGAAGAAACAAGTTTAATGTCTCAAGCATTTGAAGCAAGAAGTAAAGCCTATGCGCCTTATTCTAAATTTACTGTAGGAGCAGCCATTCTTTTAGATAACGGAATCGTAGTTCAAGGTTCGAATCAAGAAAATGCAGCTTATCCTTCAGGTTTGTGTGCTGAGCGCGTTGCTATTTATTATGCAGGAGCTACTTATCCAAATGCAAAAATTGTGAAAATGTTTATCACAGCATCTCCTCAAGATAGGGATTTGGAAGAGCCAATTCCGCCATGTGGAAGCTGTAGACAAGCTATTGCTGAGTACGAGTTCAAACAAGATACACCAATCGCTATTTTCTTTATGGGAGCAAAAGGAGATATTTATAAATCAGATTCGTTGAAAAATATCTTACCATTAGTTTTCGATAAGAATCATCTATAACGATTTCGTAACTTTTTTTATCGATTTTGTTATAAAAAATACAAAAATCGTAGAATTTAATTTTTTCAATCAGGTTCTATGTAGTATTTTTGCTGTTCGTAAAATTGAGATTGATAAATAAAGTCTTTCGCAATTCAATTGTATTAAAAAAACAAACAAAAATGAAACCAATTACAAGAGAAGTTTACCTAAAATGGTATGAAGATATGCTGTTTTGGAGAAAGTTTGAAGATAAACTTGCCGCTGTTTATATCCAACAAAAAGTTAGAGGATTTTTGCATTTATATAATGGGCAAGAAGCTGTTTTAGCTGGAGCTTTACATGCAATGGACTTGTCTAAAGATAAAATGATTACCGCTTACCGTAACCACGTTCAGCCAATTGGAATGGGTGTAGATCCAAGAAAAGTTATGGCAGAATTGTACGGAAAAGTAACAGGTACTTCAAAAGGTATGGGTGGATCGATGCATATTTTCTCTAAAGAACATGGTTTTTATGGAGGACACGGTATCGTTGGAGCGCAAATTCCAGTAGGAGCAGGTATTGCTTTTGCAGATAAATATTTTGAAACTGGAGGTGTTACCTTAACTTATTTTGGTGATGGTGCCGCACGTCAAGGTTCTTTACATGAAGCTTTTAATATGGCAATGAATTGGAAATTACCAGTGGTTTTCATTTGTGAAAATAACGGATATGCGATGGGAACTTCTGTTGAAAGAACTGCTAATCACACAGATATTTGGAAACTTGGATTAGGTTACGAAATGCCTTGTGGACCAGTTGACGGAATGAATCCAGTAAAAGTAGCAGAAGCAATGCACGAAGCAATGGAAAGAGCTCGTCGTGGTGATGGACCAACTTTCTTAGAAATGAAAACATACCGTTACAGAGGACACTCTATGTCTGATGCGCAATTATACAGAACGAAAGAGGAAGTGGAAGAATACAAAAAAATCGACCCAATTACTCAAGTTTTAGATATTATTAAAGAAAATAACTATGCTACAGAAGCTGAAATCGAAGCAATTGATCAAAGAGTAGCTGATTTAGTGACTGAATGTGAGAAATTCGCTGAAGAATCTCCATTCCCAGAAGCACAACAGTTATATGATGTAGTGTACGAACAAGAAAATTATCCTTTCATTCCACATAAATTATAAGAACTATGGCACAAATTATAACAATGCCCCGTTTGAGTGATACGATGACCGAAGGAGTTGTAGCAACTTGGTTGAAAAAAGTGGGTGATACAATCAAAACAGGTGATATTTTAGCCGAAATTGAAACGGATAAAGCTACAATGGAATTCGAATCTTTCCACGACGGTGTTTTATTACACATCGGAATTCAAGAAGGACAATCTGCTCCAGTAGATTCTTTATTAGCGATTATTGGAACAGCTGGCGAAGATATTTCTGCTTTATTAAGTGGTGGAACAACAACTGAAACTAAAGAAGAAAAGGTTGTAGAGGAAACTAAAACTGTCACATCGAGCGCAGTCGAGATGCCAGCTGGTGTAAAAGTAGTAACGATGCCTCGTTTGTCAGATACAATGACAACAGGAACCGTTGCAACTTGGTTAAAGAAAGTTGGAGATACTGTAAAAGAAGGTGATATATTAGCTGAAATCGAAACGGATAAAGCTACGATGGAATTCGAATCTTTTAATGCAGGAACGTTATTATATATCGGAGTTCAAGAAGGTGATTCTGCTCCAGTAGATACAATTTTAGCAATTTTAGGTCCAGCAGGAACTGATGTTTCAGGAATTGCAGCTAACTACAAAGTAGGTGCAGTTGTTGAAGCTCCAAAAACTGAAGAAGTAAAAGCAGTTGCTCAAGATGTTGCTGTTGTAGAACAAACTACTTCAGGTAGAGTTTTCGCTTCTCCATTAGCTAAAAAAATTGCCCAAGACAAAGGAATCAACTTGTCTCAAGTAAAAGGTTCTGGTGAAAATGGAAGAATTGTAAAATCGGATGTGGAGAATTTCTCTCCATCTGGAGTTGCAACCCCAGCACAAGCGGTTGCAGAAGCTACAAATGCCGTTACAGCAGTTAAACCATTTGTTCCAGCAGGAGAAGTATTCCAAGAAGAAATCAAAAATTCGCAAATGCGTAAAACCATTGCGAGACGATTATCAGAATCTAAATTTACAGCACCTCATTACTATTTAACAATTGAGTTAGATATGGACAATGCAATTGCTTCAAGAAATATGATTAACGGATTACCAGATACGAAAGTTTCTTTCAACGATATGGTAATCAAAGCGAGTGCGATGGCATTGAAAAAACATCCACAAGTAAATTCACAATGGAGAGAAGATGCTATGGTAATCAATCACCACGTGAATATTGGTGTTGCTGTTGCTGTTGAAGACGGTTTAATGGTTCCAGTATTGAAATTTACAGACCAAATGAGTTTAACTCAAATTGGTGCAAATGTGAAAGACTTAGCTGGAAAAGCAAAATCTAAAAAAATTCAACCAGCAGAAATGGAAGGAAGCACATTCACGATCTCTAATTTAGGAATGTTCGGAATTCAATCGTTTACATCGATTATCAATCAACCAAATTCAGCTATTTTATCTGTTGGTGCAATTGTTGAAAAACCAGTAGTTAAAAATGGTCAAATAGTAGTTGGAAACACTATGACAGTTACTTTAGCTTGCGATCACAGAACAGTGGACGGAGCAACAGGAGCTCAATTTTTACAAACGTTCAAAGCGTTTATGGAAAATCCAGTAACAATGTTAGCCTAATAAGTGTTAAATTTATCATACAAAATCCCGATTTACTCGGGATTTTTTTATTTTTACTTAAAACTAAAAACTATGAAAAAAATCGTATTCCTAATTTCTTTTGTTGGATTGTCATTGAATGCACAAACCAATGTTACTTCTAAGAATATTTCTAATGTAAATTATCAAGTTGCAGAAGAAAATGTAATTAAAACTTTGTCTTATTTGACTTCTGATGAACTAGAAGGAAGAGATTCGGGTAGTGAAGGAATTGAAAAGGCTGCGGTTTATTTAGAAAATCTATTAAAAGAAAACGGAATAAAACCGTATTTTAAAACTTATCGTGATACGTTATCAAATTTTGACAAACCTGCGTTTAATATTGTAGGCTATATCGAAGGAACAGATAAAAAATTAAAAAATGAATTTGTGGTAATCGGAGCGCATTATGATCATATCGGAATGTTACAAAATGGTGTGAATGGTGATGTGATTGTAAATGGTGCAAACGACAACGCAACAGGAACCACGGCGGTTACAGAAGTAGCTAAATATTTTGCGAAATTCAAAAATAACAAGCGAAGTGTACTTTTTGTATTCTTTTCTGCCGAGGAAAAAGGTCTTTTAGGGTCAAAGCATTTGGCTGCTAAATTGAAAGAACAAAAAATGGATTTGTATTTCATGTTCAATTTTGAAATGATTGGAGTGCCAATGAAAGACAAAGGAATGGATTTCTATCTAACAGGTTTCGGAAAATCCAACATGGCGACTACAATTAACGAATATGCAGGAGAAAAGTTAGTGGGTTATTTACCAATTGAAACCAAATACATGCTATTCAGAGCTTCTGATAATTATCCGTTTTTTACCGAATTTAATGTTCCGGCTCAAACCGTTTCAACATTTGATTTTGAAAATTTCGAATTTTATCACCAACCAGATGATGAGTTTGAATTGATGGATACGAAACATATGACCAACGTGATTTCAAAAACAATTCCAGTTTTAGAAAAAATGATTAATGCGCCTAAAAAAGAAATCAAATTAAATGAAAAATAAAAACATCATCATCACTGGAACTTCTCGTGGAATAGGTTTTGAATTAGCCTTGCAATTTGCTAATGCAGGTCATCAAGTATTGGCTATTTCTAGAAAAACACCAAAAGACTTAATCGAAAATCCAAGCATTACGTGTTTGTCAATTGATATTTCAAATCCAGAAGAGTTACTTCAAGTGGAAAATTTTATCAATCGAACATGGAAAAAAGTAGATGTTTTAATTCACAACGCTGGAAGTTTGTTGCATAAACCGTTTACACAAATAAGTTCAGAGGAATTTCAAAACATATATAAAGTCAATGTTTTTGCTGTTGCCGAATTGACAAAAATCTGTATTCCATTCATGGAAAAAGGAAGTCATGTAGTGACGATTAGTTCGATGGGAGGCATTCAAGGAAGTATGAAATTCGCTGGTTTAGCAGCTTATTCATCAAGCAAAGGTGCCGTGATTACGTTGTCCGAATTGTTAGCTGAAGAATACAAAGAACAAGGAATTGCTTTCAATGTTTTAGCACTTGGAGCGGTTAATACCGAAATGTTACAAGAAGCTTTTCCAGGTTACGAAGCGCCACTTTCAGCTAAAGAAATGGCAGATTATATTTTCAATTTTGCTTTAACCGGAAACAAATATTACAACGGAAAAGTATTGCAAGTTTCATCTTCAACGCCTTAAAATTGAGCGACGTATTAAAAAAATACTTACCTGAACATGCGGTTCATCATTGTTTTGAGTTAATCAAAGCGAATCATGTGCATCTTAAAATTGTCAACGAACGCCAAACACGCCATGGCGATTATCGAAAAGATGCACAAGGTTATCATTTGATTACTGTGAATGCGAGTTTAAATAAATACCGATTTTTAATTACTCTGATTCACGAGATTGCTCATTTGGTTGCTTTTGAAAAATATGGTCGACTTATAAAACCGCACGGACAAGAATGGAAACTCACTTTTCAGCGTTTGATGGTGCCTTTTATTCGTCCTGAAATTTTTCCGCATCAATTGTTGCCACTACTAGCCAAACATTTTAGAAATCCAAAAGCGAGTAGTGATACCGATGCAAAATTAGCCATCGCTTTAAAGCAATTTGACCAAAAAGAAACCGATAAAAATTATATCTTTGAAATTCCAATGGGAAGTCATTTTAGAATTCACAATGGAAAAATTTTCAAAAAAATTGCATTACGAGTAAAACGATACGAATGTTTGGAAATAAGTTCTGGACGCTTGTATTTGTTTCAACCTAATGCCGAAGTAGAATTGTTGCCAAATTAGAAAGCAATAAAAAATCTTTCAAAAAAAAATGAACAAAAATTATTACGCAATATTAATGGCTGGTGGCGTTGGTTCTCGTTTTTGGCCAGTGAGTACAGCCGAGTTTCCTAAGCAATTTCACGATATGTTAGGAACGGGTGAAACATTGATTCAAAAAACGTTTACTCGTTTGTCGCAAATTATTCCAAAAGAAAATATTTTAATTCTAACACATGAAGATTATAATAGCATAGTTTTGGAGCAGTTGCCAATGGTAAAACAAGAGCAAATTATTCTTGAACCAGTAATGCGAAATACCGCACCTTGTATTTTGTATGCTTCATTGAAAATTAAAAAGCAAAATCCAGATGCTATAATGGTTGTGGCACCTTCAGATCATTGGATTGAAGATGAAATGCAGTTTTGTTCTAATTTGCAACATGCTTTTGATTTTTGTGAGCGCGATGAGAACTTAATGACTTTGGGGATTTTACCAACATTTGCAAACACGGGTTATGGCTACATCGAATTCGATAAATTAGATTCTCGTCCAATTAAAAAAGTAAAACAATTCAGAGAAAAACCTGATTATGCAACCGCAAGAAAGTTTATTCAAAGTAGAAATTTTCTGTGGAACGCAGGAATTTTCGTTTGGAGTGCAAAATCGGTTTTAAAAGCGTATGAAGAGTTTCAACCAGTAATGTATGATCATTTTATGAATGGTTATGAGGCTTTAAATACACCTAAAGAAGAGGCTTTTATCAAAGATAATTATCCATTAGCGCAAAATATTTCGGTGGATTATGCTATTTTGGAAAAAGCGCAAAATGTTTATGTATTACCAGCAACATTCGACTGGAACGATTTAGGAACTTGGGGTTCGTTATACGATAAATTGCCAAAAGACGAACAAGAAAATGCCGTTGTAAATGCATCAGTTTATCTAGAAAATGCAACCAATAATATTATCAGAACTGAAGGTAAAAAACTTGTAGTTATTGATGGTTTAACTGATTACATCATTGTGGATAAAGAAGATGTGTTGTTAATTTATCCAAAAAATAAGGAACAAGATATCAAGCAAATAGTTTCTAAGTTAAAAAGTTAAAAGATGGAAGTTAATGAGGGAAAACCAGATAATTTAGGCGGTGGTATTAGGTTTTTTTTAAAAGAAACTTTCAATATTATTGATGATACTGATGTAAATGCAACTATTGATGATATAAAAGCAGGAGTTCCTATTAAAGGGCAAACGGCTTGGGTTTTGATATTTTCTATTTTGATTGCATCTGCGGGTCTAAATACTAGTTCTACAGCTGTTGTTATTGGTGCCATGCTTATCTCTCCTTTAATGGGTCCAATTATGGGAATAGGACTGTCATTAGGTATAAACGATATTTTCTTACTTCGTAAAGCAGTAAAGAATTTTGGAATAATGGTAGTTCTTAGTTTAATTACCTCATTTTTATATTTTAGCATACCTGTTTTTCAAAATGAAACGCCAGAATTGATTGCAAGAACTGCTCCAGATGTTCGTGATGTTATTATTGCTTTTGCTGGAGGTTTAGCCTTGATTATTGCATTTAGTAGACGTTCAAAGGCAATAACAACAATATCAGGAGTTGCAATTGCAACCGCATTAATGCCGCCATTATGTACAGCAGGTTTTGGTTTAGCAACTGGTAAATGGCATTTTTTTGGAGGTGCTATGTTTTTATTTTCTATAAATACCATTTTTATAGCAACTGCTACTTTTGTAATTGTTCGGTTTCTAAAATTTCCATTTGAGCATTATTTAGACTCGAAAAGAAAAAAAATAATTTCAAATGTAATTTATGTTTCTGCTTTTGTGATTTTAATTCCAAGCGTTTTTTTCTTTTACAAGTTATATAAACAATCAGATTTTAATCAAACAATTAGTCATTTCATTCAAGAACAGAAAGAGAAGAAAGGTGTTTTGATTTTTGATATTGATAAAAATCATTCCAAAAAAGAAATTTCTTTTGCAATTATTGGTAATAAGATTAATGAAAAAGATTTGAATAAATTAAAAACCTTACTTTCTCAAAAGGGATATGGAAATGTTAAAATCAATATCGTTAAAAATTATCAAGAATCAGATAAAAATAAAACATTAAATGAAGACGAGAAAATTTTACTCACTTCGCAGAAAATAGCTAATAATCAATATCCAATAGCGGCCGTTTTTGAAGATATTAGTAAAGAAATTCACGCAATAGATACATGTATTGTTGAAGTTTCTTATGGGAGGATTTTAAAATCTAATTTCGATTCCATTGATACAATTCCTACTTTTTATATAAAGTGGAAAGAAGAAACAATAGATGTTGATTTTAAGAACAACCAAATCCAAAATTGGTTAAGAGTAAAGACAGAAAATCCGAAATTAAAAGTTTTAGCTATTCAATAGCGTCATCTAAGTACATTTTTCGAACACGTTTGAATAACTCAGAAGAATAAACAAAATCCGTAACAGCTTCGTTATCGGTTTTGAATATTTCTTTGTTAGAACCTTCCCATTCTAATAAACCATTTTTTAAGAATACAATTTTTTCTCCAATTTCCATTACCGAATTCATGTCATGTGTATTAATTACTGTGGTAATGTTGTATTCTTGCGTAATTTCCTGAATCAAATTATCAATTACAATTGCTGTTTTTGGGTCTAAGCCCGAATTAGGTTCATCGCAAAAAAGATATTTCGGATTATTTACAATCGCTCTAGCAATCGCCACACGCTTTTGCATTCCGCCCGAAATTTCAGAAGGTCGTTTTTGATGTGCATTAACTAAGTGAACTCTATCAATAACAAAATCAACACGTTCTTTAATCTCCTTAACCGATTTATTCGTAAACATTTTCAAAGGAAACCCAATATTTTCCTCAACGGTCATACTATCAAAAAGCGCACTTCCCTGAAATACCATTCCAATTTCGGTTCTTAACTCACGTCTTTCATCATTTGAAAGTTCCGAATAAATTCTACCATCGAAAGAAATAGTGCCACTATCTGGCGTATGAATTCCTAATAACGATTTTAAGAAAACAGTTTTTCCAGAGCCACTTTGCCCAATAATTAGATTGGTCATTCCAGCTTCAAAACGAGTAGAAACGCCTTTTAAAACCGTTTGTTCGCCAAACTTTTTTATAATGTCTTTTACTTCAATCATTAGCTCAATAGGAGTTGGGTTAATATAAAGTTCATTAAAATAATCACAACTGACGTCCAAACGAAAGAAACTGTACTTGCTTTACCAACTTCCAAAGCGCCACCTTTCATGTAATAACCATGAAATGAAGGTATAGTTGCTAATAGTAAAGCAAAAACAATAGTTTTGATGAAGGCATAAGCAATATGAAACGGTATAAATTCAGCTTGCAATCCAGTGGTGAATTCGAAACTTGTGGTGAAACCTCCATAAACGGCTGCCATCCAACCACCAAAAACACCTAAAAACATACTTAATCCAATAACAAAAGGATATAAAAGTAGTGCGATTATTTTTGGAAAAACCAGATAGTTTAAAGAATTTACTCCCATAACTTCTAATGCATCAATCTGTTCTGTTACACGCATAGTTCCAATACTTGATGTGATGAACGAACCCATTTTTCCGGCCATAATGATGGAAATAAAAGTAGGTGCAAATTCTAATACAACAGATTGACGAGTAGCAAAACCAATTAAATATTTTGGAATTAAAGGGTTTGTTAAGTTTAAAGCAGTTTGAATTGCAACAACTCCACCAACGAAAAAGGATATAAAAGAAACAATTCCTAATGAATCGATAATTAAATCATCAACTTCTTTAAATATTAATTGCCTCATCACCGACCATTTAGTTGGCTTGTTGAAAATTTCTTTCAACATGATGAAATATTTTCCTATTTGCGATAAGTAGCGAATGAGCATCATATTTTTAGTGTTCAGTGAACAGTTTATAGTAAACAGTAAAAGTACTATTTATTTTAACCACACCAATAAAAAAGTTTAACTTGTTTATGGTTTTTATTTTCTCTTTTTTCTTTACAAATTTTTTGCCCTCGCTTAAATTTAAGATTTTTTTCTTCAAATGGAAGTAATCCAATTTCAAATCTTCTTTTGTTTATAGCTTCAAATTTATTAGTATCTTCTGTTTGATGCCATTCATTGTAATATTCGTCTATATTGCTGAATTTAGATTGAAAATCCATTATTTCCGCAAAATGTTCAGAAGTCAAATTTCCTTTAAAAATTTCTTTTTTAAGTCTTTCATTTAACTTATTACTTCTGGGAAAAGAATAGTAATGGATTAATATTAGTTTAGTTCTGTTATTAGTGAAAGCATAATTAAACTCGCTTTTATTTGATACAAACTCTAAATTTATATTTCGTTCACTAGGATAGCCATATTTTTCTATAATTGGTAATAATTTGTCTTCAACAATATTTTTTACAATGCTATCATATTTGTTTGTGTATTTTTCTTTGTTTTTTAAATCAAAATTTGAAAGAGAATCTATATAATATACTTTCCATTTGTTGTCTAATTCTGATAATTTGTTAATGGAATCCAACAAAGGATAATTGATGCTTTTTTTGTATTTTTTATTCGATATTTCAAACTGTGAATTTATATGTTTTTCAAGTTTGTTTACAGTAATAAAGTTTAAAATTAAGGTGTCTTTGGTTAAGTACTCGGGGAGTAAACCTCTTTCAAAGCCTTTTTTTACGATTTTTTTGAAGAAATGCATGTCGTTTTCAATTGCCGCAACCTGCATTGCTGTAAAACAGTTTTTTGCAAGTGGTTTTATATTAATAGAAAAAGCATTTTTGTAATGTTGTAGAGCTTCTGAATAATTGTCTTTTAAAATGAAAGATTCGGCTTGACTTATATGTAGAGAATAATTTATATACGGATTAGATTTATTGTCATTTACATCAAATGAAAATAGAGTTATTAGTGATAATATAAAGATGTATTTCATATTAATAATTAAAACAATTTCTCTTTCATTTTCTTCCAACGATATTTTCTAACAAATTTTGCTTGTTCAGGTGTTACCAACATGGTTTTGTTTTCTCTTTTCGCTTTCCAAAAACCTTTCATATAATCTAGAAATAATAAAGGTTTTCCTTTTCGCATGGCTAATTTTAAAGAAGCAACTGATGTGATGAAAAATCCGTATCCTAAAGTGTAAAATGCTTCACCTTGTTTGAATCTAGCTGCTTGGTTATAGCTAGCGCCGGTTGGTTTTAGATGTTTTACATGTAAACTTTCATCGGTTACGACTTTCCAATGGTAGAATTTACAAAGTAATTCGTCAACGGTATCCCAACCCATTTGTGGTTTTAATCCTCCAATTTGTTTGAAGGTTTCTTTTCTGTAAGCCTTCAAAGCACCGCGAATATGATCTTTATCGGTTAAATTTTCTAAAACCCAATTGCCGTTTTTCTCGATGTAACAAAAGCCACCCGCCATTCCAATTCGTTCATCGGATTGAAAATGTTTGATGATGGTTTCAAAGTAGTTCTTAGGAAAAATCAAATCAGCATCTACTTTTACGATAATGTCATAATTGTCATCAATATTTTTTTCTCCTTCATGAAATGCTTGAATCACTTTACTTCCAGGCAAATGAATCGCATCTGATTTTTTATTCACTAAAGTGATAAACGGATATTTAGAAGCAAATTCAGAAACAATTTCCGGAGTTTTATCGGTAGAATTATCATTCACCACTACAATTTTTGTTGGTAAAACGGTTTGTTCAACTAATGATTGCAAAGTTAAGCTCATAAAAGCTTCTTCATTGTAAGCGGGAATGATAATGTAGTATTTCATTTGTTTGTTACTTACTTATCGCTTTTTATTCTCTCAGCATAAACCAAATAATATCTCGGAGTAAACCATCTCAATAAAGGTCTAAATCCAAATTTTTTTACTGGATGTGTGAATTTTACTCTGTCAACAATTTTAAAACCTGCTTTTTCAAGTAGCCAATCCAATTGCCAATCTTCAAATTCGTGATAATGTCTGTCCCACATATCGGTTTTGCTTCTGTATGCTGTAGAAAACCACAAACGTAAAGGAATCGAAATTAAAATTTTATCCGCTTTTACGTTTTGTAAAACTGTATAAGGATTTAGTAAATGTTCGAAAATTTCAAAACCAGTAAACACATCGTAATTTTCTTTTTGAAGCGCTGATTGGTCGTTGTCAATGTCTTCTCCTTTTGTATTGATAACCGAATAGCCATTGTCTACCATGATTTTTGAAAAAGGATTTGGAACACCTAAATCAAAAATGGTTTCAGAAGTTTTAATGTGTTTTTTTAGAAAATCTAAAGTGATATTGAATCGTTTACTCGGATATGTTTTTTCGTACATTATAAAGTTTGTTTAGCTTCGCTCAGTTCGTCATTGCCTTGAGTCAAGTTTAAAGTTTCAAGTTGAAAACAGTTGGTAAAATTAGCAATTTAACCTGAAACTTGAAACTTGAAACAAAAATTACATTTGATACACAATTGCATTGATATTCATTCCAGAACCAACCGAAGCAAAAATGATAACATCACCTTCATGAAGTTTTTGATTTTCCAATTCGCCTTTCATCATTAAATCGAAAAGTGTAGGCACGGTTGCAACACTAGAATTTCCTAATTTATGAATACTCATTGGCATAATACCTTCTGGTGGAGTTTTTTTGTATTGTTTGAAAAAACGATGAATAATAGCTTCGTCCATTTTTTCATTGGCTTGATGAATCAATACTTTTTTGACTTTTTCTATTGGAACTCCACTTTTTTCTAGACAAGAAGCCATTGCTTTCGGAACGTTACTTAGCGCAAATTCGTAGATTTTTCTTCCGTGCATTTTGATATAGCGTACATCTGGGTCATGGTCTTTATTGAAAGAATTTCCAAAAAACAAATAATAGGCTTCGTCATAAGTAAATGTAGCGGTTTCATGTGCTAAAATTCCGCCTTCATCATCTGTTGCTTCTACAATTGTTGCTCCAGCACCATCGGAATAAATCATGGAATCTCTGTCGTGTAAGTCTACAACTCTTGATAAAGTTTCGGCACCGATTACCAAACATTTCTTAGCCATTCCCGCTTTGATAAAGGCGTAAGCTTGTATAACACCTTCTACCCAGCCAGGGCAACCAAAAAGAATATCATAAGCAACGCATTTTGGATTCTTAATTTTGAGTCCGTGCTTTACCCTAGTGGCTAAACTTGGTAAAATATCCGATTGAATGGCTCCTTTTTTTACATCACCAAAATTGTGTGCTAAAATGATATAATCTAAGGTTTCTCTGTCAATTTTAGCATCTTCAATTGCTTTTTCTGCAGCGATTAATGCAATATCTGAAGTGCATAAATCATCAGACACATAACGTCGTTCATGAATTCCTGTAATTTCTAAAAATTTTTCAGCCACGACATCGTTTGGATGAGGAAACGGAGTTCCGTCATCATTTAAAAAAGTGTGTTGGGCAAAATCGATATTGGAAACTACTTCGGTAGGAATATAGCTTCCTGAACCTGTTATTTTGATATTCATTCTATTGTTTTTTGGTTACTCGAATTTACAAAATATTGTTGTTAATGATTTGGTAACCTATTGGTTTTTACCATTTTTATGAATATCGTAGTAAAATTGGTTTAAAAAAGTGAAATTCTAAAATTAACGCCTTTTAATTGAATTTTATCTGCATTATAGTCGCCATACTCAGCGCTTGTGTTTTCATTTGTTCGGCATATTTACCTGCAAAATGCTCATCAATTGTCGAATTGAAATGGCTTAACCAAATATCAAAGTGTTCCTTTTTGAAAGCATGTTTGTCATGAACGTCTTTATGAATCGAAAACATGTTATTGAAATAACCGCCTTTTAAAAATAAAGATTGTTCCCAAAAAGTTGCTAAAATATCAAAATGTGCTTCTAAATGTTGGTCTACTGAGGTGACTTTGGTAAAGAAAAAATTAATCGAATCATCAGTAAAAAGTTTATCATAAAACTTACGCATGATGAGTAAAATATCTTCTCGGGTTTCGATGTCGCTCATTTTTTGGTAATGGGTTAAAGGTGATGGGTAATGGGTTAAAAAAAGGTTCCAAATTAAAAATTTGAAACCTTTTATATACTTTGTGTTTTCAACTTTGTACTTCGTACTTTGAATTACATATACGCTTCAATTGGTGCACAAGAACAAACTAAATTTCTATCACCATACGCTTCGTCAATACGACGAACTGTAGGCCAAAATTTATTCTCTGCAATGTAATCCAATGGATAAGCAGCTTGCTCTCTTGTGTAAGGAAAAACCCATTCGTTAGCTGTAAGCATTGCTAAAGTATGTGGCGCATTTCTTAAGATGTTATTCTCATCCTCTTTTGTCGAAGCTTCAATTTCTTTACGAATTGAAATCAATGCATCACAAAAACGATCTAATTCAGCTAAATCTTCTGATTCAGTTGGTTCCACCATTAAAGTTCCAGCCACTGGGAAAGAAACCGTTGGTGCATGGAAACCATAATCCATTAAACGTTTTGCAATATCCGTAACTTTGATCCCTTTTTCTTCGAAAGCTCTACAATCTAAAATCATTTCGTGAGCCGCTCTTCCCATTTCTCCTGAATATAAGATTGGATAATGTCCTTCGAAACGTGCTTTCATGTAGTTAGCATTCAAGATAGCATATTTAGTAGCGTTTGTTAATCCCTCAGCACCCATCATTACAATGTAACCATAAGAAATCAAACAAACTAAAGCCGAACCATAAGGTGCTGATGAAATAGCAGTGATAGCTTGACTTCCTCCTGTTGGAATAATTGGATTTGTTGGTAAGAATGGAACTAATTTTTCGTTCACACAAATTGGTCCAACACCAGGTCCGCCACCACCATGAGGAATAGCAAAAGTTTTGTGTAAGTTTAAGTGACAAACATCAGCACCAATTGTAGCAGGATTTGTCAACCCCACTTGTGCATTCATGTTAGCACCGTCCATATATACTAAACCTCCATTTTCGTGTATGATATTTGTGATTTCGATGATAGCACTTTCAAAAACTCCGTGAGTTGATGGATAAGTAACCATTAAACATGATAAATTGTCTTTATGAAGAATTGCTTTTGCTCTTAAATCTTCTACATCGATATTTCCATTATCCATGGTTTTAGTTACGATGATTTCCATTCCTGCCATAGCAGCAGAAGCTGGATTGGTTCCGTGAGCAGAAGCTGGAATCAAACACACATTTCTGTGGTTATCACCTCTTGATTGATGATAAGCACGAATCGCCATCAAACCTGCATATTCACCTTGAGCACCTGAATTTGGTTGTAATGTTGTTCCTTGGAAACCTGTTACGACATTCAATTGTTGCTCTAATTTTTTCAACATGATTTGGTAGCCTTCTGCTTGTTCAACTGGAGCAAAAGGGTGAATGCTGTTCCAGTTTGCCATCGATAAAGGCAACATTTCAGCAGCAGCATTTAATTTCATCGTACAAGAACCTAATGAAATCATCGAATGATTCAATGATAAATCTTTACGTTCTAATTTTTTGATATAACGCATCAATTGCGATTCTGAATGATGGTTGTTGAAAACATCATATTGTAAGAAAGAAGATTTTCTCACTAAGTTTTCAGGAACCATAGTATCATTTGCTAATTGATTTACTGTAAATGTATCTTTTCCAGTAGCTTCAGCAAAAATGGCAATAATTTGATTGATGTCATTTACAGAAGTCGTTTCGTTGAATGAAATCGAAATCGTTTCAGCATCTGGATAGAAGAAGTTTACTTCGTGTTTTTCAGCAATAGCTTTTACCTTTTGAGCATCAACCTTTACTAAAATCGTATCGAAAAAAGCAGAATTCGTTTGGTAAACACCTAATTTATTTAAAGCGTCAGCAGTAGTAACAGCAGAAGCATGAACTTTATCAGCAATATATTGTAAACCTTTTGGTCCATGATACACCGCATACATTCCAGCCATTACTGCTAATAAAACTTGAGCTGTACAAATGTTTGAAGTTGCTTTTTCACGTTTGATATGTTGTTCACGAGTTCCTAACGCCATACGTAACGCACGGTTTCCGTTGGCATCGATAGAAACACCGATGATTCTTCCTGGCATCGAACGTTTGTATTCTTCTTTCGTTGCAAAATAACCTGCATGTGGTCCACCGTAACCCATTGGAATACCAAAACGTTGTGTAGTTCCAACTACAACTGCAGCTCCCATTTCACCTGGAGAAGTTAATTTTGCTAACGATAAAATATCAGCAGCAACCGCTACTTTGATTTCGTTTTCTGCTGCTTTTGCGATAAATCCAGCATAGTCATAAACTTGACCGTATTTTCCAGGATATTGTAAAATTGCTCCGAAGAATTCTGTTGAGAAATCAAAATTTTCATGATTTCCGATTACTAATTCAATGTTTAATGGAGTAGAACGTGTCTGTAAAACCGATAAAGTTTGTGGTAAAATTTCTTCAGAAACGAAGAATTTATTCACATTGTTTTTCTTTTGGTCACGAGTTCTTACATCAAAAAGTAACGCCATTGCTTCTGCAGCAGCGGTTCCTTCATCAAGTAAAGAAGCATTTGCGATTTCCATTCCTGTTAATTCGATAACGGTTGTTTGGAAATTCAAAATTGCTTCTAAACGACCTTGTGCAATTTCTGCTTGATAAGGTGTGTAAGCCGTGTACCATCCTGGGTTTTCAAAAATATTTCTTTGAATAACCGCCGGAACGATAGCTGGGTGATATCCTAAACCAATATATGATTTGAATACTTTGTTTTTCTTTCCTAATTCTTGAATGTGAGTTAAATACTCATACTCAGTCATGGGAGCATCTAAATTTAAGTCGTTTTTTAAACGAATATCATCTGGGATTGTTTCGAAAATTAATTGGTCTAAAGATTCTACACCAACCGTTTTAAACATGTGATTTAAGTCACTTTCATGTGGCCCTAAATGTCTCAAAGCGAATGCATCTGTTCTCATTTATTAAAAATGTGTATGTGTGTTATTATGTGTTGTTTTGGACAACAAAAGTAATTATTAATCTTGTATTTTTTTGTTTTTAAAATGTGAAATTTTGTGATTTTATCAACTAATTTCAAGTCTTATTAACAGATTGATTAATTTTGTTGAATGGTGGTAGTAAAGAAAATTCTCGATTTTTATATCAATAGCAGTTTGCACGTGGCGTTATCGGCATTTGCATTAGTGTTGATGACTCAATATTTCTTTGAGGTTAAGGATGATTTTTCGGTTGCTTTCTTTACTTTTTTTGGAACGGTAGTTGGCTATAATTTTGTGAAGTATGACGCCATTGCAAGATTAAACAAAACCGATATCAAAAAAGAACTTAAAGTTATCGTTTTTTTGAGTTTTACTTCTTTGTTGGCCTGTTTTTATTTTTTCTTGCAATTGCGATGGGCAACTAAACTTAGTGCCTTTGCTTTTTTTGGGCTAACACTTTTATACACATTGCCTTTTTTTCCTAACAAACAAAATGCCCGAAATTGGAAAGGCGTAAAAATCTACATCGTAGGAATTACGTGGGTAGGAGTAACCGTGATTTTGCCTTTGGTGGAAGCTGAAATTCCCTTTTCGAAGGATGTATTCTTGATGGCTTTACAACGATTCTTACTTATTTTTTCTATGGTTTTGGTGTTTGATATTGTTGATGTTAAACAAGATGATATCCATTTGCAAACTGTTCCGCAGAAAATAGGAGTGGAACCGACTAAAAAATTGGGTTATGTTTTGCTGTTATTGCTCTTGATTTCTGAATTTTTCTATACGAATAACCATCACTTTTTGCCCTTCTTTTTTAAGCTTTTGGTATGTGGAACGATTGCTATTTTTCTCTTTTTTGCTAATGAAAATCGTTCGAGATATTACGCATCATTTTGGTTAGAAAGCGTTCCGATTTTGTGGTGGTTGGTGTTGGTGGTTTTCTAAGCATATTTATATCTCTTTTCAAAGACTTCATTTCTATGGTATTCTAAATATTCTAATCTTTTTGCATTTATGAATCTATTATCTAAAGAATAATTTGAAATAAAATCTTTTACATCTTGTTTTAAGTGACTTGCGAAAATGATTTCGCCATTATCACTAAATGTTATATAACCTAAATCAAATAACGAATCAATATTTCTACTCAATAATATTCCATTATTTGGATCGTAAGCTTCATCTTCATTTGATTTAATAAATGGTTTTATATGACTAGCAATTAAAGTTGGATAAGATATTTGTTCAACCATACATTTTTCATCTTCATATATAGAAAAGCTTTCTTCTTTAAGTTGATTTTTATAAATCAAATGCAAATAGGGATTTCTTTTTCTTGTAGTTATTTCAAGATTTTCACCAAAAATTTGTTTTGCATCTTCTGTAAAATACAATTCGTTGTTTACAAAAACTATGTCATCAAGTTTTTGTAATAGATTTGTTAAATACCCAATTTGATTGTATTTTCTTTCGATGAAATTAATATGATTAGCCATTATTACATAGTGGTTTAATTCAATTCTTGTCAAATAACCTTTTTTTATATCATCGATATCAACTAACATTAATGCAATAATGTCTTCTTTTGATAATTTACCAACTTCAACTAAAGTATTAATTAAAAAATTTAACTGATGTAATTTGGAATCATCATTTATTGATTTATTAAAACTCGAATAAGAATAAACAATTTTTGATAGAATAGTATTTCTTTTACGATTCGTTCTTGCACTCAAATATTCTATAGATTCTTTTTGATAAGAAGCTAAAAATGAATTAATAAACCCCATTTTTACTAATTGATTTATAGCTTTTCTAATTGAAATTAATTCAATTCCAATGGCTTCTTGAATTCTTAATTGTAATCTTGTATATTTGTCAGGGCTGTATGCTTCTCTTTTAAATTCATCAATAAAATCAATGCAAATTTTCAATGTAGTTAAAAATTTATCTCCATTGTAATCTGTAAAAGCATTTGTTAGACTCCAATATTCCTCATAATTCTGCTCGTTCATATGATAATTCTTGTTTTGATGTTATATTTGAGTTTTCTACAATAAATAAATATTCCATATTTACTTTTTTGTTTTCTTTTCCTGTAATTTTATAAACGTGTGGTTTTTCAACTAATTTAATATTGTTTGAATATTTTTCTAAAAGTTCAACAAGTTGTTCTTTACTTGGATACGATGAGTTGTTGTAGCTTAAATACCAATATTTGAAATTATTTAATTTTGAAAATAGTTTATCAAATAATTCAATTGAAGTTTTTTTATCAATAAAATTATTTTCAAAAGGTTTTAATTTTTTTCCAACGATATATTCATCTAGCATACCATAAAAGCCAAAATAATTATTCATAGTTCCTGTATATGGAGGATCTAAATAAATTATATCAGCTTCAACAGAATCAATCACATTAAAAACATCATTATTTATTGATAAATTTTCTTTGCTATTATCAAAAATTGCTCTGTTATATTCACTTACATTTTCAATAAAATGGGATTTAAAAGATTGATTATGATAAGCTCTTTTTCTTTTATACTTTTCATAACTATACTTTTCATCTCTTAATTGTACAATTTTATCCCAATTGATATTAAAACGAGAATAAGGCATTTTACGAACCATCGCTCGACGCATTAATATTAAAGCTAAAGCTTTTTTGTATTCTGAATCTAATTTTTCTATATTTTCTCTATATAAGTCAAGTTCTTTACATTCATTTGGAAAAAAATATACTTCAGAGTATTCTTTGAACATAAAGCCTTCTTTCGGTTCTCCCGAAAATATTAATTCTACATCTTCATAAGACAGTTTTGTAGAGTTATTTTCAATTAAAGCTTTAGAAAGTAAATAGTTTATTTCTAAAATATCATTAGAAATTACTTTCAATCCTTTCATTTTAGACTGATAACTTACAGAACTTCCGCCTGAAAAAGCATCAAAAACACTTTCGGCATCTTTTGGAAAATAATCTGTTATCCATTTAGCAATTTTTTCTTTGTTGCCAATGAAATTTATTTTAGGAAATTTGTTCATCATTTTTCATCATTTTTTTAATAGTTAATGCAATTTCCTTTGCTAAAATTGGAGGAACTGAATTTCCAACTTGTTGTTGTTGAGAAATTGTAGAACCTTTAAATATAAAATCTAACGGAAAAGTTTGCAGAGTCGCTAACTCTCTAACCGTCAATGCTCGGTTTTGTGAATAATGAAATATTTTTCTCATATCACCAGTTACACAAACCGCAGGTTCTGTACTCTTGTATCTTATATATTTTCTGACATCACCACTTTTTGGTCTTATTAATTCTGGAATTTCGTTCCTATTTCCTCCATCTGAAACATATTTCATTTTTTCAAGCATTTGCTCTGAATGTTTCATAGAAATATGATTAGGAATTTTTGATTTTTCGCCAGATTTAAGTTTAGGAAGTTTGTCAATAGCTTCTTTTATTGAAATCGGTTTATCTACTGTTTTTGTTGGAAAAACAATATTATTGGAAATTCTATTTCCAATAAATAAAACTCTATTTCTAACTTGAGGAATTCCAAAATCTGCAGTATTTACAACTTTGCAATCAACGTTGTAATTCATTTTTTTGAAAAGCTCAATAATTTCTTTTTTTGTTTCTCCTTTATTGTGGGTAAAAAGTCTAGCAACATTTTCCATAACAAAGTAACTAGGTTGAACTATTTCAACTATTCTGGCAAATTCTCTAAATAATTGATTTCTTGAATCATCAATAAATTTTCTTCCGATATTTCCTGCCATACTGAAACCTTGGCAAGGAGGACCGCCAATTATTACATCAATAATTTGATTTCCAATTAATGATTTTATTTCTTCATTGGAAAGTTTGGATATATCTTTTTGAATAAGATTATGTTTTGGAAAATTTGTTTTATAAGTTTCACAAAAGCTAGGTTCAATATCCACTGAAAAAATATTATTGAATCCAGCTTGGTCAAAACCTAATGACATTCCACCAGCACCCGAAAATAGATCAATGTAATTTATTTCGTTTCTCATAAATCTAAATTTATTTGTTTAGTATTTATTGAACGAAGGTATTTTACTTTTTCTTCTGCTACTAGTAATATTTCTTCTGAACAATTAGAATCATATATTTTTCGAGCAATGAAATCTCCAAAATATTCTTTTTTTAATTCGTCAATTTCAATTTTGAAAGTATCAGATAATAATACTAATCTCTTTTCATCAAAATCTCTTTTGCCATTTTCAATTTTACTTAAGTTTGCTGAATCTAAATCTAATTTAGCTGCAAGCTGCGTTAGTGTCAAATTATTTTCAACACGTAACTTTTTTATAAAACTACCAAAACTTTCCTTCATGCGACTTTTATTTATTGACTTGTCAGTATTTGACAACAAATATAAGAAAAAAATATGAAAAAAAATAAACCGAAGAAAAAAACTTCGGTTTATATTAAATTGAATCACTACCGTCCGAAAGTTTAATTTTTAAAAGTGCCTGAGAATGATTTATTTTGAAAAAACTTTCAAAAATTTTCAAACATGTCACTCTTCAGGCGTTCCAAAAATACAAATAAACCTATACTTGGGCAAATATTATCA
>NZ_JAYRPD010000025.1:0-8166 GCF_041911335.1 Flavobacterium sp.
CTGTTTAGAAACCAATTCACAAGAATAATGCTTCTTTAAAACTAATTCTACGCATTCTAACTTAAATGCATAATCATACTTGACTTTTCTTTCCATAAAAATACCCCCAAATAGTGTCTAACTTTTTGGGGGCAGTCTATTAGCGGGACTTTTTTATTTTATACTATTATAAGCTTGCTTTAATCTGCTTACTACAATTTCAATTTCTTCTTCATTTAAATGTCCAAATCCAAAACGAATAGCACATGTATTTTTATCCTGATAAAGTAAGGTTTTAGGTAGAAAAACATCTAATTTCGAAACTTGTTCGGCAAGTTGAACTAATGAAATAGATGAAGTAAATTTAATCCAAATAGCCAAACCACCTGATGGTTTTTTAATTTGTATAGAATCATTAAAGAATCGTTTAAAACAATCAAAAGTGTAATCCCGTCTTCTTTTGTAAATAACTGTATTCTTCTTGAGTAATCGATGGATTTCACCTTCGTAAATTAATTCAGAAAGCAATTGTTCTTGAATTAAATCGCCTTGTTTGTCTAAGATTTGAAGATAGTTTTTTGCTTCCGAAATTACATTTTCAGGAGCTACTACAAATCCGGTTTGAAAACTCGGAAATAAGGATTGACCAAGCTTTCCAAGATAAATTACCATTCCATTAGCGTCGGAACTTGCCATTGGAACCATTGCGGAACCTTCCAACTGAAAATCATAGTCAAAATCATCTTCAATAACGGCAAATTGGTATCTCTTGGCAAGTTGTAAAAGCTGCAATCTTCGCTCGGCAGACAAAGTATTTGTTGTAGGATAATCGCGATTGGCACACACATAAACACATCGAATTTTCCCCTTTGTAAAATGTTTTTCAATGTAATTAATGTCTAATCCATTAGCATCTGTTGGAATGGTTTTAATGTCGGCTCCCACTTCCTGAAAAATCATATTAGCATTGTAATTACTAAGATTTCCAACCAAAACCACATCTTTTCTTTGAATCAAAAGTCGGGAAATTACATACAGACTCATTTCAGTACTACGAGTACTTACCAAATTGTTTGATGTGATATGAAATCCTCTTGTGGCATTTAGGTAGTTACAAAGTTGATTGTCGAATGTAGCATATTTTGTTTTGGAACTTGAATTCCATTTCGTAATCAAAGATTTTCGTTTCATGGAGGCACTATACCATTTCGAAAATTCATGAATAGGATGTAATCTTAAATCGGGTTGACCATCGTTCAATATGTATTTTGCTTCTGAAAAAGTATCGGTTGCGACTAAATGAAAAGAAGTTTGAAATGGAAATCCTGTTGTTTTTGGGTAACGATATGCATCTTCAACTTGATTTGTTATCGCTTTTATTTTAGCCGTTTTTGGTTTTGGAAATAAAACAAAAGTACCTTTGTTCGGTATAATTTCTACCCAACCTTGAGCCGCCAATTCTTCATAGACAGCAACAGCTGTATTCCTATGAACACGCAATAATTGACTAAAAATTCTTGTGCCCGGTAATGCCGTTCCTTCTTTTAAATAACTTCTTTGGATGGCATTGATAATTTGTTGTGCAATTTGTATGTACACCGATGTAGTACTTGTTTTATCGAAGTAAATAAGTTCTTTTAACAAGGAATTAACCGGACTATCTTTCATTTTAAAACTGGACTATATTAATCGTCCGGAAAGTTACGACTTTTGCACCGTTTTTAAATAACCCAATATCATATAAATGAAAAAAGTATTTTATTTAGCTTCGTTACTAATGTCTACATTACTAATGAATGCTCAGGAAAATGATCAAAAAACAGACACGCTTAAAGAAGTAGTCATTTCTTCTTCTCGAATCGATTTACCTTTTAAAGAAAATTCAAGAACTATTCAAATTGTTACCGCAGAAGATATTAAGAAGTTAGGTGTAACTAATGTTGCCGATGCTTTACAACAAATTGCAGGAATCGATGTGCGTCGACAAGGAGTAAACGGAATGCAATCTGATTTGTATATAAGAGGAGGAAGTTTTGATCAAACGTTGTTGTTAATAGATGGTATAAAAGTAGATGATGCTCAAACGGGACATCACACTATGAATTTAGCATTACCAATTGAAGTCATCAAAAGAATTGAAGTGATTAAAGGTCCTGCAGCTCGTATTTTTGGACAAAATGCTTTCACTGGAGCAATTAATATTGTAACGAAAGATGTTGAAGATAATTCTTTAGTTGCTAAAGTACAAGGTGGTTCTTTTGATCAATTTATTGCAGAAGTTACAGGAACTGTTTCGTTGAAAGAGAGCAGTCATATTGTTCATTTTTCCAAAAACTTTTCAGAAGGATATCGTCACAATTCTGATTTCGACAACACCAATTATGTGTTGAAAAGTCAATTTAATAAAAATAAATTACCAATAGAATTGCTGACAAGCTATTCAGAAAGAAAATTTGGTGCAAATGGTTTCTATGGAATACCTTCTGCAACAGAACAATATGAAGAAACGCAAGCTAGTTTAATCGGTTTTTCAACCATAATTAAAAATGGTAACTGGACTTTTAAACCAAGGGTTTATTGGCGAAGAAATCAGGATTTATATTTATATATCAGAAGTAACCCTTCTGCATATAGAAATATGCACATTACTAATAAAGTTGCTGCTGAATTAAACGGTTCGTATCAATCAAATGTTGGAATTACCGGTTTTGGAGTTGAGTTTTCAAAATATTATATCTCAAGTAATCGTTTAGGTGATAATCAAAGAGAAATTGCTACTTTATTTTTAGAACACCGTTTTCAATTTTTCAACAACATTTTAGATGTTACTCCAGGAATTTCCGCTTCCTATTTTTCAGATTTTGATAATCAATTTTTCCCAGGTTTAGATGTAGGAGTTAAAATTTCGGATAATTTTAGAGCTTATGGAAATATTGGAACTTCTTACAGAGTTCCTACTTACACAAATTTGTATTACACTTCACCCACAACAATAAGTAATCCTGATTTGAATACTGAAGAGGCTTTTTCACAAGAAGTTGGTTTTAAATATATAAGCAATAGGTTCAATCTGTCGGTGGCTGCTTTTAATCGTGATGCTGATAATTTAATTGATTATGTTCGTGAGAATTCAACGGATGCTTGGCAAGCACAAAACATTCAAAGTGTAAGAACTAAAGGATACGAGACACAATTAGATTACTCATTTACGATTCATAATTTGTCTCAAAAAATTCAGTTAGGTTATGCTTATTTAGATAACGATGTTAAGAAAAGTGAAGCTAATTTTTCGCAATATGCTATCAACTCAATGAAACATCAGTTTACAAGTAGCTTTCAATTCAATTTCTTTAAAGGATTAAATACCACTATTGCTTATCGATATGTAGAACGTACAGCAGGAATGAGTTATAATGTGTATGATGCTAATATTAGTTATAGAATAAGAGCAATTGAGTTATCTATGTTTGCTAATAATATTTTTAATGCAGATTATATTGAGTCCGGTATGATTCCTATGCCAAAAGGGAATGTGTTATTTGGTATGAAGTATTTTTTTAAATAAAATAAAGTTTGTTAAGTGAAGAGGGGCTGCAGTAATGTAGCCCTTTTTTAATGAAGGCCATAAAAAAAGTCCCGATTTAAATCGGAACTTTGACTTTCTAGGTAATCAAAAAATATTATATATTATTCGATAACTACTACCTGAGCAGCTACTTTACCTTTTCTTCCTTCTTCTTCTTCGTAACTTACGCTGTCTCCTTCATTTAAAGATTCAACTTTCATTCCAGTTGCGTGTACGAAAATGTCTTTTCCAGTTTCATCATCAGTAATAAAACCGTAACCTTTTGATTCATTGAAGAACTTAACTTTACCTGTTCTCATTGTGTATTGTAAAAAATTAATAATTATCAAAGATATACTTATTTACAACACAAACAAGAAAAAGTTAAAAATATTTCAAATTTATTGATTATCAGACTCTTCTTTTTTCTTTAAATCAAAATTTAACATTCTGTCTCTTGTTTCTTTATTTTTAAATCTTGAATACAAAAATAAAGGCATTAAGACAAAAGTTACTAGTAAAATTCCAATTCCAATCCACTTGTCGCCATTTAATCCATTGTGCTTTTGAATGTATCCAAACGAAATAAATCCAACAATAATAACGATTAGGGCAATTAGAACCTTCTTCATCTTATCTTAATTTTATATGTAATTCTTGTAATTGTGCATCATCAATAGTTGAAGGCGCGTCAATCATTACATCTCTTCCTGAGTTGTTTTTAGGGAAGGCAATAAAATCACGAATCGTTTCTTGTCCACCTAAAATAGAAACTAATCTATCCAATCCGAAAGCTAAACCTCCGTGTGGTGGTGCTCCAAATTCAAAAGCACTCATTAAGAAACCAAACTGCGCTTGCGCTTCATCTTTACTAAATCCTAATAAATCAAACATTCTTGATTGTAATTCTCTGTCGTGAATACGAATAGAACCTCCGCCAATTTCGTTTCCGTTTAATACCATATCATAAGCATTAGCGCGAACTTTTCCTGGTTCGGTTTCAATTAATGCCATGTCTTCTGGTTTTGGCGATGTAAATGGATGGTGCATTGCGTGATATCTTCCGCTTTCTTCATCCCATTCTAATAAAGGGAAATCAACCACCCATAATGGTGCAAATTCGTCTGGTTTTCTCAAACCTAAACGCGTTGCAACTTCCATACGAAGAGCTGATAATTGTGTTCTTACTTTGTTTGCGTTTCCAGATAAAATTAAGATTAAATCACCTGGTTTAGCATTGGTAATTTCGGCCCATTTTTTCAAATCTTCTTGGTCATAGAATTTATCTACCGATGATTTGAAAGTGCCATCTTCTTCACATTTTACATATACCATTCCCGAAGCTCCAACTTGAGGGCGTTTTACCCAGTCAATTAAAGCATCAATTTCTTTTCTTGTGTAATTTGCACAACCTGGTGCAGCGATTCCTACTACTAATTCTGCTGAATTGAATACTGGGAAATCTTTATGTTGCGCTACAGCATTTAGCTCACCAAATTTCATTTCAAAACGAATATCTGGTTTGTCATTACCGTAGGTTTTCATGGCGTAATCGTAAGTAATTCTTGGGAATTTATCTACTTCAATTCCTTTGATTTCTTTTAGTAAATGACGCGTTAAGCCTTCGAACATATCTAAAATATCTTCTTGCTCCACGAATGCCATTTCGCAGTCGATTTGTGTAAATTCTGGTTGACGGTCAGCACGCAAATCTTCGTCACGGAAACATTTCACAATTTGGAAATATTTGTCCATTCCACCTACCATCAATAATTGTTTGAACGTTTGTGGTGATTGTGGAAGTGCGTAAAACTGTCCTTCGTTCATTCTACTTGGTACAACGAAATCACGTGCGCCTTCTGGAGTAGATTTAATTAAATAAGGCGTTTCTACATCACAAAAACCTTGGTCAGAAAGGTATTTTCTAACTTCCATTGATACTTTATGACGGAATAATAAGTTGTTTTTAACCGGATTTCTTCTGATATCTAAATAACGATATTTCATACGGATATCTTCACCACCATCAGTTTCGTCTTCGATAGTAAATGGAGGTAATTGTGCTTCGTTTAAAATCGTTAGTTCGGTAACTAAAATTTCAATTTCACCCGTTGCCATATTTGGGTTTTTGGAAACACGCTCAATTACAGTTCCTTTGATTTGAATGACAAATTCTCTTCCTAAAGATTTTGCTTTTTCAATCACAGCTTTGTCAGTTCTTTGTTCATCAAAGATTAATTGCGTGATACCATAACGGTCACGTAAATCGACCCAAATCATAAATCCTTTATCTCTCGATTTTTGAACCCAACCTGCAAGGGTAACTTCTGTATTGGTGTGTGAAGCGTTTAATTCACCACAGTTATGACTTCTGTACATTTTGAAAAATTTTATGCAAATGTAGTAACAAATATTAATTTTATTCGTTTAATTTTAATAGATTTGAAACAATAAATAACACTTTTAAAACATGAAAAAAGCATTCATTTTGTTTTTTGTAGCAATTTTTTCTGGATTTGCTCAAAATACAACCAATACCGTTTCTTTAAACGTAAAAATCGCCAATAGATTTTCGGATACGATTACAATTTCTTCAGGTAGAACTTTTAAGCAAAAAGTCGGAATTAATAAAAAAGGAGAATTTCAAGCTACTTTTGAAGCTGTAAAAGATGGTGGATTATATCGATTGAATGACGGTAACGAGGGAACAACAATGTTTCTTAAAAACGGGTATGATTTAACCTTAACTCTAGATACTAAAGACTTTGATGAAACTATTGTTTACAAAGGGAAAGGTGCTATTGAGAATAATTATTTAGCGCAAAAAGCATTATCAGATGAGAAGTTTGAGATGGAGTTAGAATCATTATTTGATGCTGATGAAGCTACTTTTAAAGAAGCATTAGCTAGAAAGAAAGCGAATGATGTTAAAATGATAGATGGAAAAGGCTTAGATGAAACATTAGTTAATATGTTGCGACCTTCATTTGATCAAGAAGAGAAATTCTTATTGGATTATTATAAGCAAAAAGTGGCTGCTAAGAAAATGGAAGGCGTTGTTTCTCCATCATTTGATTATGAAAACCACAAAGGTGGAAAAACTAAATTGGAAGATTTAAGAGGAAAATATGTGTATATCGATGTTTGGGCAACTTGGTGTGGACCATGTATTGCTGAAATTCCTCATTTAAAGAAAGTAGAAGAAAAATATCACGGAAAAAACATCGAGTTTGTTAGTATTTCTGTTGATACTGAAAAAGATTATGAGAAATGGAAAAAAATGGTCGTGTCTAAAGAATTAGGAGGAATCCAATTATTTGCTGATAAAAACTGGACTTCAGATTTCATCAAAGCATACGGAATTAACGCAATCCCAAGATTCATTTTAATTGGACCTGATGGAAAAGTGATCAAAGCAGATGCACCTCGACCTTCTTCATCGTTATTAGTTGAATTATTAGATAGTTTAGTGAAGTAATTTATCAAAAATAACTATATAATTCAAAGCCAATACATTACGTATTGGCTTTTTTAATGTTAAATATTTACTCAATGTTACCAAAATGTTAAGTAAAAGTTTTTTTATTGTAAAATAAATTTTATATTTGTTACTGTAATGTTAACCTAAAAAAGAAAAGAGTATGAAAAAAGTAGTAATTGCAGCGGTAATGTTGGTTTCAAGTTTGTCATTTGCACAAGAAGTAAAACCAAAATTAGAAGTGGTTGACCAAATGGTAAAAGCAACATATTATTATGATAACGGGCAAGTAAAACAAGAAGGGTATTACTTAGACGGGAAGTTACATGGTAAATGGATGGCTTATAACGAAGATGGTTCTAAACAATCAATTGGAGAATATAACAAAGGAGCTAAAACTGGAAAATGGTTTTTTTGGAGTGATGCTTCATTAAGCGAAGTAGATTTTTCTGAAAGCAGAGTTGCTGAAGTGAAAAAATGGTCAAAAGACGTTTTAGTTAAAAACTAATTAATCGAATTCTAAAAAAAAGGAACTCAAATTTGAGTTCCTTTTTTGTTTAACCAATAATTAAAATTAAGGTTTAGTTTTTTTATCTAAATTTGGATTAAAAGAAAATCCGATACTAAAATAACCTGTTCCATCTTGTTTGTTAGAAAAAATATAATTGTTAGTATTTTTTCCTCTTTCTGAAACTCTTGCATTGAAAACTGTTGCCAATCCGGTTTCAAATGTTGCAATTATTGATTTGCTAAAACAATGTTCATAGGTTAAACCCGTATTTATTTCAATTGTTCTGTAATCATACACTTTTGCAAATCCGGTTTGGTTTATGTAAGTATAAAATCCGTTAGTATTTAGTTCGCTTCCTAAAGAAATTCTTCCGTTTTCGAATAAATTTCTTTTAAACAAAAAACGTTGTGGTAGAATAAAATCCAAACTCCATTTTGAATTTTTAAATCGATGATCTATTAAAAAAGTTGGAGAAGCTGGAACTGGAGAAGCTGGATCCGCTAAAACAATAAGTCCGACACCAATTGTGGTTCGTTCTGTTTTTTTCAAGATTATCGTTGCTCCAAAAAAACCTTTTATACGTTCAGCATATTTCTCGGTTCCATCAACAATTACACTTGCATTATATAGAAA
>NZ_JAYRPD010000026.1:0-14165 GCF_041911335.1 Flavobacterium sp.
ATGATAATATTTGCCCAAGTATAGGTTTATTTGTATTTTTGGAACGCCTGAAGAGTGACATGTTTGAAAATTTTTGAAAGTTTTTTCAAAATAAATCATTCTCAGGCACTTTTAAAAATTAAACTTTCGGACGGTAGTGAATATTAATATCGGCAATCGTATTTTTTAAAGGGAACAACGGATTTTCAGAATAATATCTTGAACCATGTAATCCATGTTCTTCTCCCGTTACGTGTAAAAATAAGATAGAACGTTTTGGCCCGTGTCCTTTTTTCTGAGCTTCTTTAAATGCTTGTGCAATTTCTAACAAAGCAACTGTTCCAGAACCATCATCATCAGCCCCGTTATAGATTTCACCGTTTTTCATTCCAACATGGTCGTAATGAGCCGAAATAACCAAAATTTCATCTGGTTTTTCAGAACCTTTAATGAAAGCCCAAATGTTTTCAGAATCATTAAGTTTTGGAGCAAATCCTCTTTTCATAAATTCAGAAGGTACTTTTTGATACCAATCTGATGCTCCTGGAGGAAAACTTATTCCCATTTTTTTGTATTCATTTATCAAATATTCTCCCGCTTTTTTTTGTCCAGGCTCTCCTGTATTTCTTCCTTGCATTTCATCACCAGCAACTATATATAGATGCTTGCTTAGTTCTTCAGCTTTAATTGTAGTGATGTAAGTGCCTGCATCTGCTGTTTTTTTTTGTGTCATTTGAGCTGAAGAACAGCTTGCAAGAAACAAGGTTAAAACAGCACTTGAAAACAATATTTTTTTCATAAATAGAAGTTTGTTATGTTAATAGATAAAACAAATATAATTAGTTAGTAGTAAAAAAGATTTTTTTATTACATTTTGCGAGTAATTTTAACAAAATTTGAAGATTAGTACCGATTATTACAAATTTACAATGAGTAACTTTGCAGATAACAAGCATTTTATAATGAAATTAAACCTAAACGACACATTTAACAAACAACTTCAGGCTGATACTGATACTTCAAACTCAAGAAGACAAGTTTTTGGAGCTTGTTTTTCCTATGTAATACCTCGAGTTCCCAGCCATCCTAAATTACTTCATGTTACAAGTGATGTGGCTGATTTAATAGGATTGTCTAAGGAAGAGGTAAAATCAGCGGAATTTTTAGATATATTTTCTGGTGGTAAAGTGTATCCTGAAACCCAACCTTATGCTATGGCATATGCGGGACACCAATTTGGAAATTGGGCTGGACAATTAGGTGACGGAAGAGCGATTAATTTGTTTGAAGTATTGCACAACAATCAACGTTGGGCATTGCAATTAAAAGGAGCAGGAGAAACTCCTTATTCAAGAAATGCTGATGGTTTAGCGGTTTTACGTTCTTCTATTCGGGAGCATTTGTGTAGTGAGGCGATGTTTCATTTGGGTGTGCCTACAACGCGTTCGTTGTCTTTGGTAAGTACAGGTGATAAGGTGTTGCGTGATATTTTATACAACGGAAATCCTGCTTACGAAGATGGTGCAGTGGTGTGTAGAGTGGCGCCTTCGTTTATTCGTTTTGGAAATTTCGAATTGTTAGCAGCTCGAAAAGATATTACGAATTTACAAGCTCTAGCTGATTATACGATTCAGTATTTTCATCCTGAAATCCAACAAACAGGTAAAGAAAAATATTTAGCTTTTTATCAAGAGGTGGTGAATCGAACGGTGGATATGATTGTAGAATGGCAACGCGTTGGGTTTGTTCATGGTGTTATGAATACCGATAATATGTCGATTTTAGGACTTACGATTGATTACGGTCCGTATGGATGGTTAGAAGATTATAATCCTGATTGGACTCCCAATACAACCGATGCTGAAGACAAACGATACCGATTTAGAAACCAAACTGATATTGCGTTGTGGAATTTGATACAATTAGGAAATGCTTTGTATCCTTTGATTGAAGATATTGATTCAATGGAACAAGTATTGAATAGCTATAGCCATAGCTTTGATACAAAGTTTCCTGTAATGATGCAAGAGAAATTGGGCTTAACATCAGAATATGAATCTGATTTTCAGGATGAATTGACAACTTTGTTAACCGCTTCTGAAACCGATATGACGATTTTCTATCGTAATTTAGCAAACGTATTAAAATCGGATACTCCTGAGATTGCTTTATCGAAAATAGAATATGCGTTTTACCAACCTGATGCTTTGGTAGCTACATTGAAAACGAGTTGGATTAATTGGATGGAACGTTATTTGCAAAAGTTAAATGATGAATCGCTTTCGGATACTAATAGAAAAGCTAAAATGAATCAAGTGAATCCAAAATATGTGTTACGCAATTACATGGCACAATTGGCTATTGAAGCCGCAGATAAAGAAGATTATTCTTTGATAAACGAACTTCATGAGTTACTGAAACATCCTTACGATGAGCAACCAGAAAATGAGAAATGGTTTGCAAAGCGACCTGATTGGGCACGTAATAAAGTTGGGTGTTCGATGTTGTCTTGTAGTTCTTAGTTAAATAGTTCAAAATTCATCATTCGTTAATCGAAATTCAATATTTAAGAGATGCATGACAGCATGACAAACTGCGCATAGAATACAAAAACACAACTATGTGTCTATGTGTTTAAACAAACAAAATATACTATGAAAAACTGGAATCCTATTACTACCGAACAACAAGTAAGAGAAATTGTTGAAAAATCAAATGAAAAACCTCAAATCATCTTTAAAGATAGTGTGACTTGTGGTATTAGCGCTTATGCAAAAGAACGCTTGGTTAACGGAAATGATTTACTAATTGCTAAAGCCGATTTCAATTATTTGGATTTACTTTCGTATCGAAGTGTTTCTAACTTCATTGCGGATGAATTAAATGTGATTCACCAATCGCCACAGATTATTGTTTTGAAAGATGGGGAAGTAGTATATCGCGTTTCACATCATAGTATTCAAGCTGATGAGATTGCGAAGTATTTGTAATTTAATAATACAACGTAAATCCCATTGCTTTGGCTAAGGTGTACTGCTTTTCGAATAATTCTTCTACAATATCGGTTACCTCATCATATTCTTGGCATAAGGCGAAGAACGGATTATCGATAATGGTACTTAGTATTGGTGCTGGGTTGCGATAGCCTGAAATGAAAATTGCTCCGGTGACATCTAAGAAATATTGAGCGGTTTCGGAATCTAGGTCTAGTTGTAAGGTGTTGGCAAAATGGATGCGTTTGTTGGTGAGTTTGCCTTCAAAGAATTCGGCTATTTCTTCTAGGCTGTACAAATAATTGTCGATGATGATGTTGTTGTCTCTTCCTTGGAATACGAAGTAGATGATTTCGTAGTCATTGAAGTTTCGGTCTTCATAGAGTAGGGTGGATAGACTTTCTTCTAATCCTTCTATGCTGTCACAGGTTTGGTACACGTTGGTGATGTTGTATTGCAGCGCTAATTTTTCTAGAGAAGGTAAGATGATACTAGATGTTTGGGAAGTGACGTCAGGAACGCTTTCTAGGCAGAATAGTTTGGATTGCATTGTTTTTTTTTACAAAGATATTGAATTTTTGGCTAGTGTTTTTTTAACGCAAAGTATGCAAAGTTTTTTCGCAAAGTACGCAAAGACGTTGCACTTGGTTTGGCACGCGGATGAAACGGGTTTGCATAGGCAGAGCGCTGGTGGTGGCGGATTTATATTTAAACACATAGTTGCATAGTTTTTTAAGTGGGTTGTGTTTAGAGGCTTTTTACTTGACATAGTTCACATAAGACTACACGACTAGATTGTTATGCTGGTGAGCATCTCTTGAACTATGATGAGGATGAGAAAAAAATGGTACAACTGATTACTTTGACTTTGTTCTTGCTCTTGTTCTTGATTTTTTATAAAAATTTTATTTTTATTTATTTGTTGACATTCAAATGGTTGGGAAATGGGTGAGGAGGAAAGTGTATTTTTTTTACTTTTTTCTTTTGAAAACGTTTGCAGAAATAAAAAATCGTTCTATATTTGCACTCGCAATACGGAAGTAGTGCACGACTTATTGGAGAAATGGCAGAGTGGTCGAATGCGGCAGTCTTGAAAACTGTTGACTGTAACAGGTCCGGGGGTTCGAATCCCTCTTTCTCCGCCAGCTGGAAAGCAAATTGAATTAAAACCCTTTAGATAGCAATATTTAAAGGGTTTTTTCTTTTAACACCTTATCAATTTATTCATTTTTAATCAAAATGTAGGAGTACTAAAAGGGGTACTTTAATTTTATAAACTAATGTACCCCTCGTTAGTTGTAATAGCCAGTATTTATAGGCTGTTTAGCTTTTAAACATCTTGACTTTTGATGTTAGTTTTTAGAAATTTAATTAACACTAAAGGTTACCAAAAATGAATGCAACAATCAATGTGCTTTTTTATATCAAAAGAGCAAAAATCAACAGCAACGGACTTGTTCCAATTTTTATCCGAATTACAATAGAAGGAAAACGTATTGATAAAAGTCCAGGTAAATATGTTTTACCTGAAAAATGGAGTACTGAAAACTCACGTTTAAAAGGTAATTCAGAAGAAGCACGTTTAATAAACAATCATCTCGAATTATTGAGAATGCATGTTTTCGAAATAGAAAAACAACTATTAATCAAAAAAGAAACTTTAAATTTTGAAAATTTCAAAAATGAGTACTTGGGCATCAAAGAACGCGAACGCCTACTAATCCCAATCTTCACAGAACACAACCGAAAAATTAAAGAGTTGGTTGGAAGCGAGTACGCTCCTGGAACACTAGAACGTTACGAAACATCTTTAAAACATACAAAAGACTTTCTTCAATGGAAATACAGAGTTTCTGACATTGATATTGAGAAAATAGATCATGCTTTTATAACCGAGTATGAATTCTATCTTCGTACGGAAAGAAAGTGTGCGAACAATACAGCTGTAAAGTATATTAAAAACTTCCACAAGATTATAAACATTTGCTTGGCCAATGGATGGTTAACGAAGGACCCATTCGCAAATTATAAAGCAAAAGTCAAAGAAGTAGTTCGTGAATTCCTTACAGAACAAGAAATTCAAAGTTTGATGGAAAAAGAATTCGTTTCAAAACGTTTGGAGTTAGTTCGTGACATATTTGTTTTCAGCTGCTTTACTGGATTAGCATATATAGACGTGAAACAACTAACTCCGGATAATATTGTTTTAGGAATTGATGGAGATAAATGGATAAACAAAAACCGCCAGAAAACGGATACTAATTCCAAAATTCCTTTATTACCAACCGCCCAATATATCATGGATAAATATTCTGATTATCCTGTTAATAAAAATAAGGGCAAAATACTTCCAATTTTGTCAAACCAAAAAATGAATTCTTACCTTAAGGAAATTGCAACGGTTTGCGGAATCAACAAAGAACTAACATTCCATATTGCCCGACACACCTTTGCAACGACAGTAACACTTAGTAACGGAGTTCCTATTGAAACCGTAAGTAAAATGTTAGGGCACACAAATCTGAAAACAACGCAACATTATGCTAAGATTTTAGACAAGAAAATTAGTGAGGATATGAAAATACTTAAAGATAAATTTTCAATCAATGTAAATCGACGTAGTTGCCAAAACTCTATTTAACAATATTTTATACAAACAACAATTCATTTTTTATACATTTGTGATGTTTTAAAATTAAAAATGAAAAAATATCACATAATATTAATAGTTTTACTAGGCATGTTTTTAATGCCTAGTACGGCTATGGCTTGTGGTAACTCTAATTCAAAACATTCTTGTGAAAAAGAAGTTTCATCTAAAAAAACTGAAAAGAAATGTTATTGTAGTAATGACAGTTCTGAAAGCAAAGATGAAAATGGATGTAAAGGTGATTGTGGTCATGAAAATTGTGGTTGTTCTATGACTTGTCCTTCTTCTTCAATCATTTTTATACCAGAAATTACTTTTAAAATTAACTTTATTCAATATTCTTCAATAGAGAAAGTTAAGTTTTCATACACGGCACCATCAATCTCAGATGGTTTTCATTCTATTTGGCTAATACCTAAAATAGGCTAAATTCTTTTTTTGACAGCCATTAGTGTGTCAAATTTATAGCATTTTGCTATCAGATTAATCATCAGTTTACTTTCCGTTTTTATTTTTAATTATTTCAAGCAGATAGACTTGTAAACTGTTATTTATTATTTTTTATCAACTTATCAAAGGAATTCACTTTGATTACTAATACATTATTAAAATGAAAAATTCATTTAAAAATATAATGCTAGCAACTTTTATATTGCTTAGTATTGCTGTCAATGCACAAATTAAAAATGCAAAAACAGAAACAGTTAAGATTTATGGAAACTGTGGAATGTGCGAAACCAAAATCGAAAATGCAGGAAATATCAAAAAAGTAGCTAAAGTAGATTGGGATCAAGATTCGAAGATGGCCACTTTAACTTATGATACTACTAAAACTAATCCAGACGAAATACTAAAAAGAATAGCATTAGCAGGATATGATAGTGATAAGTTTCTTGCACCAGATGATATCTATGACAATCTTCATGGATGTTGTCAATATGACAGAGTTGCTAAAGTTCCAGTTAAAGAAGAAATCAAAGTGGAAGAAACTACTGAAATCCATAATAATCATGTAAACCACAATGAAACTTCAAAGATGGTACTTCAAGAAGTTAACCAACTTAAAGTTGTTTTTGATAACTATTTTGTGGTAAAAGATGCTATGATTTCTTCTGATGGTAACACAACTTCAATTGCTTCAAAGGAATTACTAACTGCAATAAATAATGTTAAAATGAACAAATTGGATATGGATGTTCATAGGGTTTGGATGAAAGTTGTAAATCAAATTAAAAAAGATACTGAACTGATTTCAAATACGAAAGACATTAAGATACAACGTAATCATTTTACAACACTGTCAAAAGACATTTATTCATTAATAAAAGTAGCTAAGTATGAGGTTCCAGTTTATTTCCAAAATTGCCCTATGTACAATGATGGTAAAGGTGCAAATTGGTTAAGTAAAGAAAATGAAGTTAAAAACCCATACTATGGCAACAGAATGCTAACTTGTGGAAAAACAGTTGAAACCATTAAATAATGATTTTGCATATTAAAAATATGGTGTGCGATCGTTGTAAAATGGTCGTTAAAAATGAAATCGAAAATTTAGGATATTCACTAGTAAAAGTTGAATTAGGAGAAGTTGAACTGAATCAAAAGATTACAGATATTCAAAAAAAGGATATTAAATTAAATCTTGAGAAGTTTGGTTTTGAATTAATAGACGATAAAAAAAGTAGAGTTATTGAAAAAATTAAAGCATTACTAATCGATCTGATTCAAAACAAAAATGCAGATTTAAACCAAAATTTATCCTCTTACATAGCCGATAATCTAAATCATGATTACAGTAAACTCAGCAATCTATTCTCAGAAGTGGAAGGAATTAGCATTGAAAAATATTACATCAACTTAAAAGTTGAAAAAGCAAAAGAGTTAATTATGTATGATGAATTGAGCTTAAGCGAAATTGCAGACCTCCTAAACTACAGTAGTGTAGCACATTTGAGTAATCAATTCAAGAAAATAACAGGATTTACACCAACACATTTCAAACAAATAAAAGAAGTAAAACGAGTTCAAATTGATAAAATTTAGAATGATGTAAATCATAGCCATAATTATACAATTCATACCCGGTTTTTCAGTAGAACTTTGTACAAGTAAATTAGTAAAAGATGAAAACAGTAAAAACACAACCATATGCAATCCCACTCGAAAATGTGGAAAGCGAACATTGCGCTATGATTGTTAATAAAGGATTGCAGTCTATAGAGGGAATTACACAGCATAAAGTGGAAATAAACAACAAACAGGCTATCATTGAAACCGAAAAACCTGAAATAGCCATACCTAATGCCGTGAAAACCATTCGTGATTTGGGCTATGATGTTGCAACAACCACACAAATAATTCCAGTTATGCAAATGACTTGTGCTTCTTGTGCTGTGAGTGTAGAAAGTATAATTAAGTTCTTACCTGGTGTGGTGAACGCTTCAGTAAATTATGCTTCAGCAGAAGTTAAAGTAGAATACATTCCTAGTTTAGTTACACTAAACCAAATGCAAGTAGCGGTACAAAGTATTGGCTATGATTTATTTATCAATCAAGATAATAGTCAATACGAAACTTTAGAGGATATCCATCTTAGAAAACAGAAACAACTAAAAGCAAAAACGCTTGGAGCCATCATTTTATCGGTTCCATTAGTGGCAATTGGTATGTTTTTTATGGATATTCCGTATGCTAATTATATCATGTGGATATTGGCAACACCAGTCGTGCTTTTCTATGGAAAAGATTTCTACATAAATACCTGGAAACAGTTAAAACATCGTTCGGCTAATATGGACACACTAGTAGCATTGAGTACAGGTGTAGCCTATATTTTTAGCGTATTTAATACGCTTTTTCCAGACTATTGGCATTCTAAAGGATTACACGCTCATGTTTATTTTGAATCTGCAGCAGTGGTAATTGCTTTTATTTTATTAGGTAAATTACTGGAAGAAAATGCTAAAGGAAATACTTCTTCAGCCATTAAAAAGTTAATTGGCTTACAACCCAAAACGGTAAACATTGTAGATGCCAATGGGAACCAAATGGAATTACCAATAGAACAAGTCGAAGTTGGAATGACCATCATAGTAAAACCTGGAGAGAAAGTAGCAGTAGATGGAATTGTTTCTCAAGGAAGTTCTTTTGTAGATGAAAGTATGTTGAGTGGCGAACCCGTTCCAGTGAGAAAAGAGACAAATGACAAAGTGTTTTCGGGAACTATTAATCAAAAAGGAAGTTTTCAATTCAAAGCGGAAAAAGTAGGAGCCGATACCATGCTTTCTCATATAATTAAAATGGTGCAAGAAGCACAAGGAAGTAAAGCTCCTGTTCAAAAATTGGTAGATAAAATAGCGAGTATTTTTGTTCCAATTGTCATCGGCATCGCATTACTATCGCTTATTGCATGGATAATTTGGGGTGGTGAAAACGGATTCACTCAAGGATTGTTAGCTTTAGTGACAGTTTTAGTAATTGCATGTCCGTGTGCTTTAGGCTTAGCCACACCAACAGCCATCATGGTAGGTGTAGGAAAAGGAGCAGAGGAAGGAATTCTAATCAAAGATGCGGAGAGCTTGGAATTAGCTAAAAAAATCAATGCCATTATTTTAGATAAAACAGGTACAATCACCAAAGGTAAACCCACAGTAAACGAAGTAATTTGGGCAGAAGGAAATGATAGTTCTAAACAAATTTTGATCGCAATCGAAAAACAATCAGAACACCCGTTGGCAGAAGCAGTTGTAAGTTTTTATAAAGATGAAAATTCAGTAAATGTAAATCACATTGAAAGCATTACTGGAAAAGGGGTGAAAGCCCACTATAACGGAGAATATTATTTTGTAGGAAATAAAAAATTACTTTTCGAAAATGGTATAAATATTTCTGAAAAACTAGACCATGAGGCTTCAAAGTGGCTATTAGAGGCTAAAACCGTGATTTGGTTTGCCGATTCTAAAAATGCGTTATCCGTTTTAGCCATTGCCGACGAAATCAAAGAAACCTCCATAGAAGCCATTCAAGAACTTCAAAAAATGAATATTGAAGTGTATATGCTAACAGGTGATAATGCAAATACAGCCAAAGCCGTTGCTGAAAAAGTAGGAATTACCAATTTCAAAGGAGAAGTTTTACCAAAAGACAAAGCCGATTTTGTAAAAGAGCTACAAGCAAAAGGCAAAATAGTAGCTATGGTGGGTGATGGTATCAACGATAGTACCGCTTTAGCACAAGCTAATGTAAGTATCGCGATGGGAAAAGGAAGTGACATAGCTATTGATGTAGCCAAAATGACCATTATCTCATCTGATCTTTCTAAAATTCCATTGGCAATAAAGATTTCAGCAAAAACCGTGAATACCATTAAACAAAACCTTTTTTGGGCTTTCATTTATAATATTATTGGAATTCCACTTGCAGCTGGAATTTTATATCCAATAAATGGGTTTTTATTAAATCCAATGATTGCTGGAGCTGCTATGGCATTAAGTAGTGTAAGTGTGGTAGCGAATAGTTTACGATTAAAATATTTTAAAAATTAAAACAACATCAAAATGAAAAATAACACATTAAAATTCAAAACAAATATCAATTGTATGGGGTGTGTAGCCAAAGTAACACCAGAATTAGACCAAGTAGCCGCAATTGAAAATTGGGAAGTTGATATTCACAACAAAGAAAAAATACTAACCGTTGAAGCTTCATCAGAAAAAGAACAGGAAATCATGCAAGCGGTGGAAAAAGCAGGTTTTAAAATCGAAAAAATCAATTCATAAGTCTTTAGTGCTACTTGAAACAAAGTAAGGTGGCATTTTTATTAATCTTTGAAAATATAAAGATGAAAAAACAAAAAAGTGTTTCAAGAATAGTGGGAACTATGCTACTTATGTTAGTTGCGATACCCAACTCATTCGCTCAAAAAATAGTACGTTACGATTTATACGTTCGCGATACAATTGTCAACTATTCTGGAACTGAAAAAAGAGCTATTGCGGTGAACGGTCAAATTCCAATGCCAACCTTAACTTTTACAGAAGGCGATATTGCCGAAATTTACGTACATAACGAATTAAATGAAACTACTTCGTTGCATTGGCACGGATTATTTTTACCTAACAAAGAAGATGGTGTACCGAATTTAACCCAAATGCCCATTCAACCTGGCACAACGCATAAATATACGTTTCCCATCATCCAAAACGGAACGCATTGGTATCATTCACACTCAGGATTGCAAGAACAAATCGGAATGTATGGTATGTTCATTATGAATAAAAAAGAAAACGATCCTACTTTTAGAAAAGGTATCGATGATTTACCAACTGTTCCTTTAATTTTAAGCGAATGGACCGATTTAAAACCCGAAAACGTTCACCGAATGTTGCACAACGCTTCCGATTGGTTTGCCATCAAAAAAGGTTCCACACAAAGTTATAGTGAAGCCATTAAACAAGGGCATTTTAAAACAAAACTAGGCAACGAGTGGAAACGAATGAATGCCATGGATGTAAGCGATGTCTATTACGAAAAGTTTCTAATCAACGGAAAAAATGAAAGCCAATTAACACAGTTTAAAGGAGGCGATAAAGTCCGACTTCGTATTGCTAATGGAGGTGCTTCCTCTTATTTTTGGTTAACCTATGCAGGTGGAAAAATTACAGTAGTAGCTAGCGATGGTAACGATGTGGAACCCGTTGAAGTAGATCGATTACTAATTGCTGTTTCTGAAACCTATGATGTCATAGTCACAATTCCAGCCAATAATACGTCATATGAATTTTTAGCTACTGCCGAAGATAGAACAAAATCCGCATCCCTTTACATTGGAAACGGTATCAAACAATTGATTTCACCCTTGCCAAAATTAAAATATTTTGAAGGGATGAAGATGATGAATGATATGATGAAAATGAACGGTGAGTTAGACGATATGGGAATGAGCATGTCTTTAAATCAAATGGATATGAACGTAGTTATGTATCCCGAAATTACTGGAGAAGCTGATAACAAAAAGAAAGAACAAACACTAAAGGCAGCAAGCCATCAAGAACATTCAAAACATAATAAGTATGACGCTAATGCATTGGCGAACATCACCACATTGAATTACGCCATGCTTAAAGCTACTGAAAAAACAACATTGCCAAAAGACGCTCCAGTTAAAGAACTTCGTTTTGAACTTACTGGAAACATGAACCGTTATGTGTGGAGTTTAGATAATAAAGTAATTTCAGAAACCGATAAAATCTTAATTAAGAAAGGCGAAAATGTTAGAATTACGCTCTACAACGGTTCCATGATGCGCCATCCGATGCATTTACACGGACACGATTTCAGAATCATTAACGGACAAGACGATTACGCACCTTTAAAAAACGTAATGGATTTAATGCCAATGGAGACAAATATTATTGAATTCAATGCAAATGTTGAAGGCGATTGGTTTTTTCATTGTCATATTTTATACCACATGATGGCAGGTATGGGAAGAGTTTTTACCTACGAAAACCAAGCTGCAAATCCACTAATTCCAAATCCCAAATTAGCACAAAGAAAATTATTTGCCGATGATAGAGCTTTTCACATTATGGCTGAAAATGATTTTGCTACCAATGGAAATGATGGAATGGCAATGATCCAAAATACACGTTGGAGTTTAGGAGCAGAATGGCGATTAGGATATAATGATATGCACGGCTATGAAGCAGAATTCCACTTAGGAAGATATATAGGAAAAATGCAGTGGTTAATGCCTTTCATTGGTTTCGATTGGCGTTACAGAAAAATTAACGGACAAATCGAAAAAAATATTTTTGGACAAGAAAATACCAAAGATAAAAGAGCGGTTTTAAGTGCCGGAGTTAATTACACACTACCAATGTTAGTAATTGCACAAGCCGAAGTTTTTCAAGATGGAAACGTAAGATTACAATTAATGCGAGAAGATATTCCTGTTTCCAAACGATTACGAATGGGGTTCATGGTCAATACTGATACCGAATACATGTTAGAAGCACGATATATTCTAAAACGAAATCTCAGCCTAAGAACTCATTATGATAGCGATATGGGATTTGGATTCGGGTTGAATTTAAATTATTGATTTTAAAATTAGTATATGAAATACAGCATTACGCTAAGATTTTAGACAAGAAAATTAGTGAGGATATGCTAATTTTGAAGGATAAATTAAAAAGTTTGCATAAACAGGAAAACATTGTAAGTCAAAGCTTTACTTTATAGGAAAACTTTTATAGTTTTAACAAAATTCTTGCAATATTATTAATAGATTTTAGTTTAATTTGACAAACTAAAATCTATTTTTTTTATGATAACAGCTATAAAAAACAACTCCCTATTAGATTTTGAAAACGAATTAAGTTTAATCCTTAACACCTATTCCGATGAAATAGAAAAAGCAAAAAAGATAATAATGTTTATTGAAGACATTTTAAAACAGCTTTCCGATTGGTTAAAGAATCATGCCTTTGAATCGGTAAAAGATGAAATCACTTTTTTTAAAGAAGTAAAACCAAACATAGTTGCTAAACTTATATTTTACAAAGAGGTTTTATTGTTGATTGCTACCCAGCCGATTGACAAAAACAAAAAAGTAAAACATTTCGAGAAAAAACTGGATGCAATCAACCATTTTTACAGGAAAAATAGAGAATTTATCAAATACATTAAAAGTCATTCCAGTCATTTTGATGAATTGTATTTTACCAGGAAAAAGTACAAAGACATATTTTTAAACGATTGTTCGGTGATAATTCATGATGCTAAATTATGTACGTCACATGATTATTTGCTAGCGGAAGTAATTGCTTTTGAATTACTAGCATTACACATCGAAAACCGCATTGATAATCTCAATCAATCATGTGCAATTACCAACAATCAATTCAAATCTAATCTACATTGGACAGCCAAAAAAGTAGATTTAATCGAACTTATTTACGCCTTACATGAAGCTAAAGTTTTCGATAACGGTCAAGCCGACATCAAAGAAATCTCCCACGTTTTTGAAAAAGCGTTTCAAATCGATTTAGGTGACAACATCACCAGAAGCTTCATCGATATCAAAAACCGCAAAACAGATCAAACCCGATTTTTAAATCAGTTGCAAGCTGCACTAGAAACCAAAATCGAAAACGATTTAAACTAAAAACAACTAATTCCACTCAAAAAGCATAAAAATCGTTCCCAAGTTGGTACCAACTTGGGAACTTTTCTTTTTCAAATGCAATTGTTTTGTACCAAATAACTTCAAAACATAGCATTATGAACTTCAATCACAAAGCCCTGTTCCCAGAAACAGACAACATCGAACTACCAAACCACCAAGTAGTAACCAAAAGAGATTTACTAAACTTCGGTAATCTACTTTTAAGAGAAATCTGTAAATCGTCAGCAAAAAGTGGACTGATTTAGTTCAAAACTAAGAGAGTGTTTTCAAAAATTATTAACTTTGAAATAGTATGAAAACACCTAAGAAAAAAACAGCAGAGAATTTCATCAAAGACATTCGTAGAAATACA
>NZ_JAYRPD010000027.1:0-1648 GCF_041911335.1 Flavobacterium sp.
GAGGTCAAAAGAATTACCGAACTCATGCAAGAAAGGGGTTATTATAGCTTCAATAGAGATGGTGGCGAAATTTATTTTACGGCAGATACTTTGCAAAGCAGAAAGCAAGTTCCACTCACCATGGATATTTTGAAAGACACGCTGAAAACACCTTACAAACAATACACCATTGGCAACGTTGAAATTCAATATTTAGAAAAAATCACAGATAAGCCAGAGTTAGATACGATTTATAAAGATGCTAAAATTAAAAGAATAGATAAACAATATAAATTAAAAGCACTTTGGAGACCGATTACGTTGAAAAAAGGTGAAATTTACAACCAAAAAAACCTAGACCTTACCAAAAGAAACTACATTGCCCTTAATAATTTCAGTATTGCGAGCTATGAAGCATCACCAGATCAATACAGCAATCCGAATGATACGATTATCAATGTAAAATACAAACTCATTCCGTTGCCGAAATACAATTTTAAAACGGCGCTTGATTTACATTATTCTCAAATTTTGAACTTCGGGTTTTCTCCTTCTGCCGAATTGACGGCTAGAAATGTTTTTGGTGGCGCCGAAAACTTTACGGGAAGTGTTTCTGGAACCTTTGGTACGGTTTACGATGAAAAAAATCCAAACGCGTTGTTTAACGCTTCTGAATATTCCCTACAATTTGGGTTAAATTTCCCTAGATTGCTGTTGCCTTTTAACACCGAAAAATTTGTCCCAAACAAATATTCGCCTGTTTCTACGGTAAATTTAGGAGCTTCGGTACAGAATAATATTGGGATGGACAGAATCAACGTGAACGCTGGATTGAATTATTTCATCACCGTGAATGAAGTAATTTCTCATCGATTATCTGTTTTTAACACACAGTTTTCATTTACTCGAAATAAGGATAAATATTATGATTTATTCTCAACGGAAGGTGGATTCAAAACCAAAATTTTTAATCTTTATGACCTCTATAATCCGGGTGCTATCAATTTAGACACCGAAGCCAAATCTAGATTACTGCTTAATGATACAGGTTTTGCGAATAGTCTTTCGCCAACTGGTTTAGATTTATTGCTCAATTTCAGACAGTCTACCATTAAAAAAGACCGATTAACACAAGACGTACTCATTAATTCTTTGGCTTACAACTATATCTACAATGAAATTGGAAAAAAAGGCTATCAAAACCCATTCTTTTTAGATGCTAAAGTAGAATTGGCTGGAAATTTATTGAGTATTTTCAGCAAAAACAATACAGATTCTGGAGTTTTAACGAATAGCAAAACGATTTTCGGAATTCCGATTTCCCAATTTGTCAAATTTGATATTGATGCGAGAAAATATTTCACTTTCAAAAACAAATCACAGTTTATTGTAAGACAATTCATAGGTGTAGGAATTCCTTACGGAAATTCTAGCAATATGCCATTTATCCGTTCGTATTTCAATGGAGGAAGTAATGACATCAGAGCTTGGATTGCTTTTGGTGGATTAGGTCCTGCAGATACGCAAATCGACCAAAAAGTGAGAGCTTATATGATGGATAACGTAAAACTGACCACCAACATAGAATACCGATATCCATTTAATGAAATGTTTGAAGGTGCCGTTTTCGCAGATGCTGGAAACATTTGGAGCACCAAAGATTCAGGAA
>NZ_JAYRPD010000028.1:0-24230 GCF_041911335.1 Flavobacterium sp.
ATTGTAAAAAAAGCTGAAAAACCACCAGAAAAAAACATTTTTTCAACAGATAATTTTATCAATCAAACAAAATTAAGCATATAAACAAAGGGATACAGAAGTTTTTTTTCTATTTTTGAAAAACTTTCGGATAGTAGTGATTAATATTGATATGATTGGTAGACGTGATACTTTACATCCAAACACCAATAATTATATTTATGTGATTGGTTCAGACAGATTGAGTAGTGAATTACATGATATTAATGAAGCTGTTAATACTAAATATACCCAATTAGAATTGGATTACAAATACAACGATAGAAACGATCCTGAAAGAATTTACTATCGTTCTGACCATTATAACTTTGCTAAAAAAGGAATTCCTTCAATTTTCTTCTTCAACGGAATCCACTCAGATTACCACTTACCAAGTGATACTCCAGACAAAATTGAGTACGATGCTTTAGCAAAACGAGCACAATTAGCGTTTGCCTTAGCCTGGGAATTAGCGAATCGCGAAGAAAGAATTAAAGTAGACAGAGACGGGAAATAATCCTGAACTTCTTAAAAATAAAAACTCCTGATGATTAGTCAGGAGTTTTTTATTGAATTTTGTTTGAAATTAAAATACAAACATTGCTCTTTCGCTCATTAAATCATTTACTTCTTCCGCTACTTGTTCTAAAACAGCTTCATCAGTGTGATTCATTAATACTTTATCAATTAAAGCTACAACTGTTTCCATATCTTCTTCCACTAAACCACGAGTTGTGATAGCTGGAGTTCCCACACGAATACCAGAAGTAACAAATGGTGATTTATCATCAAATGGCACCATATTTTTATTTACTGTAATTTCAGCTTTTACCAATGCATTTTCTGCATCTTTACCTGAAATTCCTTTGTTTCTTAAATCGATTAACATCATGTGGTTATCAGTACCACCCGAAATTAATTTGTATCCTCTTTTGTTGAAAGCTTCTGCCATTGCTTGTGCATTTTTCTTCACTTGCATCGCATAACGGAAAAACTCATCTGTTAAACATTCTCCAAATGCCACCGCTTTAGCCGCAATAATATGCATTAAAGGTCCTCCTTGATTTCCAGGGAAAACCGACATATCTAACACATGTGACATCATTCTGATATCACCTTTTGGAGTTGTTAATCCCCATGGGTTTTCGAAATCTTTACCCATCATAATCATTCCACCTCTTGGACCACGTAAAGTCTTGTGAGTAGTTGTAGTTACAATATGACAATGTGGAATTGGATCATTCAATAAACCTTTAGCAATTAATCCTGCTGGGTGAGAAATATCAGCTAATAAAAAAGCACCAACGCTGTCAGCAATTTCTCTGAAACGTTTAAAATCCATATCACGAGAATAAGCCGAAGCTCCAGCGATAATCATTTTTGGTTTTTCTCTTAAAGCGATTTCCTGAATTTTATCGTAGTTCAAAACACCTGTCTCCTCTTCTACTCCATAAAACACAGGATTGTATAATTTTCCAGAAAAGTTAACTGGAGAACCATGCGTTAAGTGACCTCCGTGAGATAAGTCAAATCCTAAAATAGTATCACCTGGTTTTAAACAAGCTGCAAAAACTGCTGTATTGGCTTGAGAACCCGAGTGTGGTTGTACATTAACATATTCAGCACCAAACAAAGCTTTTGCTCTGTCAATTGCAATTTGTTCTACAATATCTACTACTTCACATCCTCCGTAATATCTTTTACCAGGATATCCTTCAGCATATTTGTTGGTTAAACATGAACCTGCCGCTTCCATTACTTGGTCGCTAACAAAGTTTTCAGAAGCAATTAATTCAATTCCGTGAATTTGTCTGTCTTGTTCATCAAGAATTAGGTCAAAAATTTGTTCGTCGCGTTGCATTGCAATAAATATTCGTTAAAATTAGGTCAAAATTACGAAAAAGGTTTGTTACATTGATAGATAATTTTATATTTGATTCATAATTTTTCAACAACAAACTAACAATACAATTATGCCAAATATAGCAAACGACCCAGATAGAAAATCGTGGATTCCAGTTCCTGAAAATAGCGACTTCCCGATTCAAAACATTCCTTTTGGCGTTTTTATTACAAAAGAAGATGTAATCACTATTGGAACAAGAATTGGAAATTGTGCCATCGACATGGGGGCGCTACAACAATTAGGTTATTTTGAAGGTATTGAACTTACCGACGATATGTTCATGCAAGACACTCTAAACGATTTTATTTCTGACGGAAAAAAAACATGGCGTTTGGTAAGAAATCGCTTAGCTGAACTTTTCGATGAAACCAATCCAACTTTAAGAGACAATAAAAATCACAGAGAAGCTGTAATTTTTAAAGTAGAAGATATCGAAATGCTTTTACCGGTTCAAATTGGAGATTACACCGATTTTTACAGTTCAAAAGAGCACGCTACAAACGTAGGAAAAATGTTCCGTGATCCAGAAAATGCGTTGTTACCAAACTGGTTACACATTCCTGTAGGTTATCATGGTAGAAGTTCTACGATTGTTCCTTCAGGAATACCAGTTCATAGACCTTATGGACAAACGTTACCAAACGGAGAAACTACTCCTGTTTTTGGTCCTTCGAGATTAGTGGATTTTGAATTAGAAACCGCTTTTATTACTACGGATGCGAATTTAATGGGTGAACCAATTCCTGTTGAAGAAGCAGAAGAACATATCTTCGGAATGGTCTTATTTAACGACTGGAGTGCGCGTGACATTCAAAAATGGGAATATGTGCCACTAGGGCCTTTCTTAGCGAAAAACTTTGCTTCGTCTATTTCACCTTGGATTGTAACCATGGATGCTTTAGAACCTTTCAGAGTTAAAGGTCCTGAGCAATCACCAGAACCGTTACCTTATTTAAAACAAAAAGGAGAAAAAGCATTTGATATCAATTTAGAAGTTTTGATCAAACCAGAAAATTCTGAAGAAACTGTGGTTTCGCGTTCGAACTTTAAATACATGTATTGGTCAATGGCACAACAATTGGCACATCATACCATTAATGGCTGTAGAGTAAACTCAGGCGATATGATGGGAAGTGGAACAATCTCTGGACCAACAGAAGATTCTTTCGGTTCTATGTTAGAATTAACTTGGGGCGGACAAAAACCATTAAAAATGAAAGATGGCTCTGAACGTAAATTCATCAACGATAATGATACCGTTATAATTAGAGGATATTGTCAAAAAGGAAATTTAAGAATTGGTTTTGGTGAAGTTTCAAGTAAATTGTTACCAGCTATTGATTTGAAATTTTAAAAAATAAACCTTTAAATAATAGAAACTCCGAAAGTCATTTTCGGAGTTTTTTTTTGCTCAAAACTATCCCGTTTTCATTCATCGATTATTCACGACATTTTATCAAAAAAATTGGATTTCAACCATGATTTAAGACATTATGTCGTAAATTTATATGATTTTAGGAGCTTTATCAGTCATTTTGTCTTGATTTAAGCATTGGAATACCAATTGCAGTACTCCTTTCAAAATCATTAAATTGAAAATAAAAACGAATCCCCAACTCGACAACAACTAAAAAAAATGAACTTAAAAAATTTAACAATTAAATCGCAAGAAGCTTTGCAACAAGCACAGCAACTTGCACAAGAATTCAGACACCAACAACTAGAAAATGAACATATTTTCAAAGGTATATTGGAAGTCGACGAAAACGTAACTCCATTTATTCTAAAAAAATTGAATGTAAATGTGGAGTTATTTAAAAAAGTATTGGATAGTACTTTACAAAGTTTCCCTAAAGTTTCGGGAGGCGAAATCATGCTTTCTCGTGAAGCAGCAACCGCTTTAAATGAAGCTAATATTATTGCTAAAAAAATGAACGATGAATACGTTTCTATCGAACATTTAATCTTAGCTATTTTCAAATCGAAAAGTAAAGTAGCCCAAATTCTAAAAGACCAAGGGGTAACCGAAAAAGGATTAGAAAGCGCTATTGCGGAAATTCGTAAAGGCGAACGAGTAACCTCAGCATCAGCAGAAGAAACATACAATTCTTTGAACAAATATGCTAAAAACCTTAACGAATTAGCACGTACTGGCAAATTAGACCCAGTTATTGGTCGCGATGAAGAAATCCGTAGAGTTTTACAAATTCTTACACGTAGAACCAAAAACAATCCCATGTTAATTGGAGAACCAGGTGTTGGTAAAACTGCTATTGCAGAAGGTCTAGCGCATCGAATTGTAGATGGCGACGTTCCCGAAAATCTAAAAGATAAGATTGTTTATTCTTTAGATATGGGTGCCTTAATTGCGGGTGCCAAATACAAAGGGGAATTTGAAGAACGATTAAAAGCCGTAGTTAAAGAAGTAACTTCTGCCGAAGGTGATATCGTATTATTCATCGATGAGATTCACACTTTAGTTGGTGCTGGTGGTGGAGAAGGCGCAATGGATGCAGCCAATATTTTAAAACCAGCCTTGGCTCGTGGCGAATTACGTGCCATCGGAGCGACGACTTTAGACGAATATCAAAAGTATTTCGAAAAAGATAAAGCGTTAGAAAGACGTTTCCAAAAAGTAAATATCGACGAACCTGATACCGAAAGCGCGATTTCGATTTTACGTGGTATCAAAGAAAAATATGAAACGCATCACAAAGTACGTATCAAAGACGATGCAATTATTGCTGCTGTTGAATTGTCACAACGTTATATTACCAATCGTTTTCTACCAGATAAAGCGATTGACTTAATGGACGAAGCGGCTTCAAAATTGCGTATGGAAATCAATTCAAAACCAGAAGAATTAGACGTTTTGGATAGAAAAATCATGCAGTTGGAAATCGAAATTGAAGCGATTAAACGTGAGAATGATGAAACTAAGTTAAAAGGTTTGGGCTTGGATTTAGCCAACTTAAAAGAAGAACGAAATGAAATCTTTGCCAAATGGAAATCAGAAAAAGATGTAGTAGATAATATTCAGGCAGTAAAACTAGAAATTGAAGATTTTAAAATTGAAGCCGAACAAGCCGAAAGAAATGGTGATTACGGAAAAGTAGCGGAAATTCGTTACGGAAAAATCAAAGAAGCACAAGAACAATTAGATGCTTTACAAACACAATTAGCCGAAAATCAAGCTGGAAATTCTTTAATAAAAGAAGAAGTTACACATGATGATATCGCAGAAGTGGTAGCCAAATGGACAGGAATTCCAGTAACCAAAATGCTTCAAAGCGAGAGAGAAAAATTACTCAAATTAGAAGACGAATTACATCGCAGAGTAGTTGGGCAAGAAGAAGCTATCGAAGCTATTAGTGATGCCGTTAGAAGAAGTCGTGCTGGTTTACAAGATGCAAAAAAACCAATTGGTTCGTTCTTATTCTTAGGAACAACTGGTGTTGGTAAAACCGAATTAGCCAAAGCATTAGCCGAATATTTATTCGACGATGAAAACGCAATGACCCGAATTGATATGAGTGAATATCAAGAACGTCATTCGGTTAGTAGATTGGTTGGTGCGCCTCCAGGATATGTAGGCTATGATGAAGGTGGACAATTGACGGAAGCAGTAAGAAGAAAACCGTATTCTGTAGTATTGCTAGACGAAATTGAAAAAGCACATCCTGATACATTTAATATCTTGTTACAAGTATTAGACGAAGGACGATTAACCGATAACAAAGGACGTGTTGCCGATTTCAAAAATACGATTATCATCATGACTTCGAATATGGGAAGCCACATTATTCAAGAGAAATTCGAGAATTTAAAAGGTGGAATTGAAGCAGCAACCGAAGCGGCAAAAACAGAAGTTTTAGGCTTATTGAAGCAAACCGTTCGACCTGAGTTCATCAATCGTATCGATGAAATTGTAATGTTCACACCGTTAACCGATAAAAACATTAAAGAAATTGTAGGATTACAATTGAAAAGTGTTATTAAAATGTTGGCACAACAACACATTACCATGGATGCGACTCCAGAAGCGGTAGCGTATTTAGCGGAAAAAGGATACGATCCTCAATTTGGAGCAAGACCTGTAAAACGTGTAATCCAACGTGAAGTATTGAACCAACTTTCAAAAGAAATATTAGCTGGAAAAGTAACTACTGATAGTATTATTCTATTAGATAGTTTCGACGGACAATTAGTATTTAGAAATCAAAGTGAATTGGTTCACTAAGACCAATTCATAAAATATCCCCACAATCCATGGGTTCATAATGGGTTAAGTTTGTTTTAGTTTGGGAAACACCGGTTCAATTTCGAATCGGTGTTTCTTTTTTTATCTGATAACCAATTATTTTTCTATTTTTGAAACAAATGCAACCCAATGAAAGAATTTTCAACCCAAGAAAAACTTAAACATTTATTATCGTTTCCTGTAATTGTAGCGGCTTTAGGCTACTTTGTAGATATTTACGATTTACTGCTTTTTGGAATTGTTCGTGTTCCCAGCTTAAAAGATATGAATTTAGATGTGGATACGGCTGGAACCTTAATTCTCAATTACCAAATGGTAGGTTTGCTTTTAGGCGGAATTCTTTGGGGTGTTTTGGGCGATAAAAAAGGAAGACTTTCCGTTTTGTTTGGTTCTATTTTAGTGTATTCGTTAGCGAATATTGCTTGTGGGTTTTTACCTCATTTTCCAGTTGAAGACAAAACCATGTTATACGCATGGTTGCGATTCATTGCCGGAATTGGTTTAGCAGGTGAACTAGGTGCTGGAATTACGTTAGTTTCAGAATCACTACCAAAGCAATTACGCGCTATTGGAACTTCCATTGTGGCTGGATTTGGCTTACTTGGTGCTGTTGTTGCTCAATTAACAGTAGAATTAGCGGGAGATTGGACCATTGCTTATTACATTGGTGGTGGACTAGGATTAATGCTTTTAGTTTTAAGAGTTAGTGTAGCTGAATCTGGAATTTACAATGATATCAAACATGATTCCGAAATCAAAAAAGGGAATTTCTTTTCGTTTTTCACCAATTGGAATCGCTTTGTAAAATACATGAAATGCATCGCCATTGGCTTACCTACTTGGTTTTGCATCGGAATTTTAGCTGTGATGGCGAATCAATTTGCTGTAGTTATGGGAATTGAAAATATTCAACCAGGAAAGGCTATTATGTGGGCGTATGTTGGTATTTCTGTTGGAGATTTTGCAAGTGGATTTATTTCGCATTGGTTACATTCCCGTAAAAAAGCGATTGTTTACATGATGTTGTTCACTATTATAGGAGTAGTTTTAATGCTTTATGGCGGAACAAAATCGGAAAACATGTACTACTTCTATTGTGCTTGGTTAGGATTAGGAACGGGTTATTGGGCTATGTTTGTAACGGTTGGTGCAGAACAATTTGGAACCAATATTAGAAGTACTGCAACCACCACCATTCCTAATATGGTTCGCGGATTAGTTCCTGTGATGTTATTAGCTTTTGATGATTTAAAGGTCAATAATGGAGTTATAACGGCAGCTGCCATAGTGGGTTTCTTTGCTTTTGGGTTAGGCATTTACTCTACCCTAACTATTTCAGAAACCCATAATAAAGATTTAGATTTCATTGAATAATTTCATTAAATTTGATGCTATATTTATAGCAATTTAAATAAATGAGAAAAATCAAAATCTACATCCTTTTATTTTTTTTTGGATTAATAATTTCAGGAATTTACCCAAAAGAATATTTTACTTGGTTTTTAGAAGTTTTACCTGCTGTAATTGGGTTTGCGATTTTAGCATTCACCTTTAAACGCTTTCAATTTTCCAATTTCACGTATTTCTTTATCTTAATTCATTGCTACATCTTATTTCTTGGTGGACATTACACTTACGCCGAAGTACCACCATTTGAATGGATAAAAGAAACGTTTCATCAAACTCGAAACAACTACGATAAAGTTGGGCATTTTGCACAAGGTTTTATTCCTGCTATGATTGTTAGAGAATTATTCATTCGTAAAAATGTAATTTCAAATAAGAGTTTCTTTAACTTCATCACTGTAGCGGTTTGTTTGGCAATTAGCGCGGCTTACGAATGGTTAGAATGGGGCGTTTCACTTTGCACTGGTGAAGGTGGAGATGCTTTCTTAGGAACGCAAGGTTATGTTTGGGATACACAATCTGATATGTTATATGCAACCATTGGTGCTATTTGTATGTTGATTTTCTTCAGTAAAAAACACGATAAAGCAATTCAAGAGCAATTTCAAACTCAATAACAAGATTCAAATTATACAAAAATAATGTTACAACTTAACTTCTCTCCTTTTCCGACACTAGAATCGGAACGTTTACGTTTTAGAAGACTAACCAATGAAGATGCTCCTGAAATTTTTGCTCTTCGTGGTAATCCTGAAACCATGAAATTCATACCAAGACCATTGGCAACAACTATTGAAGATGCTTTAAATCATATCAAAATAATAAATGATAAAATAGACGTAAACCAAGATATCAATTGGGCGGTAACAGAAAAAGGAAGTGACAAATGCATTGGATTAATGGGATTTTACAGAACCCAACCTGAACATTTCAGAACCGAATTAGGTTACATGATTGCTCCTGAGCACAACGGAAAAGGTTATGTTACAGAAGCAGTTAAAACGCTTTTAAATTATGCTTTCAATACCTTAAATTTTCATTCTATAGTAGCCGTTATTGACTCTAGACACACTGCTTCAGAACGTGTTTTACAAAAAAATGGTTTTGAAAAAGAAGCCCATTTTAAAGAGAACTTTTATTACAACAATGAATTTACGGATACCTTAATTTATGGCTTGTTAAAACGAAATTTCAACAAATGATTATAACCATAACAAATAACAAAATTTCAGCTTCAATTGATACTCTAGGTGCCGAATTAATTCGATTAGAGAAAGACAACAAAAATTACATTTGGACAGTTGATGAAACGTATTGGAACAAAACTTCTCCGATATTATTTCCCATTGTAGGGCGATTAAAAAATGACACTTACAGCATTGAAAATAAAACCTATGAATTACCGCGACATGGTTTTGCTAGAAATTTCGAATTTCAAATTGTAAATCAAACCGAAAGTTCTGTTGTTTTTGTATTGGAAAGTAATTCCGAAACTTTAAAAAATTATCCGTTTGAATTTCAATTGCAATTGCAATATAAATTGGTCGGAAACGAATTAATAATGAAGTATTCCGTTGAAAACAAATCAAAAGTATCTATGCCTTTTTCTATTGGAGCTCATCCGGCATTTACTATTGAAGATTCTTTTTCAGATTATTCTCTAAAATTTAACCAAACCGAAGAATTTATATCATATGAATTGGATAACGAACAATTTAGTAATTCATTCAGAAAAATAAATTCAGAAAACGGACAGATTAATTTAAACTATTCGCTTTTTGAAAAAGATGCTTTGGTTTTCAAACATTTACAATCAAACAAACTAACACTTTTAAAAAAGAATGAACCTGTTTTTTCCGTTCAGTTTGAAGGATTTCCTTATTTAGGAATTTGGACCAAACCAAACGCTCCATTTTTGTGTATAGAACCTTGGTGTGGCTTAGCAGACAATGTAAATCATAACGGAAATATTTTTGAAAAAGAAGGGATTAATTTATTACACCCACAAGAAATTTTTTCAAGAAGAATCAAAATAACTTTATAAAATAATCCCGATTTCTCGGGATTTTTAATTTAGTCGATATACGTTTTATTACCGTTTTTATTGATATAATATTTACCGCCTCTTGGTCCTGTAAATACTTTTTTTCCTTTGTATTCTCCAGTAACTTTATCTTTTACTTTTTTCTCAGCTGCTTTTGACGCTGCCGTTTCTTTCAAATCTTCTTTTTCTTCTGCTGCAGACTTCTTAACTTTTGTTTTCGTTTCAGTAGCTTTTTCCTTTGTCTTTGTCTCAGCTTTGTTTACTTCTGCTTTAGCTTTTCCATCAGCAGACTTTGCCTGACCTTTTACTGATGCGCTATTGGATTTTACATCTTTCTTAGCTTTTGAAACTTTATCATCTGTTTCTTTTTTAACTTCAGTCGCTTTCTTTTCCGTATCTTTCTTTTTCTTGTCTGCTTCTTTTTTATTCTTCTCAACTTTTTCTGTTACAGCTTTTTTAACTTCTTTAGTAGTTTTTGTTTCTTGTGCTAAAGAACCTAATGTAAATAAAAGGGATAAACCCAAAAGAGCGATTTTTTTCATAAGTAATCAGATTTTAAATTAAACAATTTTATGTATTCTTTTTACCGGAATTACAACTCCCTGCTTTAATATAACACGTTCATCTGTAACGCCCCAAATAGTAGTTTCTACCATTTTTTTTGACTTATCATCTTCAAAGTAAATTTGAATTTTAACATGCTCTAGGTTACCCAAAGAAAGTGCTCTATCTAAATCGTTTCTGCGTTGGTATCAATAATATATCGAACCATCAAACCTCTTGCCTTTTTCGCATAAAAACTGATCATCTTTAGTTTTCCGTCTTTGTAATCTTTAAATTCTGGAGTAATAACTGGAACTTTTAAAGCTTTTGCATCAACCGCAGAGAAATACTCATTGCTAGCTAAATTCAAAAATAGCTCATCGGTTTCTAACTCGTCGTTTAAAGCTTTAGTGAGTTTCTTTTTCCAAAATTCATATAAGTTTTTATTCGCATTGATAGGCAATGAAGTTCCCATTTCCAATCGATACGGCTGCATTAAATCGAGCGGTTTTAATATACCATACAAACCCGATAAAATTCTTAATTTATCTTGTAAAACAGCTATTTTATCCGCTGGAATTGAATATGCATCCAATCCCGTATACACATCACCATCAAAAGCATAAACTGCTGGGCGCGCATTTTCTGAAGTAAAAGGCAAGGCCCAATTTTGATTGCGTTCCCAATTCAAATCGGCCAACTTTTCCGAAATATCCATTAACTCCATTAGCTCTTTAGGCTTCTTTTTTTTGAGCGTTTTTTGAATGGTTTCCGCTTCTTTTAAAAACAAACTTTCTGTGTATTCTTTTATCGGTAGTGGTGATTCAAAATTTAAGGATTTGGCTGGAGATACTACGATTTTCATGACTTTTATTAAGGTATTAAACTTACACTTTCAAAAGTACGAAAATTAGTGGATATGAGATTTAGTTAACAATAAATAATAATTATAACACCATTAGGAATAAAAAAATCCCGAATAAATCGGGATTAAGAATGTCTGAAAAATTTTTTAATTATCTTCTTGTGAAAACTTGTATAAATGTTTCTCCAGAAAAAACAATTTTCACTTTTAAAGTTGTAGCATTCAGTGTTACAATTTCTGCGGTTGCAATCTCGCCTCCAAAATTAACAGTTAACGAGTTTCCTGACTTAGTCCACGTTCCTTGGCTTAAATCTTGAGTACAATTCGTATCAAAATAGTAATCTTTCATTACACCACCTGCTAGAAATTCTGTGTAGTCTTTTTGTGAACTGCATTCATGCTCGTAAGGAGCTAAAACCTCTTGTCCTCCAACAATTGCACCTTCTTGAGAGTATTCCCATCTACCTTCTAGTCCAGTTGAAGAAGATGAAGAATCATCATCTTTACTACAAGAAGTTAAACCTAACACCAATGTTGAAACGAAAAGAAATAAAATTTTTTTCATGAGTAAGTAATTTTTTATAGATTAATAATTATTTGTACAAATAAAAATAAAAAAATCTTACAAACAAAAAAAAATGTAAAAAAAAATAGGATTTATTTAACTCATTTTTCCAATAGCACAACTTACATAGGATTTTGCTTTTGTTACTTTTTCATGATGTTCTTTGTGAGCCACTTTTACTTTTTCGTGGCCTTCTTTCACCTTTTTATCATGATCCTTTTTAGCTTTAGCTACTTTTTTTTCATGTGAATTACTTTTGTTTTCAGTAGCTATCTTTTCAATTTCGGCTTGCTCTGTTTCAACTTTTTTTACTTCTTTAGCAACTTTTTTTTCTTGTGCTGTAACGCTCAATACAAATAATAGAGACAAACCCAAAAATGTGATTTTTTTCATCATAATTTATTTTAAATTATACAATCTTATGTATTCTATTAACTGGAATTACTACTCCTTGTTTTAAAATTACTCGTTCATCCGTTACTCCCCAAATGGTAGTCTCAACCATTCTCTTCGAAGCATCATCTTCAAAATATATTTTGATTTTTACATGTTCTAAATTGCCTAATGATAAAGCTCTGTCTAAATCATTCTTACGACTTGAAATAGCTTCTTTATCTACTAAAACTTCATCTTTGGGGAAATTTAATGTTGGTATTACTTCTTTATCGATTAAATCAAATGTTGCTTCCATAATTTTATTAGTTGGTTAATTACATAAAATTAGTAAAAAAAACATTTCTTAAAAGATTTTCAAGAGTTTTTTTTCGAATTATACTTACAAAAAAAAGAGAACATGCAAAACAACATGTTCCCATTAATTTAAAACGAACTAAAAACCGTCTTAGAACTTCATTCCAACACCAATTCCTAACAACCAAGGATTGATATCAACTTCAGCAGGAATACTTAAACCTGGAGCTAAATTAGAAGCGTCAACTGTTACATCCGTACTTAAAAATAAACGTTTAGCATCTACATTGATGAAAAATTTCTCGTCTAACATTAAATCGAAACCTAATTGAGCAGCATAACCTAATGCATTATCATATTTTACATCAGCAACATCTCCTGACTTAACATTGTAAAACAAAGTATAATTTACACCAGCTCCAATATAAGGTTTGAAAACTTTTTTATCTGATGTATAAAAGTGATATTGAGCCGTTAATGTTGGAGGCAATAACCAAACACTTCCTAAATCTACATTACCTGCAGCAGTATTAACAGCTTTTACATCATGTTTTGCAGTTCCTAAAATTAATTCTGCAGCAAAATGTTCTGTAAAGAAATAAGTGAAATCTAATTCTGGAATTAGAGCATTTGAAATTGCAACATCACCACCGATGATACCTATTTTAGCACTTTCATCTGGAGCAACTCCAACAGCTCTCAATCGAACTTGCCATCTTTTAAATTCATTTGATTTTGATTCTTCTTTTGTTTCTTTGTCTTGTGCATTTACAAAATTTACTGTCATTAATGACATCGCCATCAAAGCAAAAACTATTTTTCTCATTTTTTATTTAGTTTAAAATTATGAGTCAAAGGTAAATGACTGAAAAAACATAAAAACTGATATAAATCATAGATTAAAAATTATTTATCTGTAATTATCATTTTAAAATGCTACAATTTTAATTTACATTTGTAGTCCTTATGCAAAAGACCGTTAACATACTTAATAAAAGAGCTAAATTCGATTACGAAATTTTAGACAAATACACCGCTGGAATCGTTTTAACCGGAACCGAAATCAAATCAATTCGTCTCGGAAAAGCCGCTATTACAGAAAGTTTTTGCGAATTTCATGATGGCGAATTATTCGTAATTAATTCACACATTGAGGAATATTTATATGGTACGCATTACAATCACAAAGCAAAAAGTGAGCGTAAATTATTATTGAATAAACGCGAACTAAAAAAACTCGATAAAGATTCTGATAATAAAGGACTAACCATTGTTCCGCTTCGTTTGTTTACCAATGAAAAAGGGTTAGCTAAATTAGACATTGCGCTCTGTCGTGGTAAAAAGAATTACGACAAACGCGAATCATTAAAAGAGCAAGATACCAAACGCGATTTAGACCGAATTAAGAAAAGTTTCTAATCATACCTTTATGAAAGAAATTTTAAAACAAGCTCGAATAGATAGAGAACTTTCAACCCGAAAGTTAGCCGAAATTGCAAAAATCGATCAAGCTTTGATTAGTAAGTTTGAAAACGGATTTCGTATTCCAACAAAGAAACAAATTCAAACGCTTGCTCAAATTCTAGAAATCGATTTAAAACCTTTATTAGTTGCTTGGTACAAAGTAAAATTAGACCATAATTTCGATTTAAATCCATTTGCGATTCAAGCTATTACTGAAATTCTTCAAGAAAAAGGTATTGAAGTTGGCAATTCATCCAAAGAAAAAGAAATCACTTCCATCTTAGACGAATTGGAAATTTTAAAACAAAAATTAACGAATCTTCGCTAATTAGTTTTTGTTTTCTAAAAGTGGTACAAATCTAAAATCACCAAATTCGTGTTTTTCAAATTGAGTTTCGTTTTTACGAATTAACAACGTCATGATTTGCTCTTTTTCACCTACGGGAATTACTAACCTACCTCCTATTTTTAATTGTGCCATCAAAGGTTGTGGAATAAATGGAGCTCCAGCAGTTACAATAATTCCGTCGAAAGGAGCAAAATTTGGAAGTCCTTTGTACCCATCTCCAAAGGTTAAATGCTTGGGTCTAATATTTAGTTTTGGTAATAAAACCGTTGTAGATTTAAAGAGTTCATTCTGACGTTCTACCGAATATACTTTAGCACCCATAGCACACAAAACTGCAGTTTGATAACCACTTCCGGTCCCAATTTCTAATATTTTATGATCTTTTTGTACTTCTAACAGTTGTGATTGAAATGCTACTGTATAAGGCTGGGAAATGGTTTGCCCAGCACCAATAGGAAATGCTTTATCTTGATAAGCAAAATCTTCAAAACTAGAATTCAAAAAGAGATGACGTGGAACTTTACTAATAGCAGCCAACACGTTTTTATCGGTAATTCCTTTTTCCTCCAATTGCTTTACCAACTGATTTCTAAGTCCTTGATGTTTATTAGTATCTTTCAATTTGGGATGATTTTGTTTGGGTAAAAATAGCTTTAAAATCTCAAAAAACAAATCAGAAAATAAACGAACTTTTTTCCGAAGTTTCGGAATTTAATCTTTTGCACTTTCAACTAAAATCGTACTTTTGATAAAATTAATTTTTTATGCTAAAAGTGGGAGTTTTAGGTGCAGGTCACCTTGGAAAAATACATTTGCGATTATTAAATCAATCTGAAAAATATGAATTAGTAGGCTTTTACGACGCTTTTGAAGAAAACGCCAACAAAGTAGCAGCCGAATTTGGTTATAAAAAATTCGATTCTATTGCCGAATTAACTGCTGCAGTTGATGTAGTAGATATTGTAACGCCAACGATGCAACATTTTGAATGTGCCAAACAAGTTATTGAAGCTGGAAAGCACATTTTCATCGAAAAACCTATTTCAAATACAGTTGCCGAAGCCGAAGAAATCATCACTTTAGCAAAAAAATACAACGTAAAAGGGCAAGTAGGTCATGTTGAACGTTTCAATCCAGCATTTACTGCCGTGAAAGATAAAATCAACAATCCGATGTTTATTGAAACGCATCGTTTGGCAGAATTCAATCCTCGTGGTACTGATGTTCCTGTGGTTTTGGATTTAATGATTCACGATATTGATGCTATTTTGAGTGTTGTGAAATCGAAAGTAAAAACAGTAAATGCAAGTGGTGTTGCTGTAATTTCAGATTCTCCAGATATTTCAAATGCACGAATTGAGTTCGAAAACGGTTGTGTAGCAAATATCACTTCGAGCCGAATCTCGATGAAGAACATGAGAAAATCGCGTTTCTTCCAAAAAGACGCTTACATTTCAGTAGATTATTTGGATAAAGTGTGCGAAGTAGTTCGTATGAAAGATGCACCCGAAGTTCCAGGTGATTTCGATATGATTTTACAAAATGCTGAAGGAGTTAAAAAACAAATCTATTTTGATAATCCACAAGTGGATGCTAACAACGCCATTTTGGACGAATTAGAAACTTTCGCGGATGCTATCAACAACAACACCACTCCAATCGTAACTTTAGAAGATGGTACTGAAGCTTTAAGAGTAGCCCATATGATTATTCAATCAATGGAGAAATAAGCAACAAAAACAAACTTGAAACTTTAAACTTGAAACCAAAATAATATAATGAACACAATCGCAGTAATCGGAGCTGGAACTATGGGTAACGGAATTGCTCATACTTTTGCTCAAAGCGGATTTACCGTAAAATTAATCGATATTTCAGAAAAATCATTAGAAAAAGGAATGGCAACTATTGCTGCTAACCTTGATAGAATGGTTGCTAAAGGAAGTATTTCTGAAGAAGACAAACACAAAACAATTGGAAACATCATAACTTATACTGACGTTAAAGATGGTGTCGTAGGATGTGATTTAGTTGTAGAAGCTGCAACTGAAAACGTTCAATTGAAATTCAACATTTTCAAACAATTAAGTGAAGTTTGCGATCATAACGTAATTTTAGCAACCAACACTTCTTCAATTTCTATTACGCAAATTGCAGCTAATGTTGTACATCCTGAAAGAGTAATTGGAATGCACTTTATGAATCCAGTGCCAATTATGAAATTAGTTGAAATCATTCGTGGTTACAACACTTCTGATGAAGTAACTAAAATCATCATGGATTTATCGGTTAAATTAGGAAAAACACCTACAGAAGTAAACGATTATCCTGGTTTCGTAGCTAATAGAATTTTAATGCCAATGATTAACGAAGCTATCGAAACGTTATACAACGGTGTTGGTGGTGTTTACGAAATCGATACGGTTATGAAATTAGGAATGGCACATCCAATGGGACCATTACAGTTAGCAGATTTCATCGGATTAGACGTTTGTTTATCTATCTTAAACGTTATGTACGACGGATTTAAAAATCCTAAATATGCTCCATGTCCATTATTAGTAAACATGGTAATGGCTGGAAAATTAGGAGTGAAATCGGGAGAAGGTTTCTACGATTACTCAGAAAGCAAAAAAGCAGAAAAAGTTTCGAAACAATTTTCTAAATAAAGTAAAAAGTGATTAGTAATTAGTGAATAGCTAGTTACTAATCACTAATTACTAATCACTCAAAAATGGCCAAAATAAAACCTTTTAAAGCAGTACGACCGGTAGCCGACAAAGTTGCCTTAGTTACTTGTAGAACGTATGACGATTATAGTTCGGCTGAGCTTGCTGCTTGGCTAAATTTTAATCCGTATTCATTTTTGCATGTAATTCATCCTGCTTATGCTAATGCGCAAAAAATTTCATTAGAAAAACGTTTTAAAGCGGTTGCCAACAAATACCAAGATTTTAAACACGACCAAATTCTAATTGAAGAAGATCATCCTGTTTTTTATTTGTACGAAATCCAGTCAAAAGGACAAACTTTTACTGGAATTATTTCCGGAACTTCGGTGAAAGATTACCAAAATAACGTCATCAAAAAACACGAAGATACGCTGCAATACCGTGTAGAATTGTTCAAAGATTATTTGCATCAAACCAATTTTAATACAGAACCTGTTTTGATTACGTATCCCGATAGTGTGGAAATCAATACGTTTATTGCGTTGCGAAAAAAGAGTAAACCGGTTTACGAATATTCGACAACCAATAAAGAAAAACACACCCTTTGGAAAATTGATACGCAATCTGAAATCGATTGGCTACAAGAACATTTCGAAAAAATCCCTAATTTATACATTGCAGACGGACATCATCGTTCGGCTTCAGCGGAATTGTTGTTCGAGCAAGACAAGCATTTGGGCAACGAAAATCTGAATTATTTCATGAGTTTCTTAATTGCAGAAAGTAATGTCAAAATTTACGAATTCAACCGATTGATTAGCGATTTGAATGGTTTATCAAAAGAAACTTTTATCAAAAAATTGTCGGAACATTTCGTCATTGACGCCAAAGATCAAGAAATTTGGAAACCTCAAAATAAGTTTGAATTTGGAATGTATTTAGATGGCAGTTTTTATGCTTTGTTCTACAAAAAAGAAAATCACCAACAAGCTTCTATTTTAGACAATTTAGATGCCCAAATTTTATACGACAAAGTCCTTTTCCCTTTATTAGGAATCGAAGATTTAAGAAACGACGAACGCATTGATTACATTCCAGGAAAACAATCTATTTCGGTAATAAAAGATTTAATCGATGAAGGCGAATTTGAAGTTGGTTTCATGCTTTACCCTTCCGACATTAACGAAATTAAAGCCTTAGCCGATAACAATTTAATCATGCCTCCAAAATCAACTTACATTGAACCGAAGTTTAGAAGTGGTTTGGTGGTATATGAATTATAAATATGAGTAATTAAATCTTAGAAACACCGATTTTAAATAATTTTAAAAATTTTAATCTTTTTTTAAATCCGCGTTCCAAAAAATAAAAAAATGACAATTTCAAAAAACCTCAATACCATAAAATCCCAACTTCCAGCTCATGTTACCTTAGTTGCGGTTTCAAAAACCAAACCTGTAGCAGATTTAATGGAAGCGTATGATGCTGGGCAACGCATTTTTGGAGAAAACAAAATCCAAGAAATGACCGAAAAATGGGAAGTCATGCCAAAAGACATTGAATGGCACATGATTGGTCACGTGCAAACGAATAAAGTCAAATACATGGCGCCTTTTGTGAGTTTGATTCACGGTGTGGATAGTTTGAAATTATTACAAGAAATCAATAAACAAGCGGCGAAAAACAATCGTGTGATTGATTGCTTGTTGCAGGTTTACATTGCGGAAGAAGAAAGTAAATTTGGGTTAGACGAACAAGAATTAGTCGAGATGCTGAAACAAGTTCAGCATGACAAAGAGAATTTTAAAAACATAAGAATCGTAGGTTTAATGGGAATGGCAACCTTCACTGAAAACCAAAACCAAATCGAAAAAGAATTCAAACATCTAAAAACGATTTTTGACAAATACAATCAACTAAAAACTGAAAACTGTCAACTAAACACTCTTTCCATGGGCATGTCGGGCGATTATCAACTCGCAATTTCATGCGGAAGTACGATGGTTCGAATTGGAAGTAGTATATTTGGCTCCAGAAATTATCAATAAGGCAATTTGTCAATGTGCCAATTAACTGAAAACTGAGACTCAACACTGTAAACTATTTTGTACGCAATCATCGACATAGAAACCACTGGAGGCCAATTCAACGAAGAAGGAATTACCGAAATCGCCATTTATAAATTTGATGGTCATGAAGTAATCGATCAATTCATTAGCCTTGTAAATCCCGAAAAACCGATACAACCTTTTGTTGTGAAGTTAACGGGGATTAATAACGCTATGCTTAGAAGTGCTCCAAAATTCTATGAAGTAGCCAAAAGAATTATTGAAATTACAGAAGGTTGTGTGATTGTGGCTCACAATGCTTCTTTCGATTATCGCATTTTAAAAACCGAGTTTCGACGTTTGGGTTATGATTTCAAAAAGCAAACAATTTGTACGGTAGAATTAGCAAAAAAGTTAATTCCAGGTCAAGAATCGTATAGTTTGGGGAAACTGGTGCGTTCGTTAGGAATTCCAATGGCAGATAGACATCGTGCCAGTGGTGATGCTTTGGCTACCGTGAAATTATTCAAAATGTTGTTGGTAAAAGACATTGAGAAAGAAATCGTAAAAAGTTTCATTAAAACCGAAATTAAATCGGGAATGTCGCCTAAATTGTTAGATATTGTGGAAAATTTACCTTCTAAAACAGGTATTTACTACATTCATAACGAAAAAGGCGATTTGATTTACATCGGAAAAAGCAAAAACATCAAAAAACGTGTCAACCAACATTTCACTGGAACTTCGAGTAAAAGTAAAAAAATCCAACGCGATGTTTATGCCGTAACTTTTGAAGAAACTGGAAGTGAATTAATTGCACTTTTAAAAGAAAGTGAAGAAATTAAAATCAACAAACCGATTTATAACAGAGCCCAACGCAAAAGTATTTTCCAATATGCCTTATATCAACATAAAAACGAGCAAGGTTACATTTCTTTAACTGTTGAAAAAGCGGATGGTCGAAAGAAAGAAATTACTTCGTTTACTTCGCTTCAGGAAGGCAAAAATGCGTTGTTCAAGATAACTGAGAAATACAATTTGTGTCAGAAAATCAATGGCTTATATGATACTCAAAACGGATGTTTTCAATACAAAATCAAAGAATGTAATGGTGCTTGTGTAGGCGACGAAAATCCAGAAAGTTACAACGAACGTGTATTGGAATTCATCGAAGAAAACTCGTTTGAAAACAACAATATGGTAATTCTCGACCGAGGTAGAACTTACGATGAAAGAACCGCAGTTCTTATTGAAAATGGCATTTACAAAGGCTATTGCTTTTACGATTTGAATTATCAAGTAAACAACATTGAAATTTTGAAAAACATCATTATTCCAATGAAACACAATCGCGATACGAAAACGATTATTCAGACCTATTTACGCAAACACAAAGTATATAAGATTATTCAATTTTAATTGTTTAACTTTGTTTTTATGAATGAAGTTAAGTCGAAATACGAGATTTTCAAACAAAAAGCTCACATCATTATCTACGGAACCAATACGGTTGCAGGAAGACTTTTCGATTTAATTCTTTTGGGATTGATTTTACTGAGCGTTGTCTTAGTAATGTTGGAAACCGTAAAAGAATTCGATGGAAAATACCACACTTTTATTTTAGTTTCGGAATGGATAATAACCATTTTCTTCACAATTGAATACATTTTACGAATCATCACGATTAAAAAACCCATCAATTACATTTTAAGTTTTTACGGAATTATCGATTTGGTAGCGATTTTACCCATGTATTTGTCGTTTTTCATGACAGGAACTAGTGTTTTTACTGTAATTAGAGCTTTACGACTATTGCGATTATTTAAAATATTAAATCATCCTCAATTTTCAAGTCAGTCGGTGCATTTACGAGAGTCGATTATTGCAAGTCGTGGTCGTATTTTAGTTTTTATGTACTTTATTTTGATAAGTTGTATCATCATTGGTTCTGTGATGTATGTTGTGGAAGGAGATGAAGCTGGCTTTACCAGTATTCCCGTTTCAATTTATTGGTGCATTGTAACTTTAACGACAGTGGGATTTGGTGATATTACCCCGATTACGCCTTTAGGACAATTTATTGCTTCATTTGTAATGATTATGGGTTATGGAATCATTGCCGTTCCTACCGGAATTATTACCGCGGAAATTGCAAAAAACACACCTAAAACAAGAGAAAGTGACAAAAAAGTTTGCCAAAACTGTGGTAGTCATGAACACTTAATTAACGCAAAATTTTGTCAAGATTGCGGAAGCGAATTATAAAATGAATTACCTAATTACGATTATTGGTCCAACTGCCATTGGAAAAACAGCATTAAGTATTGCTTTAGCACAACATTTTGGTTGCGATATTATTTCGTGTGATAGTCGTCAGTTTTTTAAAGAAATGAAAATTGGCACCGCTGTTCCGAGTGACGAAGAATTAGCTGCCTCAACCCATCATTTTATCCAGAATAAATCCATTTTCGAAAGTTATTCGGTTGGCGATTTTGAACAAGAAGCTTTAGCCAAATTGGATGAACTATTTCAGAAAAACAACATTCAAATAATGGTTGGCGGCTCTGGATTGTATGCAGATGCTGTTTTGAAAGGATTTGATGATTTTCCAGATATTGATGAATCGGTTCGAACTGAAATCAATGCTAAATATGAGGCATTAGGAATCGAATATTTACAAGAGCAACTCCAAAAATTAGATTCGGAATATTACCAAAAGTTAGAAACTGAAAATCCACAAACCTTACAAAATCCGCAACGTATGAAACGTTTTGTAGAAGTTTGTTTGGGTACAGGAAAACCCTATTCAAGTTTTATTGGAAAACGAAAAAATGTTAGAAACTTCACTCCTATCATCATTGGTTTAGAAGCGAATAGAGAAATAATGTATGATAGAATCAACCAACGTGTTACTATTATGATGAATGAAGGACTTTTAGCCGAAGTAGAATCTTTATATCCAAACAAACATTTAAATGCGTTACAAACCGTTGGTTACAGAGAATTATTCGATTATTTTGATGGAAAAATAACTTTAGAGTTTGCCATCGAACAAATCAAGATGAACACGAGACGCTTTGCTAAACGACAAATCACTTGGTTTAAACGAACTGAAAATGTAAGTTGGTTTGATTATTTGACGGATAGAACAGAGATTATTCGATTTATTGAAAAAATAACTACTACTTAACGCAACCCTATAACATTTTTCTCATCTTAGCTAAAAATAAAATAATGAAAAAACTCTTATTTATACTTTTGGTCTTAACCACAATTTCTTGTGAAATTGAATATGATGGAGAAACAAAGCTTGTCGTAAAAGGAAATGCGATAAATGAAAATAGTGAAGCGATTAACAACAAAGAAATAAAACTATTTGTAACACGAAATTCAAGTTATCTACCATTTATTTTTTATTATCCGTCAGAAACAAATTATATAGGTAAAGCTTTTACAGATAATTTTGGAAATTTTACCATGGTAATTCCTAAACCAAAAAATAATTTTGATGAAATAATTGTTGAAATTAATGACGAATCAAACGCGCTTAATTCAAAACGAGTTGTAAATATTCAAACTGATAATTTTAATAATTACGAATTAAATCTGGGAGTATTCAAACTATTTAACAAAACAAATCTTTGTCATTTACAAATTATCCCAAATCAAGTTAACCCAGAAAACGAACTTTTAGAATTGAGTTATGAGGGAGAAGTTGCAAATGAATTAAGTTTTTACAATTTACCTGAAGGCTATTCCTATTATTATGAAACGGATAAAAATGTAAGAAAAAACCAAACTATCCAATTAAACTACAAATTCAAAAATTACATATCAAATACCATTATTACACAACAAGTTTCAATCGCTATTGATGATTCAGACTTATTATCTTACACATTAAATTATTAGAAATGAGAAAAATATATTCTATCTTATTATTGATTTCATTTCAATTAATAATTTCACAAGAAATAGAACAAAAAAAATTAGACTTTAATCCAAAAATATCGGTTGGGTTTGTCACACAAATATTCTTTGGAGACAATTATCTTTCAAAAGGGCATAAAAATCCTTCAATTGGTGCTGAGTTTGATTTTCAAATGATAAGCTACTCCAACTTTAATTTAGGTTTTGGATTTAAAAAGACAACACTTTTTGTTGAGGATCAAGCTATAGGTGGAAACATTGATAAATCTAATATGAATTCTATAAATGGTTTCGTTTCTTATGATGCGTATAAACACAATAAATTTCAATTTATACCTTCTTTGAGTTTTGGTGGAATAGAGATTAGACAAAAAGATGGTTCAAAATTATATGGAGTACAAAATGGAAATTACTTTGAAATGTCGATAAAAACGAATTACTTTTTAAAAAACAAAATCAATCTTTATTCTAAAATTGGAATAGCAAAATATTTCCTTAATGTGAATACTACAAATGAATATAAAAGTTATTTTAACCATAGTAATTCATTAAATTTGTCACTAGGAATTCAATTTTTATAAAAATGCCCATTTCTCCCAATTTTACTTCTATTTTAGAACAAGAATACGAAATCAATTTTCTACAATGCTATCCAAATGGTTTGTTGAAATATACTGATTTGTGTAATATTTTTCAAATTACAGCGGGAATTCATGCCGATTTAGGTGGAATAAGTTTTAGTGATATGCAAGAACATCATCAAGCTTGGGTAATGAGTAAAATGCGTTTAGAAATTATCAGTTTACCCAAATGGAAAGAGAAAGTTACCATAAAAACATGGATTAAATCGTTAGAAAATTCGCGTTCGACACGTTGTTTGGAATTGTATCGTGGTGATGAGAAGTTAGCAGGTTGCGAAACTTATTGGGCCGTTTTAAATACGCAAATTAGACGACCTGAAAACTTAGCTTTGCCTCACGAACATTTCATCAAATATCCAGAACATAGCGCTACTGAAAAATCGGTTCAGCGTATTAATTTAGATGTTCCGTTTGAGAAAGTGTTGGATTACAAAGTACAATTATCCGATTTGGATATTGTAAACCATGCTAACAACGTGAAATACTTGGAATGGTGTCTGAATACTATGGATAGAAAATTTGTCTTAAAACAGCATATAAAAGGTTTTGAAATGAATTTTTTAAGAGAATTAAATTGGAAGGACGAAGTGGTGATATCAAAAAACGAAAACACGTATATTATTACCAAAGATGAAAAGATTTGTTATGCTTTAGAAGTTATTGAATAAAAAAAGTCCTGAATTGCTTGAGGGCACTGAAAAAGTCCTTTAAATAATAATTGCAATAATTTAAGGAGTAGAAAACTTAGTTTTTCTGCTCCTTTTTTCGTATATTTAGCTTTAATTATAGCGTTTTTTAGATGTTATTAAAGCAGCAAACAATACAAT
>NZ_JAYRPD010000029.1:0-70020 GCF_041911335.1 Flavobacterium sp.
ATGAAATAAAACAATATATAAACTATTACAATAACGAAAGAATTAAATCAAATCTAAACAAAATGAGCCCGATTAAATATCGAGCTCACTATTATCAAAATTAATTATAAATTTGTCTAAACTTTTGGGTGCAGTCTAAAACTAACTCTTTTTTAATTATCGTTTCATGGCGAAATGCGCTTTAAATTGTTTTTTAGCACCATTTTCCAAATAGTCTACTGTAAACCAATAATCTGTTGATGGAAGTAGTTCTTGGTTATAAGTACCATCCCAAAATTCTTCTCCTTTTAACTGTTTGATTAATTTGCCATATCGGTCAAAAATATTAATTACATCCGTATTTTGTAAACCAGCAATGTACCAAGTATCGTTGATGCCATCTCCATTTGGAGTGAAGTATTGTGGATAGTCAATTACCAATAATGTATAAGTTAAATAAGTACATCCTTGTGTGTCAATTACGGTTATGGTATGGGGTCCAGAACTTACATTTGTAAACACATTTGACGATTGTAATGTTCCTTCGTCTAAAGAATACATTAGTGTTCCGCTTCCTCCTGTTACATTCACTATTAAAGTGGCATTTCCACTAAAATAAGCACTTTGGGTTACAGCCATACTTGCAACTGGTGTTACTGAAGTGACATTTGCAGTTACCATAGTGGTAACATCTGAAGAAACACAATTCGTAACACTATTTGTAGCAATTACACCATATGTACCTACTGCATTTGCAGTATAAGTAGCATTGTTTGAATTTGGAATCGCGACTCCATTAAAATACCATACAAAATCATAAATAGCATTATCTAAACCTGAATCTAATGTGTAGGATTGGAATGGAACTCCAAATTCATCCACACAAATTGCGCCATCAGTTAAAGTTGGACTCGGACATGAGGTGGTGCAACTTACGGTTTCGGGTGGTACACATCCTACACCATTAGCTGTAATAGTAAAAACTACGACTTGTCCCGGTGTTAAGCCAGATACTGTAAAATTGGATGGCGAAATGTGAGTTCCAGTGATAGGAGCGCCTCCATCAATAGTGTAGCTGTAAGTGAAATTGGTCTGACCTACATTACTGAAATCAAAAGCTAAAGCTGTAGGAGTAGAATTGGCACTATCGCAATATAAATTTAAATTCGCCGGACTGCCTAGGGCTACTGTACCGTTAAGTGTTATGCTCCCACAACCTCCATCGGTTGTTACAGCATACGTGAAGGCTGCCGTAGGAGTTCCAGTAATAGTGAGCACATTCCCAGAAGTCGAAGCCGTTATTCCAGCAGGAAGTCCAGTAACGGTAGCACCTGTAGCACTACCCCCAAACGTGTAGGCAATAGGAATAAGGGCATTTCCCGTACAAACGGTTTGATTGTCAGTTCCTGCTACGGAAGTTAAACTTAAAGTGACACTCGGATTTATTACAATCGTCATGGTTGTTGTTGTAGCACATTGTCCTGCAGTTGGAGTAAAAGTGTATGTTGTAGTTGCAGTATTATTTATAGCAGGTGACCAAGTTCCAATAATTGCAGTGCTATTAGTTGATGTTGTTGGTAATGTAAAAGTTTGGCCAGAACAAATAGGTGCTATTGGAGTAAATGTGGGTGTTGTACTTGGATTTACTACCACAGTCATAGTTGTTGTAGTAGCACATTGCCCTGCAGTTGGTGTGAATGTATATGTCGTAGTTGTCGTAGTATTTATCGCTGGCGACCAAGTTCCATTAATAGCAGTGCTATTATTTGAGGCTGAGGGTAATGTAAAGGATTGGCCAGGACAAATTGGTGAAATTTGATTGAATGTAGGTGTTGTGGTTGATGAAATAGCTAATGTTGCTGCATTAGAAATTATAGTACATGACGCATTTAATGAAACTGCACAATAGAATTGATAACCGTTTAATGTTGTGAGGTTACCACTCAAACTTAAAGAAGGAGATGCTGTTCCTGAAAGCGTAACTCCAGGAAAAACTGAAGTTAGTAATGTCCAGTTTGTGTTTGTTCCGTTGTTATAATACCATTGGTAAGTTAATATACCAGTTGCAGATGCGGCAACTGCAAAAGTTGCTGTTGAAGGACAACCAGTTACATCAATTGGATGGCTGTTAATTGTTGGTAAATTATTTGAAACAGTAAATAGGCCTAAATCCGTACAAGTTTCTGATAATAAAGTAGTCCATTCTGTTGCATCGTAAATGTTGGAAGGTCCACTTGCATTAGAATTTCTTTTTATGGTATATCCTGTTTCATCTGGACAATAAACAACATCAATAGGGAGTCCGTTTTTGGTTAGTCTAATTTCGTCATCTTCATTAATACCCGCACCAGTTTCTGTGAAATTGTATGTAATTGCATTACACGTATTTGGTGATGCATTTCCAAGTTTTAAGGTATAAACACTGTTAGGAGGGACAGTTCCGGTTAAATCAATGGTTCTAGTAGGCGATGGGTTTCCAATAGACCCATAGCGTTCTAGTTTGTAAATACTTCCTGGAGCATTTAAAATTATTGGGGTATTTGTTGGATTGTATAATTCCATATACCACACATTCCCAGTTCCAGAATCATATACTTCTGATATAATTAAATCTGTAAAAGAAGCACACGTACCTAATGTGGTGTTCAAAGTAAAGAAAGTTGCTGCATTGGTTGAAACACCACTATCAATTACAGTGATTGTCTGGTTTTCTCCGCTTGCAATCAAAGGTACTATTGCTTGTAATGTAGTTGAGTTTATGTAAACTGTAATAGCATTAAAACCATTAAAATTAACTTGAGAAGTGGCTGAAAATCCAGATCCTGTAATTGTAACTCTAGTTCCTTTTGGACCTGAAGCAGGTGTAAATGACGTTATTAATGGGGCAATAACTGCATGACTAACATGGTTTTCAATTTTAGAAGAAGTCGAATATCCTAAATTAGAAAATACTAATATTAGTATAAGTATGATTTTTTTTAGAGCCATTTGAATAATAAACTTTATTTGAAAAGCGACTACAAATCTACAAAATAAAGGTTCTAAATAGTGTAAAAAAAAATTATTTAATAAAAAAGACGTAACTATATAGTTACGCCTTTTAATATTTTTATTTCGGAGGATACTGATCTAAAATTTTAACTACAAATTCTTTTATTACAGCCTCTTTCTTATCTCTATTTTGGGTAAGATAACCTGTTCCTTGTCCTTGCCAAACTAATTCCTTTGTTTTTGTATCTACAAAATCTAGAAAAAGGGTTCCTTCTGGTGTGGTTGTTACTGCAGGGCGATTCATTCCCATGCCCCAATAAGGTCCCCAACCCCAGCCAAATCCATAATTTTGATAAACTTCTACACGTTCACGTTCTTTAGTGAAGATATTTACAATAATATCTGGATTTTCCGACTTCGTAAAACCTTTAGTGGCCATAACTTCATCAATCGCATTTAAGATTCTTTTTTTATCAAAGTCCGAAATGGCAATATTGTCTAAGTTATTCTTCATGTAAGCATACGTTTTGTAATTGCTAAATGAAGCATTTTTATCATAGTCAGCATTGACATTTACAGAACTGCAGGAAGCCAAAGTAACTATAAATAGAATTGAAAGTAATTTTAATGTTTTCATAATATTTAGTTTTAAGTTTTGATTTCAGGAATAGAAGCTCAACTTGAAACTTGAAACCTGAAACTACAATAAAGATTCATCTACTAAATTAGGGATGGTAACTTTTAATAAAGGTTGCGTCTCCATAGCTCTTTTTATTGCAAAAATAGCACCTTCATTTCTTGCCCAACTTCTTCTTGAAATTCCGTTGTTGACATCCCAGAAAAGCATTGACTCTAAGCGTCTTGATGCTTCTTTACTTCCATCAAGAACCATACCAAATCCGCCATTAATTACTTCTCCCCAGCCAACACCGCCTCCATTGTGAATAGAAACCCAAGTAGCACCTCGGAAACTATCTCCAATTACATTATGAATCGCCATGTCAGCGGTAAATCTAGAGCCGTCATAAATGTTGGAAGTTTCTCTGTAAGGAGAATCGGTTCCGGAAACATCATGATGGTCGCGACCTAAAATTACATATCCAATTTCACCACGAGCAATCGCTTGATTGAAGGCTTCTGCAATTTTAATTCGTCCTTCGGCATCAGCATATAAAATACGAGCTTGTGAACCTACAACTAATTTGTTTTCTTGCGCACCTTTAATCCATTGAATGTTATCTGCCATTTGTTGTTGGATTGCTGACGGTGAATTTTTCATCATTTCTTCCAAAACATCGCAAGCAATTTTATCCGTTTTTGCTAAATCTTCTGGATTTCCTGAAGCACAAACCCAACGGAATGGTCCAAAACCATAATCGAAACACATGGGGCCCATAATATCTTGAACGTAACTTGGATATTTGAATTCACGACCTAATGTTGGATGGTCATTCATAACATCGGCTCCAGCACGAGAAGCTTCTAACAAAAAGGCATTTCCGTAATCAAAGAAATACGTTCCTTTTGCTGTGTGTTTATTAATCGCTGCCGCATGACGACGTAAGGTTTTTTGAACTTCTTCTTTGAAACGTTCAGGTTCATTTGCCATCATTTCATTCGATTCTTCAAAAGTAAAACCGATAGGGTAGTAGCCTCCAGCCCAAGGATTATGTAATGAAGTTTGGTCAGAGCCTAAATCGATATGTAAATTTTCTTGATCAAAGCGTTCCCAAACATCTACTACGTTTCCTAAGTAAGCAATGGAAACCACTTCTTGATTTTCTAATGCTTTTCGAACTCTAGCAACTAATAAGGTAATATCTTCTACAATTTCGTTTATCCAACCTTGAGAATGACGAATATGGGTAATTTTCGGATTTACTTCGGCACAAACGGTAACGCAACCTGCAATATTTCCAGCTTTTGGTTGAGCGCCACTCATTCCTCCTAATCCAGAAGTTACAAATAATCCGCCTTTTGGTGATTTTTTAATTTTTCTAAAACCATTTAAAACGGTGATTGTTGTTCCGTGTACAATTCCTTGCGGACCAATATACATATAACTTCCAGCAGTCATTTGTCCGTATTGAGAAACGCCTAAAGCATTCATTTTTTCCCAATCGTCTGGTTTGGAATAATTTGGGATAACCATTCCGTTTGTAACCACAACTCTTGGAGCTTCTTTATGCGATGGAAATAATCCCATTGGATGACCCGAATACATGACTAACGTTTGTTCGTCCGTCATTTCGGCCAAATATTTCATGGTTAAGAGATATTGTGCCCAATTTTGAAAAACCGCACCATTTCCGCCATAGGTAATTAATTCATGAGGATGCTGTGCAACCGCATAATCCAAATTGTTTTGAATCATTAGCATAATCGCTTTTGCTTGTTCAGATTTTCCCGGATATTCATGAATTGGTCGAGCATACATTTTGTAATCTGGACGCAAACGATACATGTAAATTCTTCCGTAAGTTTCTAATTCCGCTTTAAATTCTGGAATTAATTCGGCATGATGTTTTGCATCAAAATAGCGAAGTGCATTTTTTAAAGCTAATTTTTTCTCCTCGTCTGAAAGAATTTCTTTTCGTTTTGGAGCATGATTAATATCCGCTTCATACGGTTTTGGATTGGGTAATACCGATGGAATGCCTTGTAATATTTGTTCTTGAAATGTCATTTTTTAGTATATAGTTTGTTGTGTATTATAAAATATTGTCAAATCGAGTATGGTAGTCTCTTGTCAAATCGAGCGAAGTCGAGATTGTTCTGAATAATTTGTTTGTTAAACTTAATTAACAAAACTAAGGATAACGAATATCAGCCCTATGATAAGACTTGTGAATTTTGATTCGGTATTTGTATAATTGTATGTCCATTCTGTTATTTTATAAAAATAAATCAACTCCATCACCCCGTCACCCAATCTCCCCATCACCTCGTCTCCCCATCACCTCGTCTCCCCATCACCCAGTCTCCTACTTCTTCTTATTCGTTCCAGTTTTTTTATCAAAACCATAAGGGCAATGTCTGCATCCGCTTTTACAACAATACCCTCTTTTTAAATGATACTTTTCTGTAAAACACTTGTATCCTTCAGGAGTATAATAAAAATCTTCCCCTTCTTTTAAATTATTCGGATTGATATCGTTATTCATATCGACAAATCGACTTAAAAATCGTTATTTTTACTAGTTGGGTATAATTAGTTTTCAACATAAATTTTGTTATTTTCATTTTTTAAAGTAATTCCAATTGCGTCACTTCGAGTATTTTGCAAATGCAAAGCCGTAGATTTGCATTTGCAAAATGTATCGAGAACTGTAGAAACGAAATTTTTTATTACAGTTTATACCTACACCTAACGTAGTTATTTTAACTTCTACAAAAATAAATATTTTTAACCAAGATTTCTTCTTTCCTTTGGCTAAATAATAAAGTAAAGAAGAAATTTAGCAACTTTGCATGAAATGATTGTACTAGTTTTTAAATATTTAATTCCGAAAGGATTTAGAGGTTTTACCTTTTTTCCGTTTGTGTTTTTATCGGATAAAAAAGATAAAGCACATACGGTCTTATTAAACCATGAAAGAATTCATATTCGACAACAATTAGAGCTTTTGATTGTCTTATTTTTTATTTGGTATGGAATTGAATTTTTAGTTCGATTGGTAAGATATAAAAATAGGAGAGTGGCTTATTATAATATTTCATTTGAACGAGAAGCTTATGCAAATGAAAAAGACCTTTACTATTTAAAGCAAAGGTCTTTTTGGAGTTTTTTAAAGTATTTGTAATTAGTAAATCGCTTTTTTACTAACAACAGTTCCGTTTGATAATGTTACTTCTACTAATAAAGGACTTTGTGTTTTAGCAATGTTTTTAGATGAGAATGTATTGCTATTCACATTGTTAAACGTTCCTAAAACGCGGCCAAGTAAATCATGTACGCGTACCGATTTAATAACTTGGTTTGGAGCACTAATATTAATACTTTCGTTAGTGTATACTGTTACAGTATTTGTAATAAAGTCTTCGTTACCTAACGTTTCATTGTTGAACTTCAATACAAAACGATTTTCAAATCTACCAGTAGTAGCAGTAAAGCTGTAAGGAGCTACTCTTAAATCGTGAGTAATGCCTAAATTTCTATCTTCAAGATATATTCCTTGTGAAGCAGATTCAAATAATCCATCAACTGTTGAAATTCCTAAAGTATGTGTTCCATTTTGAGCAATTGAGATACCTAATGGAATTTGATCTGTATCGGTAAATGGTAATGACTTTCCTTGAATGTTTAATTTATCTGTATTTGAGAAGGAATACAATTCAAAATTTGTTTTTACATCTAAAGCAGGGGCATCATACATACGGTCTAGTTGATTAGTTGCACCATAAACATAACCAATTAAAGCCGTGCTTGAAGTGGTAGAAGGACTAATTAAATTTAACCAAATTCTATGTTTTTCTTCATTTTCAGAATTAGTTGTATTTGAATTTCTAAAGAAATTATCATTTCTATAGTCATTTCTTCTCATGCTGTTATTGAAAACTACATTTTCTGTCGTAGCAGCTGAAGTATGATTCATTAATACAAAGAAACCTTGTCCTGCTGCAATATTACCATTTCCTATAGGAGGATTTGCTCCTGTTGCATTATATGTAACATAATCTGCAACCGTATAATTTTGAACATAGTTGTTATAGAATGGGTCAGAAATTGCTGCTGATGGAAGTGTTCCGTGAGTCCAGAATTTTATAAACCCAGCCAAATTTGTATTGGTTGCTAAGAAAGTATTTGCACTAATTGCAGACGGATAAGGATTTCCTAACAAATTCCAGTTGTCATCGTCTGCTGTTCCTAAAGTTGTAGATACTAATGTATTATAAGTTCCTCCATTATAGGTTCCCCTACTTACAGGTATTGTAATGTTTCCATTGTTTGGTACTCCAACAAAATTAGCAGTAAAGTTTTGTAAGGTTGATGTGTAAGTACTTGGTCCTCTAACGATATAACCTCTACCGTTAACCATAGCTTCATTGCCACCAACCCAATTACCGTGATTATTCACAGTTCCTCCAAGTGTTGGAGCCCATTTGTAAATGAATCCTGTTGGTGTTAATGGTGAAACGGCACTAGAAGCAAAATTAGCAACAGGTGATGACCAGTAAACATAATCTAATTGTCTTATGTTTACATTACGTTTCATAGAAATGATACCGCTATTAGCCACATTGTTCACTTGAATTAAACTTCCTGTGTTTTCAATGTTAAAAGTACTCGTTGCACCTCTAACTTCTACAAAATCTGTAATGGTTAGAGTGTTAGAAGGATGAATGGTTAAATTACCACCGTTTACAACTTGTAATGTTTTTCCAAATCCATTATAATTGGTTCCTAATACATTAGAAGTATTAGCAGCTGGAGGGATAATAACACAAGTAGAGGCATCAGGAACTCCTACTGGAGACCAGTTGTTTGGATTATTCCAATCCCCATTTGTTCCACCTTTCCAAACTTTTGATTTATTTTGAATTGAAATATTTTGACTTACCGAACACCCATTAGATAAGGTTGCAGTAGCAGTAAAATCATAAGTTACTTGTTCTAATTGTGTAAGTGTAGGTCTAATGTAAACTGTAGTGATTGGGGTTCCAGTAACATAAGGAGTTGTGCAAGCAAAATCTTGGAAAGCCGCTACAGGTGTAACACTTGTCCAATCAAATGAAGTATTTAATGGTACATCTCCATAAACTTTGAAATTGTCAATTGCTAGACCATCACACCATTGACCATAGTAACGAACACGTACTCTTAAATTACTTTGATTGATGTGACCGTTTAAGTTAAATGTTTTGTTTACAAAACGTGTGCCATAACCAATGTCTGCAGTGTAACGCGTTAACTCTGTCCAAGCAACACCACCATCTGTAGATACATCAACCGTTACATAATCTAATGCTAAATCAGTGCCATCAACATAATATCTGGAATAATAAATGTCAAATGACATTGTTAAATTTAAATAGTTAGTAGAATTAATTACAGGTGACATTATAGCATTGTGTGTTGTGACTAGACCAACATCAGAAGTTGCCATTGCAAAATTATTTCCATTTAAGCCAGATGCAATTGCAGGGAACCATACTTGTTGTGCAGGTACAAATGTACTTGGTCTATTTTGCCATTGTGTTAATCCGTCAGTTACACCTCCATTACTTACAATATTGTCATTAATCATAACTCCTAAACCTGAATTGAAAGGTTCGTTAACTAAATAAGATAGTTGTTTGTCTCCAGAAGCAGTTAATGATAATACATTATTTTCACCACAAACTTCAGGTACGGAAGGAGTAAATGTTAAGTTGGCTAGTGGACTAATAGTTGCTACTACTTTAGTTCTTACTAGTGATTCACATCCATTAAAAGCAGTTACCCAATACGTTGTTGTAGCAGCTAAAAATGGTGTTGTCCAGCTTCCAGTTGCTGTTGTTGCTACAGGAGTTCCTCCAAATTCGGTGGTATACCAGCGATATTGTGTTGGTGCACCAGAACCTGTTGCTCCTAAAACTACATTACCTGATCCACAATTTCCTCCATCAGTTACCGCAGTGATTACTGCAGAACAACTAGCTACTACTGTGAAAATGTAGTCTTCTGTTTCACCATAGTAATTAATGTTCTGGCAAGCGTCAAAATTACTAATAGCATCTGGGTCACAGAAACCCCAATTTATACATGCATTACTACTATCATCTTTACTAATTCTAATTCTAATTCGGTAATTTCCAACTGCTTGTAAAGTAGGAATTACAAATCCAAAAGTAGTTGAATAGGAAGCAATACCTCCAACATCATATACTTTTTCTCCTGCATCTAAGAAGTCTCCATCTTTGTTCCAATCTACCCATGCTTTCATGTAGCCACGATTGGTTGTTTGGGTTGAAATATTTACCCCTTGCCCTTGTGCTTGTCTAGCTACATTAGGTAAAGTGGTAAAATCTTGGTAACCTCTAGGAGCACTAGAATAGGTTGAATTATTAGAAACATCATTTAAAGTTCCTACAAAACTAATATTGGTAAAATAAGTTAAAGATTCGAAGCCAGCACCAACAGAAGGTGAAGGTGAACAGTACGATGGGTTTGCTGTTGTAGTTGATGAAGTTCCATTTAATGGAGAAGTAGTATTGTACAAAGGACCTCCTGTACATAAATTATTCAATGCATATACAAAGAAATAATAGTTAGTAGATGGCGTTAAACCAGAGGCCACAAAAGTAGTACCGCTTCCAATACCTACTACTGTATTTCCTGCTCCAATGGTGTTTCCTATGACATAATTTGTTCCATTTACAGGTGTTGGAGCCACATTGGTAGTATTCATAACAATTAAATAACTGTTAGCTGTTGGTACAGCAGGAGAGAAATAACCTGAAATAAAATTGCCACTAGGTATTAATGTCAAAGCTGTTGGTTGAGTTGTTGGTGCAACACAAGGTGTAGGAGAGAAAACGTTAATCGTATAATCTTCTGCTTCACTATAGTTTTGATTGCCACACTCAGTTGGTGTAACATTGTAAGTTGCTCTCACTCTCATACGGTATGTACCAGGAGTGTTAGGAACTAATATGTTAAATGGGCTTGCAGATGTAGCGCCATTATTTACATTTGTTGCGCTACCTAAATTGTATTGTTCACCTGCTTCAAACGCGCCATTTGAATTCCAATCAATCCATGCTCTTACATAAACAGTATAGTTACCTGCAGTATTAACTCTAACTGTTAATGGGTAAGTAGATGATCCCATTAATGAGGTTGAAATAGAGGTGAAATCGCTGTAAGCTGATGTCCCACTTGTAGAATTATTTATAGTATTGAAAATTACATTTGTAATTCCTGTACCATTATCTGTAGTTGCTGTTGGGATACAAACACAAGTTGCAGTTGCAGTTGTAAAAATAAAAGTAGCAGAAGTAGGAGCGTCTCCACAGGCATTTTTAGCAACAATTCGCCAATAATAGGTTGTGTTAGCTGCTAAAGCTCCTGTATTGTAGGTATTAGTTGCTACGTTTGCAGTAACTGTTGCAGGAACACTTCCTGCACCAAAATATACATCATAAGAGGTGGCACCAGCTACAGCACCCCAAGAGATACTTGTAACTGCTCCTGATCCTGCATAACAAACACCTGTTGCTCCGTTTGTTGGAGTTGGGGTGGCTACAGTAGTAGGTAAACTATTAATGGTTATTAAAGCTGTTTCTACAAAACATCCTGTTGGTAAAGTATATATAACTCTAACAGTGCCCGAAGTGACTCCTGTTAATACTCCAGAAGCATTTATGGTAGCATTTGCATTACTTGTTGACCAAGTTCCTCCAGCAGTTGCATTTGTAAAGGCTGGTGTTGTACCGCCAACACAAACGGTTGCCGCTCCACCGCCAATTGCTGTAGGGGTAGGGTTTACCGTTAAATTATAAGTGGCTGGTGTACAAGAACCAATGGTATATCTTACCGTAACTGTACCAGCTGTTGTTCCTGTTAAAACACCGCCTGGTGAAGTTATTGTTGCAGCACCAGTTCCATTAAGTACAGACCAAGTTCCACCTCCATTAGGATTTGTAAATGCAGGAGTAGATGATCCAACGCAAACCGTTGCCGCTCCTCCAGTTATTGCACCTGGGGTTTGTTGTACAGCTATGTTAGCTGTTTCTATAAAACATCCTGAAGGTAGTGTGTATCTAACTCTCACATTTCCTGCGGTGGTTCCTGTTAAAATACCACCAGCTGTTATACTTGCAGTTCCTCCCGCTGGTATTACCGACCAAGTACCACCTGGTGTTGCATTAGTAAAGGCAGGAGTTGAAACTCCTGTACAAACCGTTGTAGCGCCGCCACCAATTGCTGCAGGCAAAGGGTTTACTGTAAAAGTAGCTGCCGATGTAGCAGTTCCTCCTGGTGTCGTAACTCGTACTGCTCCTGTTGTTCCTGTTCCTATTGTTGCAGTAATTTGTGTTGCAGAATTAACTACATACGAAGCAGCAGCTGTTCCTCCAATAGTAACTGCGGTTGCTCCTGTAAAATTGGTTCCTGTAATAACGACTGTTTGTGAAGAACTAGCACAAGCACTTGATGGTGTAAAAGAAGTAATTGTTGGAGGAGAAGTGTGAGTTACGCAAATGGTAAAAGCGTTATTAGTATTTACACCCCAGTAATCGTAAACTTGAATATAATAGGTATTACCGATAGTTAAACCGGTTAATGTTCTTGTTTCTATTCCATCATTACCTGTTGCGTCAATACAAGCACCACCAGTTGGTATTGTTGCAGAGCCACAAGCGGAAATAACGCCTAACACAGGATCTATGCCTAGTGCACCATCAACTGTTATCACATGTGTGCTGGCTACTGCTACAAAGCTATACCACACAGCTTCTTCAGTTCCATCTGTACAATCTCCAGTTTCATTGTTGTCAGTGGCACCTAAAGTTGAACCTGTAGTAGGTGTACATGTAGTATTTGAAGTTATACTAATAGCTCCTGAGCATACATCATTAGGTATTAATAGATAGCTAATTCTTACTTGACCATCTGCACCAGCGCCACCAGCTCTATCTACTCCACCACCTCTTTCGCCGCCGCCGCCGCCGCCGCCTGGTATAGTTCCTGGATTACCAGGGTTATTTATAAGTGCTGATCCACCTGCTCCAAAAATAGTTAAAACTGTTCCAGAGTTACCACCGGCTTGTCCAGAATTGTCTCCTACAGTCCCACTAAGGCCATTATCATTTGTTGTTCCGCCAGAGGCAGTTCCACCTGTCCCTGCAAATCCTCTGTTTCCTTGTCCGCCTGTACCACCATTTGCAACCATATTTATGCCTAAAGCAGCTCTAACAAAAGTAGTTGCAGTACCACCTGCGCCTGTCCCTGCAGCTGCTACACCTCCAATACCACCGGTTCCTACTGTATAAGTAAAGACATCACCAGGAGTTACAGCTATAACTCTTGTGCTTGCTCCGCCTCCGCCTCCGCCAGAACCACCATCATTGTTAGAATTAGAACCTCCGCCTCCGCCTCCAGCTCCCCAAATACCAACTGTAATTGAAGTAACACCAGCTGGTACGGTAAATGTTTCTGAACCTCCAGGCGTGTTATCTGTAAAAACAACCTGCCCAAACGCATCAGAAAATCCCAATAGCGTAAAAAGCACAACTAGTAAGCTAGCGGTTTTTGTTTTACTTTTCTGAAAAAAGGTATTCCATGCATGGGGAAATGCAGTAGAACTAGTTAGTAGATTGTAATTCTGTTTCATAAATAGGGGGTTTGTATTCTTTGTTTTGATTTTTTTATCATTTTTAAATCCAAGATTTGAATTTCCTCGTAAATGAATGAAATGCTAATTTTAGACTATAAAAAAACAAATATATCAATAAAATAGAATATTTTACATCACATTTAAAAGGTAGTTTTGTGAAAACCTTGTATTGTTGGTAAAAATAGTAAAAAAATCGATAAAGTGTATAAAAAAATCGATGAAATGCTGTTTTTTAAGTAAAAAAGAGGTGTTGATTTTTCTTACAGAATTAATTTTATTTTTTTACATAATTTTTTAAAATTTTCTTAAAAAAGTAAGGTAAAAGGAATGAAATGCAGGTAAAGTGAAAAAAAATGGGACGAAATGAGTCTTTTTATCGTTTAAATGTTGTTTTTTTTTTAAGGATAATAAAAAGGAAATACTTATATTTGTCGGGTAATGTTTTAAATTTCAGGATTATGAAAAGAATTATACTGTCCGCTATAGGCTTTTTGGGGTCGTTAACAGCATTCTCTCAAATGTATGTTAGCCCAAATAGTTACGTATTTGTTAACGATCAGTTCATGTACGTAAAACAAGATGTAAATTTACAAAATAATGGAAATTTCTTTCTTAGAAATAATTCGCAACTATTACAAGGTACCACTGGTGCTGGTGCCAATACGGGTGCTGGTAAGTTATCTGTTTTTCAAGAAGGTACGGTAAATAATTTTCAGTACAATTATTGGTGTTCGCCAGTCGGAAATGCTACGGCGGCAATCGGAAATGAAGCTTTCGGAATTACCATGTTAAACCGTCCAACGGGATTGACAACTAGTGTTCCTGCAACTATTTTGGCAACTAACAATTATAATGGTACTACCAATCCTCTGGCAATAGCGCCTTACTGGATTTGGAAATTCATAACGTCTAATGCTTATGCGCAATGGGCTTATGTGGGAGCTGCTACAGCAATCAACGCAGGTGAAGGGTTTACCATGAAAGGAACTTCAGGTACCGATGCAACTATTGCACAAGCTGCAGAAAATGTGCAAAACAATTCAGGAAGCAGACAACGTTACGATTTTAGAGGAAAACCAAATGACGGTACGATTTCGGTTCCAGTTTCTAATGGTAATTTTACGTTAGTAGGAAATCCTTATCCTAGTGCGGTTGATTTGAATATGTATTTGAGAGCTGATGCTCCAGGTCCTGATTTGTTGTGGGGAACGGCTGACGATGTTGGGTTAAACAATACTTCAATTGATGGTACAGCATATTTTTGGGAACAAGTTGCTGTTAATTCACATTACTTAAATCAATATGAAGGTGGATATGGAACATACACTCCAGGTTCGGGCTATACTCCAGCAGATTTTTGGAATTATAATGGAGATGGTACTTATAATGTTAATTTAGTTCCTGCAGGAACAGCAAATTTACACTTAAGATTTACGCCTATTGGTCAAGGTTTTATGGTTAGAGGTGATGGAGCAGGTACAGCTACAATGCGAAATTCATATCGCGTTTTTAGACGAGAAACAGATGTAGATGCAACTCCTTTAGCAAGAAGCACAACTGAAAGTTCTTCTATTGATAGTGATTTGTTTTATGATGAAATTCCTAATGTTGCGGGTACAGACTACACCACACAACGTGTGAATTATTACGCACCACAAATAGCTTTGGTTGCATTCATAAATGATGGAGGTTATCTTTTTAATAGATTAGGATTTGCAAATGGCTATTCTGATGGTTTTGAAAAAGGAGCTGATACTCCAGGAGTTAATGCTGCTAATCCAATTAGTTTTTATCAAGTTTTAGAGGGAACAACTAATGAATTTAGAACTTCATTAACTTCTTTTGATATTGATAAAGGTTATCCAATCGGGTTTAGATGTGATTCACAAACACGTTTTCAAGTTAGGGTGTCAGAATATTTATATGGGTTTGATTTATCTGACCAAGTGTTTATTCATGATAAATTAACGGATATTTATTATGATATTAAGAATGGAGTTTTTGATATGACTTTACCTGCAGGGGATAATAAAACAAGATTTGAAATTACATTTAAAAATACGGGAGGTACTTTAACAACTCCTGATGAGGCGAATAATATGTTTGCTGTTGTTCAAAATAATGAACAAGGAATGTTAACCATTTTAAATACATATAAAAAAGATATTAAATCAATTACATTATATGATATTACAGGTAAATTAATTTTAAATAAAGAAAATTTAGGTAATAATGATTCTTATCAATTTGCTACAGGAGCTTTAAGTGATGGTGTTTACGTTGTAAAAGCAACTACTGCAGATAATATTATTGTAAGTAAAAAAGTATCTATTTATAAAAAATAAACACATATTGTAGTATATTTGAAAGCAGCTTATTCAAGCTGCTTTTTTTATGGAAAAAAGTCAAAATCAGAAAATCGAAATGGTTTTTCCAAACGGAATTGAACTCTACATTAAAAGAGAAGATTTACTGCATCCCATAATTTCAGGTAATAAATTCCGAAAGTTGAAATACAATATCCAAGAAGCAAAACGATTAGGACATACTACATTGTTAACTTTTGGTGGGGCTTTTTCCAATCATATTTTAGCGGTTGCAGGAGCAGGCGCAGAATTTGGATTTAAAACCATCGGAATTATTCGCGGTGAAGAACTTGAAAGTAAAATAGCAGAAAATCCTACATTAGCCAAAGCACAAGAATTAGGCATGCAATTTTACTTCGTAAGTAGAACAGCTTATCGCGAAAAAGAAGAAAAAGCGTTTGCAAATCATCTTCACGAATTGTTTGGAAACTTTTATATGATACCCGAAGGAGGAACTAATGAATTAGCAATTAAAGGGTGTGAAGAGATTTTAACAGATACGGATAAAGCCTATTTTACTCATGTTGCTTGTGCGGTTGGTACAGGTGGAACAATTTCAGGTTTGATTAATTCTTCAACCGAAAAACAGCAAATAATTGGATTTTCTTCCTTAAAAGGTGCTTTTTTATCTGATGTAATTCGTAATTTTGTAGTGAAAACCAATTGGAATATTAATGACGCCTATCACTTTGGAGGATATGGTAAAGTAAATGACGAATTGATTCAGTTTTTAAATTCGTTTTACAGTCAAACGTTTATCCCATTGGATCCTGTTTACACGGGTAAGATGGTTTTTGGAGTTTTGGATTTGATACAGAAAGAATATTTTCCGCCCAATGCTAAAATTCTAATGATTCACACCGGTGGTTTACAAGGAATTAAAGGCATGAATTTTGCTTTACAAAGTAAGAATAATGAAATAATACGATATGATGAAGACTAAGTTAGCCCTTTTTTTACTAGCACTTTTAGTAGTAAGTTGTACCAGTTCGCGCCCTGTGGTGAGAACAACGTCAAAGCCTAAAGTTACCACTAAAAAACAGCCAGTAGCGCAAACAAAAACAACGACAGCTAAAAAAACTGTTGTAACTACTTCATCAACTAAATCAGCAACATCAGATTCAAAAGCTAAAACCGATTCAGAAGTTAGCTTAGAAGCAACTTCAAATGTAAAAACGTATGCCGAAGAAATTCAGTTTTATGTAGATAATTTTAAAGAAATTGCTCAAAACAATATGAAAGCTCACGGAATTCCTGCAAGTATTACCTTGGCACAAGGTATTCTAGAATCAGGTGCTGGAAAAGGAAAATTAGCTTTAAGCGCCAATAATCACTTCGGAATAAAATGCCATAAAGAGTGGACAGGGGAAAGTGTAAAACACGATGACGATTCCGAACAAGAGTGTTTTAGAAAATACGAACATCCATCAGAATCGTATCGCGATCATTCGTTGTTTTTAACTTCACGACCAAGATATTCTAGTTTATTCAAATTAGATAAAGGCGATTATGAATCTTGGGCAAAAGGATTAAAAGCGGCAGGTTATGCAACCGACGTAAAATACCCAGAGAAATTAATTGGCTTAATAGAGCGTTTCGAATTGTACAAATACGATAACGAAGTCTTGAGTCGCGATTTCAAACCAGTTAAAAAAGAAGTTATTGTAGCGCAAGGCGGAGATTATTATACCATTCAACAAGGTGATACTTTGTATTCTTTGTCAAAAAGATTCAAACTTACAGTAGATGATTTAAAGAAATTAAACAATATGTCTGACAATGCCATTTCAATCGGGCAACAAATCAAAATAAAATAATGTTATATAAAAGAAGTAGCGAACTATTTGTAGAAGCTAACAAAGTAATTCCGGGTGGAGTAAATTCACCTGTGAGAGCATTTAAAGGAGTAGGAGGAACGCCTATTTTTGCAAAAGAAGCAAAAGGAGCCTATTTATATGATGAAGATGGGAACCGATTAATAGATTATATCAATTCATGGGGACCTATGATTTTAGGGCATGCTTACGAACCAGTAGTGAATGCCGTTATCGAAAAAGCAAAAAAAGGTACTTCGTTTGGAATGCCAACAGAGTTGGAAACTCAAATTGCTCAATTAGCAGTTTCTATGGTGCCAAATATCGATAAAATTCGTTTTGTAAATTCAGGTACAGAAGCTTGTATGAGTGCGATTCGTTTGGCAAGAGGCTATACAAAACGTGATAAAATTATCAAATTCTCAGGATGTTACCACGGACATTCCGATTCTTTTTTAATTGCAGCAGGAAGTGGTTTGAGTACGTTTGGTGTGCCAAATTCTCCTGGGGTAACACAGGGTACTGCAAAGGATACTTTATTAGCAGCTTATAACGATATTGAAAATGTAAAAGCCTTGTTTGAAGCAAATAAAAATGAAATTGCAGCCATTATTATAGAACCTGTAGCAGGAAACATGGGATGTATTCCGCCAGCAAAAGGGTTTTTAGAAGCACTAAGAGCTGTTTGTACAGAAAACGGAGCTTTACTTATTTTTGATGAAGTAATGACGGGATTCCGCCTAGCAAAAGGAGGAGCTCAAGAATTATTCGGAATTCAAGCGGATATTGTTTGCTTCGGAAAAGTTATTGGTGGAGGATTACCAGTAGGTGCTTTCGCTGCCAGAGAAGAAATCATGAATTATTTAGCACCACTTGGTCCAGTATATCAAGCTGGAACTTTATCAGGAAATCCATTAGCCATGGCTGCCGGACTTGAAATGCTAAAAGCATTGAATGCTGATGCTGCTATTTTTAAGCGATTAGATGAAAAAACAGCCTACTTAGAAAAGGGAATTCGTCAAGTATTAACAGAAGAAGGCGTTGTTTTTACGATTAATAGAGTGGGTTCGATGATTTCCGTACATTTTGACGACAAACCTGTTTATGATTTTGCAACCGCTAAAAATGGTGATAACGATACATTTAAAAAGTTCTTCCACGGATTATTAAAACGCGGAGTTTATATTGCACCATCGGCTTATGAAACTTGGTTCATAACAGATGCACTAACGTATGAAGATTTAGATTTTACAATTAATGCAATAGCAGAAACAGCAAGAGAGTTATAATAAAAATGTCCCGATAATCGGGACATTTTTTATTTAATTAGATTCTCATAAAGAGCTTTATTGCTTTTAAGTTTTCTTAACTGCTCAGGAGAAAGAGATCCGTCAATTTTACTTTTCATTATTGAATAAACTTCATTTCTTTCCTTATCAGAAGTAGCTTTGGCTAAATTTACGTGTTTGTAAACTAATAAATCATATAAGCCATTTTCTAAATTGCTCTCCAAAGGAATCACTTTTACCAATTCATTTAATTCTAACTTTGCTGCCATTTTAGGATCGTTTGATTTTTGATCTTGAGCAAAAGATAAAGCGCTAAACGCAAAGAATAATACTAGAGAAAAGACTATTTTTTTCATAATTAAATACAGTTGATTTTTTTTTGGTTTGTCAAATCTAAATTAAATTTGAGATTAAAACAAAACATTTTGTCAAAAATAATTAATTACCTCTGCGCTCTTTTACTCTTTTTTGCATTTTTTCTTTTGCTTGTGCTGCTTTTTCATCGTGGTTTTCTTCCCATTTTTTAAATTGCTCTGGCTTTAAGATTTTTTTCATTTTGGCTTTCATTTCAATTTGATTGTCTAACATCTCATTTTTCATTTCAAATCTTTCGTCAGCAGATGGTTTTTCACCTTTTTCTCTTTTAGCTTTCATTTCGGCCATTTTGGCTTCTCTTTTTTTCGCTTGCTCTAAAAAAATGGTTTTTACTTCTTTTTGTTGTTGTGCATCCAAATCTAAATCGAGAGTCATCTTCTTAACATGAAGTTCGCTTTGCTGTTCAGGAGTTAATTTTTCTCTTCCCTGTTTTCTGTCTTGTGCAAAGGTTAATGTTGTCATCACTAAAGCAATTGCTAAAATTAATTTTTTCATCTTTTCGTTTTTTTAATTGTTTTGATGATAAGACATTCAGGAAATAAAAAGGTTTAATTAGAGAATAAAAAAAAGTGAAACTCTATAAAAAGTTTCGCTTTGAAATTTAGTTGTTTGAAGTTATTTTCCTAAGTACTCAGCAATTTTGTTTTCGCCATCTACAATAACACGCATCAAGCCGTGTTTACTTAATCCCTTACTAGCAGCATCCCATTTTTTACCGCTTAATTCTGATTTAGTTTTTAAATCACCAATAGAAATTCCTTCGTTAGCTTTTAAAATTTCGATAATATGTTTTTCGTCTTCTGTTAATTCTGGACCTTTTTTCTCAGGACGCATTTGCGGGAAAAACAACACTTCTTGAATCGATTGATTATTCGTTAAGAACATAATCAAACGATCCATTCCAATTCCTAAACCAGATGTTGGTGGCATTCCATATTCTAAAGCTCTTAAGAAATCTTCGTCAATAATTCCGTTCGCTTCGTCATCACCTTTTGCGGCTAAAGCCATTTGAGCTTCAAAACGCTCTCTTTGGTCAATTGGATCATTTAATTCCGAATACGCATTGGCAATTTCTTTTCCACAAACCATCAACTCAAAACGCTCTGTTAAGTCTGGATTATCGCGGTGCGATTTACATAATGGCGACATTTCTTTTGGATAATCGGTAATAAAAGTTGGTTGAATAAAGTTGCCTTCACATTTCTCACCAAAAATTTCATCAATTAATTTTCCTTTACCCATGGTGTCGTTTACTTCAATTCCCATAGATTTTGCAGCTTCGCGCAATTCATCTTCCGATTTTCCAGTAATGTCAAATCCAGTGAATTGTTTGATGGCATCGGTCATCGTTACTCTTGCATAAGGAGCTTTGAAGTTTACTTTGTGTTCTCCAAAAGTAGCTTCTGTAGTTCCATTTACTTGTAAAGCACAATATTCTAATAAATTTTCAGTCATTTCCATCATCCAGTTGTAGTCTTTGTAGGCTACATAAATTTCCATTGCAGTAAATTCTGGATTGTGCGTTCTGTCCATTCCTTCGTTACGGAAGTTTTTCGAAAATTCGTAAACACCATCAAATCCACCAACGATCAATCTTTTCAAATATAATTCGTTAGCAATTCGCATGTACAATGGAATATCTAAACTATTATGATGCGTAATAAACGGACGTGCTGCCGCTCCACCAGGAATCGATTGTAAAACCGGAGTTTCTACTTCCATGTAACCCGCTTCATTGAAAAACGTTCTCATAGCAGTGAACAATTTGGTTCTCTTCATAAAAACTTCTTTCACATGAGGATTAACCACTAAATCCACGTAACGCATACGGTAACGCAATTCTGGATCAGTAAAGGCATCAAACACATGACCTTCTTCGTCTGTTTTTGGTAACGGAAGCGGTTTTAATGTTTTGCTCAACATTTTAAAATCATCCACACGAACACACATGGCGCCCACTTTCGTCATGAATAATTCTCCTTCAATTCCAATAAAGTCACCTAAATCGGTTAATTTTTTGAAAACTTGGTTGTAAAGTGTTTTGTCTTCACCTTCGCAAAGCACATCACGATTAAAATACAACTGAATTCTTCCTTCGCTGTCTTGTAATTCAGCAAACGAAGCTTTTCCTTGATCACGAACACTCATCAAACGTCCAGCCAAAATTACCTTCTTGCCTTCTTCAAAATTTTCCTTCACTTGCTTTGAAGTGTGATTCACCGGAAATAAATCCGCTGGATAAGGGTTAATTCCAAGTTCGCGTAAAGCGTTTAATTTGTCTCTTCTAATGATTTCTTGTTCCGAAAGTTGCATAGTATTGTATTTAAGCGTGCAAAGATAATTTATTTTGTTTCAAGTTCAAAAGTTTCAGGTTTCAAGTTTCACTACCAACTTCCATCATCCAACTTCCATCTCCCAACTTCCATCTCCCAACTTCCATCTCCCAACTTCCATCTCCCAACTTCCATCTTCCAACTTCCATCACCCATCATCAAAAAACAATTCGTATCTTTGCTTCACTTTTCAAAACACAATTTCGTTTACTATGAACAATAAAGTCCAACTTCAAGATTTAGGAAATAAAGATTATAAAGACACTTGGGATTATCAAGAAGAATTATTCAAAGAAATTGTGGACATCAAAGTTCAAAATAGACAATTCAACTCCCAACTTCCCACTCCCAACTTCCTACTCTATGTAGAACATCCACATGTTTATACCTTAGGAAAAAGTGGTGACATCTCAAATTTATTACTTTCCGAAAAACAACTAGAAGCAAAAGGAGCTACTTTTTACAAAATTAATAGAGGAGGCGACATCACCTACCACGGGCCTGGACAAATCGTAGGTTATCCCATCTTAGATTTAGAAAACTTTTTCACAGATATTCACAAATACTTGCGATTCTTAGAGGAGGCCATTATTCTAACACTAGCTGAATATGGTTTACACGCAACTCGTAGCGAAGGCGAAACCGGAGTTTGGTTTGATGTAGGAACGCCATTTGCAAGAAAAATTTGCGCTATGGGAGTGCGAGCATCACGTTGGGTAACCATGCACGGCTTCGCTCTAAACGTAAATGCCGATTTAGGCTACTTTGACAACATCATTCCATGTGGCATCAAAGGAAAAGCCGTTACCTCCATGCACGTAGAATTAAGAAGAGAAGTAGATGAGCAAGAAGTAAAAGAAAAAATCCTAAAACATTTTCAAAATTTGTTTGAAGCAGAAATAGTTTAAGTAAGTTTTATCCCGTACATATCCCATACATATCCCGTATATGTCTAATATATATATCATACTTATCTTATATATGCAAGTATGTTTAAATTAATTGAGTATTCTATAAGATAGAATGTTTTCTCTGTATTTATTGTAAATCAAGTTAAAAGTATTTTAGTTTGGTGGAAATTTAAAAAAGTAAAACGCTCTGTGTAGCTCTATTCAAAACAAACAGAGTAAAAAAATCTCCGTGTACCTCTGTGTAAATTCTAAAACTCCAAACTCAGCTGTTCTGGTAATAGTCTAAAACTCATGCGATGGTATTTACAGGGACCGTATTTTTTTATAGCTTCTCTATGGTCTTTGGTTGGATAGCCTTTGTTTTTCTTCCAATTATACATTGGAAATTCTTCGTGAATCTTATTCATGTATTCATCCCGATAAGTTTTTGCTAAAACAGATGCAGTGGCAATACTTAAATATTTACTATCACCTTTAATAATACTTGTGTTTGGTATTGATTTTAAAAGTTCAATTTCTTCATTATTAAAAATCCTTCCTGTTTTTTGTTTCATGCCTAATTTTCCATTCAGAGGACGATTTCCATCTACTATTATGTGCTCTGGTCTTTGATTTAATTTTAAAACAGATTCTTGCATTGCTTTCATTGAAGCATTTAATATGTTTATTTCATCAATTTCATTTGGAAAAATATGAGTAACGGCAAAGGAAGTTGCTTTCTCTTCAATTATAGGTTTTAGTTTTTCTCTGATTTTCTCTGAGAGTTGTTTGGAGTCGTTAAGGAGATTAAGTTCAAAGTTGTTAGGGAGTAAAATGGCAGCTGCTGTTACGGGGCCAGCTAAACAACCTCTTCCTGCTTCATCTGTTCCGCATTCTAATATTAAATTACTGTAACTTTTACTTAACATTCTTTTTTTTGACAAAAATATAATTTTCTACGCAACCTTTTTACGAAATTTTCATCTTTGATAAGAGAATCTTCCGTAAAATGTTTTTTTAAAACTAAAACTTTAACAAAAATAAATTAGTAATATTCCGAAGTATTATTTGTTTATTTAAGAAATAATTAAGAAGTTTGCGGAATAACTAACTCAAATAAATTTAATATGAGATCGAAGTTCAAATGGATTTTTACGCTTTTAGTAGCGTTTACAATGCAGTTTTCGTTCGCGCAAGAGAAAACTGTTACGGGTGTGGTTTCTGACGAACTAGGCCCTATCGCTGGTGCTAACGTAGTTGTTGAAGGAACAACTCGTGGTACAACTACAGATTTTGATGGTAATTATACTATCAAAGCAAAACAAGGAGAAGTTTTGGTAATTTCTTACACAGGAAAAAAAGCTGTTAGAATTACTATTGCTGCTGCAAGTTCTTACAATGTGTCTTTAAAAGACGATGTTGTTGAAGGTAAAGAAGTAATTGTTACGTCTTTTGGTATTAAAAAAGAAGAAAAAGCGGTAACGTATGCAGTTCAGTCTGTAAAAGGATCTTCTATTACAGAAGCTAGAGAGTCTAACATCGTTAATGCTCTTTCTGGTAAAATCGCAGGGGTTCAAGTTACTAACTCTTCTGGAGCTGTAGGTTCTTCTTCAAGAATTGTATTAAGAGGGGCTTCTTCTATTACGGGTAACAACCAAGCTTTGTTTGTTATTGATGGTGTTCCATTTGATAACACAAACTATGGTAATGCTGGTTCAGGTGGAGGTAGAGATTTACCTAATGGTGCAGCGAGTATTAATCCTGATGATATTGAGTCAATTACTGTGTTAAAAGGGCCTACTGCTGCTGCTTTATACGGTATCCGTGCTAGTAAAGGGGTTATCTTAATTACTACTAAATCAGGTAAAAAGAAAGACAAATTTGAAGTTTCTTTCAACTCAAACATTACTTTCTCTAATCCATTATTATTACCAAATTATCAAAACTCTTATGGTCAAGGGGCTACTTCTGATTTCTTTCAATTCGTTGATGGTGCTGGAGGAGGGTATAATGACGGAGTTGATGAAAGTTGGGGTCCTGCTTTAGACAGAGGTTTATCTTTTGTACAATGGGATTCTTATAAATATGGAGGTATGCCAACTCCATGGATTTCTCATCCTAATAACGTGAAAAATTTCTATGATACAGGTGTAGCTCAGTCTAACAGTATTACATTAATTAGCGGTGGAGAAAATAACAACTTCAGATTATCTATTGGTAATTCTGATGAAAAAGGTATGATTCCTTTTACTGATTTCAAAAAATTCAACGTTGGTTTCAACGGAAACATGAAATTAGGTGAAAAATTAACTGCAGGTGCAAATGTAACTTTCTTTAACAACAAAAGTAATAACTTGCCTCCTGTAGGTTATAGCTCATCTAACGTTGTTCAACAGTTCATTTGGTCTGCTAGAAACGTTAACTTTACGGATTTAAAAAATTGGAGAAACTTGCCATTAGCTCCTGTAGGAACAGCAGCAGAAGGAACTCCATTAAACTGGAATAACGTTTTCCAAAATAACCCTTACTGGGTATTGGAAACTAATAGAAATACTTTTGATCAAGACAGAGTAACTGGGTCTACTTATTTAAATTACAAATTCAATGATAAATTATCTATCAATGGTAAATTAAGTTTAGATCACTACTCTCAAAGAGAAACACTTAGAGCGGATGTAGGTTCTAATGAATACAAAGATGGATACTATGCTGAAATAGCTAGAAGATATTCAGAAATCAATGCGGAAGCAATTTTAACGTATCAAACTGATTTAACTTCTGATTTAAAATTATCTTTAAACGGAGGTATGAATACTTTAAAAAGAGTTAGAAATACAGTTGTTGGAGAATTAACAGGAGGTTTAGAGTTACCTGGATTGTTTACTTTATCAAATGTTAAATCTGGAACTACTCCATCTATTGATAGTGATTCTTTTGATCAAAGAATTAATAGTGTACTTGGTTTTGGTCAATTATCATATAAAAATTATGCTTTCTTAGATTTCTCAGGAAGAAATGATTGGTCAAGTGTTTTACCAGTAAAAAATAATTCATTCTTCTATCCAGCGGTATCAGGATCTTTTATTTTATCTGAAGTTTTAGGTCTTCAAAATGCTAAAGTTAACTATGTTAAATTAAGAGCAGGTTGGTCTAAAGTTGGAGGTACTGGTCCATTAGGTGAGTATTCTACAAACAGAACATTTACATTAGCAAATAATAACTTTGGAACTCAATCTTCTGTGCCTAATACACAATGGAATCCAAATATCAAGCCTGAGTCAACTATAGGTACTGAGTTTGGAGTAGATGTTAATGCTTATGGAAATAGAGTTCGTTTAGCAGCAACTTATTATTCTCAAACATCTACTGATTTGATTTTACCACTACAGGTTGAAGCAGCTTCAGGATTTACATCTTCTTGGGAAAATGCTGGTGAAATGACTAACAAAGGAATTGAGTTACAGTTAGGTTTAACTCCTATTAAAACAGATAATTTCTCTTTTGATATTGATTTAAACTTTGCAAAAAATAGAAACGAAGTTACTAGTTTAGGTGGTGCTGATTCTTATACTCTTGGTGGTCAATGGGGTATGGAGTTACAGGCAATTCCTGGTCAAGCATATGGAGCAATTGTAGGTTTCCCTTATGCAAGAACTGAATCTGGTGATATTATTTATGAAAACGGATTACCAAAAGTTAATAATTCTGAATTAGCTGTATTAGGAAATATTACACCAGATTGGACTGGAGGTGCTAATTTTACATTCAAATACAAAAACTTTGATTTAAGCACTTTAGTTGATGCTAAAATTGGTGGAGATATCTTCTCAATGACATATATGTGGGGTAGATATGCGGGTACTTTAGAGGAAACTTTAATTGGTCGTGAGACAGGTGTTGTAGGTAATGGTGTTGTTTCTGACGGAGCTGGAGGATATGTTCCAAATAATGTTGTCGTTGATGCCAAAACATTCAACCAATACGCTTATAACTATTCTAACTTTACTGAAAGTGGTGTTTTTGATGCTAGTTACGTAAAATTACGTCAAATTGTTTTTGGATATTCTTTACCTAAAAATTGGTTAAAAGGAACTTTTATTCAAGATTTCAAAGTATCAGTAGTAGGTAGAAACTTAGCTTTATTATACAAAAAAGCACCTCATATCGATCCAGAATCTGCATTCAGTAATGCTAATGGTGAGCAAGGTCAAGAATTTGGTCAATTACCATCAGCAAGAACTTACGGATTTAATATTAATGTTAAATTTTAATAAAATTAAATATGAAAAGAATAATTTATTTATTTATTGCATCAATGGCATTTGTTGCTGTTAGTTGTGATAAGGATTTTGAAGAGATTAATACCTCTCCAAACAGTCCTTCTTCAACTGATCCAAACTTGCTATTGTCAACTGCTATTACTGCTACGCAAAATACTATGTATAATGCGCAGGTTGGTGGTGATATGGGATTATGTTGGGCTCAACATTGGTCAAAAGTTCAGTACAATGATGAGGAAAAATACATTCCTAGAAGAGCTCTTATGAATGCTGTTTGGACTAACTTATATGCAGGTGTAATTGCGGAGTCTAAATCAGCTTATGATTTAGCTGGTGAGGCTGGAAATACTAATTTACAAGGTGTTTCTTTAGTTTTACAAGCTAATGCATTTCAAATATTAACTGATGTTTATGGGCCAGTTCCTTTTTCTGAAGCTGTTGTTCCTGGAAATGTTAAACCAAAACATGATTCTCAAGAAGAGGTTTATGATGGTATTTTAGATTTATTAGATAGAGCTGAAGTATTATTTGCTTCTGGTACTGGTGACTTTACTTCTTCTGCAGATTTAGTTTATGGTGGTGATGTTACTAAATGGAGAAAGTTTGCTGCTTCATTGAAACTTAAAGCTTTAATGAGAATTTCTAAAAAGAGAAATGTTTCTGCTGACGTTCAAAGTTTAGTAGCTTCTGGTTTATTGATGTCTTCAAATAGTGATTCTGCTGAGTTAGCTTATACAGCTTCACAACCTGATGCAAACCCAATTTACGAAACAATCGTTTATGGAAACAGAAATGAGTACAAAGTAAGTTCTGTTTTAGTGTCTACTATGAATGCATTAAGTGATCCTAGATTACCTATTTACGCTCAAACAAATAATGCTGGTCAATATGTTGGTAATACCCCTGGTATTGAAAATCCTGGAAATTATAATGGATTCTCATCTCCTGGAAATAAGTATTTAGACCCAACTTTACCTGGAGTTTTCTTATCTTATGCTCAAGTTCAATTATATTTGGCTGAAGCTGCTAATGAAGGTATTATACCAGGTGGTGTTACTCAAGCTAAAGTACATTATGTAAACGCTATTGAGGCTAACTTCCAGTTCAATGGTTTAGGTTCAGCTTCAGTTTATACTTCTAATGCTAGTGTTGATTTTTCAACTCAATCTGAGGCTAGAGAAAAAATTGGTACTCAAATGTGGATAGCATTATATGGTCAAGGTATTGAAGCTTGGACAGAATGGAGACGTACTGGATATCCAGCTTTATCTCCAGTTGCTAATGCTGCAATTGCTCAAATTCCTAGTAGATTCTATTTTTCAACAGACTCTCAAAATTACAATCAAGTAAACTATGCAGCTGCTAGTGCTACATTAAGTAATGGAGATACTATGTTGTCAGATGTTTGGTGGATGAACTAAAAAAAAAATGATTATGAAAAAAATATTAAAATTATCTTTATTTTCATTTTTAGCACTTGGAATGTTTTCATGTGTTGATGATGACAATGATACTCTTACAGGAGATAAAAATGTAGGAGGTTTGTTAAGTGTTGAGACACTTGCAATTACTTATGCTCAGGGTAGTGCTCCTACTGATGCTTTATCAGCAAGTTTGTCTGTGTTTCAAGGTAGAGAAAAAGTCGAAACTGTTGATGTTTATAAACAATATTTTCGTTTAGATGGTAGTACTTTATTAAAGTCAAACAATGTATTGCTTAAATCTGTTAATTTTCCTGTTGAAAATCAACATGAATCTTTAACTTTCAGTTTTAACTATAATGAATTAATATCAGGAGTTGTTTTTGAAGGACAGCCATTACCTGCTGATGATGCTACATTAGAAATTGGTGATTACTGGTTATTAACGTACGTTGCAAAATTAACTGACGGTAGAACTGAGCATTTAAATGTTAAGTCTACAAAAGTAAATGTTTCATGTGGTTCTTTCTTAGCGGGTAATTACTCTAACAGAACTGTTAGAACTGAAACAGGAGCTGTTTATACTTTTGCTAATGATTTAGTAACTCAAATTGCTGATGGTTTATATGTTTCTTCATATGTAGGACCTTACTATTGTGCTGGTCAAGCACCTGGATCTGCAAATACTATTCAATTACCTGCAGGTACTAGAGCTGGTTATACTTTTAGTGATGTTTGTAACGTTATTGGTTTAGATACTCAAAATTTAGCTAGCGCTTTTACTAATGAAGTAAGACAAAGTGCAGCTCAAAAAGCATTGAGTAATGTAAACCCTGTTACTGGTGTTATTACTGTTCATTATTCAATTTTCTTTTCGGGTAATACAGTTGAAAGACCTTTTGTAACAACTTTAACGCCACTATAATCTAATTATTTAACTACTCAATTAAACAAATTAAAATTTGTTTAATTGAGTTAATACAGATTTTTTATGAAAAAAAATAAATTAAATATTTTTGCTTTAATCGCATTATTTGCTGGAAGTACTTTTTTTACTTCATGTAGTAATGATGATGCAACAGATGATTCTGTTATTGAAGTAAATGATGGAAGTGCATCTGTATCAGCAGTATCTCCATATTTGAATGTTAACTCTGTGAGTACTTTCAACGAGGGAGGATATGATAAAACCATTGAATTTGCTGTTAATTTAGTTACTCCGCAACCAGTTGATACTTATGTAACAGTTTCTTTAGTTTCTGGTACTGCTACAGAAGATGTAGATTTTGAATATGACCACCAAGTTTATATTCCAGCTTGGAGTTCTTCTGGAATTGGTACTGTTAAAATCATTGGAGATAGCGAAGATGAAGCTACTGAAACTTTTGTATTAAAAGTTGGTAGTGAATTTGATGCTAACATCAAAGTTGCTAATACTAACTTGTCTTTCAATATCACTGACTATGGTGATTTAACTTTAGAGTTTGCTTGGGACAGAAATATTCCGGGTTATCCTTTTGGATTATGTGATATAGGTTACGATGTTGACGTTTATGTATTAGACGAAAACGGTGATGATATTACAGGATATGCTGCTGCAACAAGTGCTTGCCCAGAAGAGTTTACTGTAAGTTTAGGAGATGTTGAAGATGGTGTTTATACTATATATATGAATGTATATGACGACGCAACACTAGCTTCAGTTGGTATCCCAACTTTTAATATTCCAATGACTATTAATTACTCTAGATACAACTCACCTTTTGCTGGAACTTTTGTTCAAGATGCTGCTGATGCTGTAGATTCTGATTTTGGAAATACTCCAAACTATGATCAAGAGTTTATTTATGTTGCTACATTAACTGTAGAAAATGGAATTTTTACTTTCTCTAAAAACGGTCAGTTTGTTGCTTCTGGTAGAGCAGCTGCTCCAAGAGTAAATATTACTAAGCCAGTTAAAAATATTCAAACACGTAATTTTTTTAACTAATAAATAATATTTGTTTTAAAAGCCCCTTTATGGGGCTTTTTTTATTCCCCTTTTTCTCATTACATTTGCTAATATTTTATTGTAATGAAAATTTATTTATCCATTTTATTTTTGTTTCTTTCTTCTTTTGTTTTTTCACAAGTTGTTGATGAGGGTGATTTAGAAAAGGGACTACAACAAGGCAAAGAAATAAAGCCTTCTATTAAACTCTATAAAATTTATACCTTAGAGAAAGATACTACTTTTGCTGACACTTCAATGTCTTTAAAGAATGAGTATAAATACAATTACTTAAGAAAAGATATTTTTGGGTTGTTGCCTTTTGCCAATGAAGGACATACTTATAATACTCTTAATTTCGGTTTAGTGCATAAAAGTATTTTACCATCTTTTGGTTTTACGGCTAAACATTTTAATTTTTTAGAAGCACGTGATATTAAATATTATTCTGTTCCAACGCCTTTTACAGAATTATACTATAAAACTGTTATGGAGCAGGGACAGTCTTTAGATGCTTTTTTAACTATTAATACTAAACCTAATCTCAATTTTTCAATTGCTTACAAAGGATTGCGTTCTAATGGTAAATACATAAACAATATCTCGAGTACTGGAAATTTTAGATTTACGACTAGTTATTTTACAAAAGATAAGCGGTATTTTTTAAATGCTCATTTCACCGCTCAAGATATTTCGAATCAAGAAAATGGTGGTATTATTAATACTGATTTGTTTGAATCAAGTGAAGATCCTTATAATGAGCGTGATCGTTTAGATGTTTATTTTAAAGATGCAACTTCTCTATTAAAGGGGAATCGTATCTTTCTTGACCATTCTTTTAAATTGAATAAAAACAATCCCAATAGTTTAATTTTCACCCATCAATTTAATTATCAATACAAGTTTTTCGAGTTTACTCAGCCCACAATTAGCAATCGTTTTGGAGCGTCTTTTTCAAATAATATAAATAATAAGACGCGTTATAACAATATGTATAATAAAGTAGGTGTTGGTTATAAAACAAAAAAATTTGGTGATTTAGAATTTTTTATTGATGACACTAATTATAACTATTATTACAATAGTGTTGTGTATGATAATTCGGGAAATATTCTTGTGCCAAATTCCATTTCGGACCGAATTAATATGGTTGGAGGAAATTACACGTATTTTGCAAAGAAATTGATTGCCAAATTAGAAATATCCCAAGCAATTACAAATCAATCCATTTCAAATATTGAAGCTACAGCAAAATACACTATTAACTCCGATTATAAATTTGAATTTCAGTATCAAAAACTGAACAGTTTACCAAATTTGAATTTCTATTTGTATCAAAGTGGTTATGTAGATTACAATTGGGCTAACAATTTCAAGAATGAAAAACTTAATCAGTTTTCTTTTTCTGCTTTGACAAAATGGTTAAATGCATCAGTTCAATACAAAGTGTTGAACGATCATTTATATTTTGATAATACTACAAATGATATAACAAAACTTACTGTTAAACCTGTTCAATACGATAAAACAATTAATTATTTGTCTATAAACGCTAATAAAGAGGTTAAGTTTTGGAAGTTTGGTTTAGATGTTACTCTTTTATATCAGAAAGTTGATCAATCTTCAGAAATTGTAAATGTACCTGAATTGACTACTAGAAGTACATTATATTTCTCTGATCATGTTTTCAAAAAGGCGATGCTTTTACAAACTGGAGTTACTTTTCAATATTTTACTGAATATTTTGCAAACGATTATAATCCTCTAATTGGTGAGTTTTATGTGCAAAACGAGAAGAAAATAGGAAATTTTCCAATGTTTGATTTCTTTGTAAATGCAAGAATTAAACAAGCCCGTATTTACTTAAAAGCGGAACATTTTAATTCGGCAATGACAGGATATAATTTCTATTCGGCGCCAAATTATCCGTATCGTGATTTTATGGTTCGATTTGGTTTAGAATGGAATTTCTTTAAATAGAATTTTATTTAAATTTCCCATTTTTAGTGTGTTTGCTTTATTTGTAAAATTCACACTATCTTTGCAAAATATTACAAATATCACAAATGAAGTACGCAAAAAATATATTAGAAACTATTGGTAACACACCATTAGTGAAATTAAATAAAGTAACTGCTGAAGTGGATGCATTAGTATTGGCTAAAGTAGAAACTTTCAATCCAGGAAATTCTGTGAAGGATAGAATGGCAGTAAAGATGATTGAAGATGCAGAAGCAGATGGAAGATTAAAACCAGGAGGAACTATCATCGAAGGAACTTCAGGTAATACGGGAATGGGTTTAGCTCTAGCTGCAATCGTGAAAGGTTACAAATGTATTTTTGTGATTTCTGACAAACAGTCAAAAGAAAAATCTGACATTCTTCGTGCTGTTGGTGCAAAAGTAATCGTTTGTCCAACGGATGTAGAACCAACAGATCCTCGTTCATATTATTCAGTTTCCAAAAGATTGGGTGAAGAAATTCCTAATTCTTGGTACGTAAATCAATACGATAATCCAAGCAACGCTATCGCACATTACGAACAAACGGGTCCAGAAATTTGGGAACAAACTGAAGGGAAAATTACTCATTTCGTAGTAGGTGTTGGAACAGGTGGAACGATTTCTGGAACTGCAAAATATTTAAAAGAAAAAAATCCAAACATCAAAATTTGGGGAATTGATACCTATGGTTCGGTTTTCAAAAAATACCATGAAACAGGAATTTTTGACGAAAACGAAATCTACTCTTACATTACTGAAGGAATTGGAGAAGATATTTTACCAAAGAATGTTGACTTTTCATTAATCGACGGATTTACGAAAGTTACTGATAAAGATGCAGCTGTTTATACAAGAAAAATAGCTTTAGAAGAAGGAATTTTTGTTGGAAACTCTGCTGGAGCCGCTGTAAAGGGTTTATTGCAGTTAAAAGAGCACTTTGGTCCAGAAGATGTAGTTGTGGTCTTATTTCACGATTCTGGAAGCCGTTATGTTGGAAAGATGTTTAACGATGATTGGATGCGCGAAAGAGGTTTCTTAGAAGAAGAAATTACAAAAGCAGAAGATTTAATCAAAGAACATATCGATAAACCATTAGTAATTGTTCGTACTGAAGAATTAGTTTCACACGCAATCGAAAGAATGAGAAAATACAAAATCTCTCAAATTCCAGTAGTTGATGTTAATGGATTTGTAGGTTCAGTTGATGAATCGGATTTATTCCAAAGTTATATCACCGATAAAAACACTGCGGAACGACCAATCCGAGAAGTGATGGGGAAACCATTTCCAATTGTAAAAATTGGAACGCCAGTTGAAGAAGTTTCTAAATTAATCAATAAAGAAAACCAAGCGGTTTTAATTGATTTAGGAAATGGAAAACATCACATTATTACGAAATATGATATTATTGGTTCAATAAAATAATAGTTTTCATTTTGAAGAATTTAAACCTGTAAAAATAATTTTGCAGGTTTTTTGTTTTTTTATACTTTTGTTTTTCAATTATATATGCCATTCAGAATGAAAGAAGATTTTTTGCACCATGTGTGGCAATTCAAGAAATTTGATATTGCCAATTTAAAAACTACAAAAGGAGAGTCGATTCAGATTCTCAATTCAGGTCAATATTTGCAACTTGCCGGACCTGATTTTTTCAATGCACAACTAATTATCGGAAATCAAAAATGGGCTGGAAATGTTGAAATTCATCTCAAGTCATCAGATTGGTATGTACACAATCATGAGAAAGATTCGAATTATGATTCGGTGATTTTACATGTCGTTTGGGAATACGATATGCCTATTTTTAGAAAAGACAATTCTGAAATACCAACGTTAGAACTTAAGGAATATGTTGCCCTTTCGGATTTGCATAAATATCAATCTTTAATCAGTCAAAAGTCTTGGATTTATTGTGAAAATGAAATTCAAAATGTAGATGAATTTATCTTTAAAAATTGGCAAGAGCGTTTATTTTTTGAGCGTTTAGAAAGAAAATCTCAATTGGTTTTTGAATTAGCGGAAACTTCTAATCAAGATTGGGAAGCGGTTTTGTTTTGTCTTTTAGCTAAAAATTTTGGTTTAAATTCGAATGGGGAATTGTTTTATAAAATTGCTAAATCGATTCTGTTTTCTATTGTTCGAAAAGAATCTTATTCTTTGGAATCATTAGAATCTTTGTTGTTAGGTCAAGCGAATTTGCTTTCACGAGATTTTCAAGATAATTATGCCAAAGAGTTGCAAAAATCCTATAATTACTTAGTTCAAAAATATCAATTACATGAAAAAGTAACTGGCTCGGTTGAGTTTTTCAAGCATCGTCCTGATAATTTTCCTACGATTCGATTGGCGCAATTTGCTAGTTTGTATTTTTATCGAAAGAATCTTTTTTCTTTGGTTACTAATGGTACTTCTATAAACGAGTTGTATCAGGTTTTTAATGTGGGTGTCAGTGAATATTGGGAAACACATTATAATTTCGATAAAGAAAGTTCGAAAAAGATGAAAAAACTTTCTAAATCATTTATCGATTTATTGGTAATAAATACAATTATTCCGCTTCGATTTGCTTATGCCAGAAGCCAGCAAAAAGAAATTACACAGGAATTAATTGATTTAGCAATTTCCATTCCTTCAGAACAAAATGTGATTATTGAAAAGTTTGAAGCTTTTGGAATACGTTCTAAAAATGTCTATGAATCTCAAGCTTTATTGCAGTTAAAAAAGAATTATTGCGATTATAAAAAGTGCTTAGATTGTGCCCTCGGACATTTCATTCTAAAAAATTAATCGTATTTTTGAAAAAAATATTAGAAATGGTTCAAAACCTATTACATTTTTTTGAAAAACATGGTTTTTTTGTTGCTACACGTCTCGCTGATAGATTAGGTATGAGGGCAACAAATGTGCGTTTGTTTTTTATCTACATTTCTTTTATAACGGTAGGTTTAGGTTTTGGATTGTATCTTACTTTAGCTTTTCTTTTAAAGTTAAAAGACATGATAAAAACTAAAAGAAGTTCAGTTTTTGACTTGTAAAATTTCATTAAGTGTAAGTTTTATTTGAATTTTAGATACTTTTCTTATCTTTGAGGCTTTAACAACCAATAAAATTATATGACAGCAAAAGTAGAATCGTGGGGTTCACGCGTAGGGCTTATCTTGGCTATGGCTGGAAACGCTGTTGGACTTGGAAACTTTTTAAGATTTCCAGTACAGGCAGTTCAAAATGGCGGGGGAGCTTTTATTATTCCTTATTTAGTTTGTTTTTTATTAATGGGTATTCCATTATTATTGATTGAATGGTCAACAGGTCGTTTTGGTGGAAAATTTGGTAATCACAGTACACCTTATATTTTAGATACAATGGCTAAAGGCCGTATTTGGAAATATATTGGAGTATTTGGAATTTTTACCAATATCGCTGTTGCGGCTTATTATTGTTACATTGAATCTTGGACAATGTCTTATGTGTATCATTCGATTGTTGGTACATTTGATGGAATGAGTCAGGCTGATGTTGCTGGGTTTTTTAATTCATATGTAGACATTGCTCATTCAACTACTGGAATCCCTTATGAAGCAGTTATTTTTTACATTATTTGTTTGCTATTAAATACTTGGATATTATCAAAAGGATTAGGCGGAATTGAAAAAGTAGCTAAAATTGGAATGCCATTATTAATTTTATTTGGTGTTATTTTAGCTGTTAGAGGTGTTACTTTAGGAACAAGTGGAGCATCGGATATTTTTCCAAATGCAAATGCTTGGGATGGATTAAATTTCTTGTGGACACCACAATTTGACTCTTTAGCTAATCCTAAAGTTTGGTTAGCTGCGGCAGGTCAAATTTTCTTCACGCTTTCTGTTGGTATGGGAACTATTCACTGTTATGCAGCTTACCTAAAAGAAAGAGATGATGTAGCTTTAAATGCTGTTTCTGCAGGATTTATGAATGAATTCGTTGAAGTAGTCTTAGGTTCTTTAATTGTTATTCCGATTGCTGCTGGATACTTAGGATTAGATTGGGTTATTCAAAATGCTGGTTTTGGTATGGCTTTCCAAACAATGCCTTATTTATTCCAACAATGGGGTGGTGTGATAGCTATTTTGGCAGGAGTATTTTGGTTTGGACTTTTATTCTTTGCAGGAATCACATCTTCATTAGCTATGGGAACTCCATGGATGGGCTTTATGTCAGATGAATTTGGTTGGTCTAAAAATAAAGGAGCTTGGTCGTTTGGAGCATTAGCTTTGATTATGGGATTACCTACGGTTATTTTCTACAATCAAGGAGTTTTTGATCAATATGATTATTGGGCTGGAACCGTCAGTTTAGTTGTATTTGCTTTCTTAGAAACTGTGTTGTTTTCATATGTTTTTGGAATCAATAGAGGTTGGGAAGAAATCAATAAAGGAGCTGACATTAAGTTGCCTCAATTTTATAAATATGTAATTTTAATTATTACGCCTTTATTATTAGGTGCAGTTTTGGTCTCAAGTATTCCTGATTGGGTTAATCAAGTTCAAAATAATGATACACATAATAAAGAGTGGTTTGCAGAGAATTATTTTGCAGAGAATTTTGAAGGGTCGGGGACTGTCTCTGGAAAAGTTGTTGATGTGAAATCTGATTATGTAAAATTTGAATTTGAAAACGAAAGAAAAAAATTCGATAAAGTGTCAAATCAAGTTCTTGTTGAAAAATTCAACGATACAAAAGAATATAAATTTGATGCAAGTCTAAATCAAGAAGCTATTGTAAAAGTAGGAGATGTTATTAAGCCTGGCGATGCAATTGCTAAAGGTGATTTCACAAACAATACTTTGTATAAGTTTATAGGAAGAATGTTATTGTTAACGCTTTTTGTGTTTATTTCAGTAATTGTTTACGTTGCTTATAAGAAACGTGTTAAAGAAGGGAGGGCTACATTATGAATTCAGCAGCATTAATAACTATGGTTTTGGCACAAGGAATTGTGATTTGTTTAACAGGTTTCTTTTTTTATAAGGTCTTAACAACTCCGCCTGCTAATGAGCCAGATTCTTTTACAGAAAATGACGAAGAGTCAGTAAGAAAAAACGATTAATTTTTTCAAAATGAATAAACTAAAATCCTACTTCCTGTTTTCAAGAGAACACAGAAGTGGGATTTTTTTGTTATTTGCTATCATTATTGTAGTTCAATTAGGTTATTTTTTTCTAAAAGATAGTTTTATTTCAAAAACTACTACTGCAGAAGATAAAGCTTGGTTGTTAGTGCAAAATGAAATTGATAGTTTAAAAAATATTCAGGCTACAAAAAAAGACACCATTTATCCCTTCAATCCAAATTATATCACCGATTATATAGGGTATAAGTTAGGGATGTCGATTCAGGAAATAGATCGTCTACATGCTTATCGGAAAAAAGGAAAGTTTGTGAATTCTCCTGAAGAGTTTCAACAGGTTACTCAAGTTTCAAATGCATTTCTTTCTAAGATTAGACCTTACTTCAAATTTCCAGATTGGGTTAAAAATAAAACGAATGTTACTTCGGAGAAGTTTCATAAGTTTTTACCAAAGGAAAAAGAAAAGATTGTTCAAAAAGACATTAATACGGCATCGCGAGAAGATTTAATTGCGGTATATGGTATTGGTGAAAAATTAGCGGACAAAATCTTGCAAGAAAAAGAGAAATTTGGATGCTTTGTTAGTATGGAACAATTTCAATTTATGTGGGGAATTAGCCCAGAAGCTTTAGAGGATTTAGAGAAACGATTCTCTATTAAGACTCAAAACGGAATTAAGAAAATCGCCATAAATGAATTGTCTCAAAAAGAATTGGCAAAATTTCCGTATTTCAATTATGCTCTGGCAAAAGAAATTGTTATTTATAGAACGATGAATAATGGAATCAAAAATATTGATGATTTAACAAAAATTAAGGGAATGCCTAACGAAAAAATAAATATAATCGCCTTATATTTGGATTTTTAAAAATATTATCAAAAAACAACCTACACAATTATAGATTTATGAATTCAATGTATTTTACAGAAGAGCACGAATTATTCAGACAGAGTTTTAGAGATTTTTTACATAAAGAAGTAGTACCTCACATTGAAAAATGGGAAAAAACAGGAACTATCGAGCGTTTTATTTGGGAAAAATTTGGAGAAATGGGCTTTTTTGGATTGAATTATCCTGAAGCTTATGGTGGAATGAATTTAGATTTGTTTTACACTGTTATTTTTTTAGAAGAGCTTCAAAAAATTAAATCTTCTGGTTTTGCCGCTGCCATGTGGGCGCATGCTTATTTAGCAATGACACATTTAAATGCAGAAGGTGATGAAAGAATTAAACAAGAGTATTTAGCGCCAAGTATTGCTGGTAAAAAAATCGGTGCTTTGTGTATTACGGAGCCTTTCGGAGGAAGTGATGTTGCGGGAATGCGAACTAATGCAGTAAGAAATGGAGATAAATTTGTAATTAATGGTTCTAAAACCTTCATTACAAATGGAGTTTATGCAGACTATTATGTGGTAGCTGCTAAAACTAGTCCAGAATTAGGTAATAAAGGAATTAGTATATTTTTAGTTGATGCAAAAACAGCAGGTATTTCAGCAACTAAATTAGATAAATTGGGTTGGAGGGCATCAGATACGGCAGAGCTTGCATTTGATAACGTGGAGATTCCATTAGAAAACTTAATGGGTGAAGAAGGGAAAGGTTTTCCGTATATCATGCAACATTTTGCTTTAGAACGTTTAATTATGGCAATCAATGCTCACGCAAGAGCTGAGTATGCAATTGATTACACTTTGGAATATATGTCGCAACGTGAGGCTTTTGGAAGTCAAATTAATAAATTCCAAGCACTAAGACATACAATGGTAGAACATGCTACAGAAGTTGAGCATTGTAAAATCTTCAATTATGCAGCGGTAGCAAGATTAAATAAAGGGGAATATGTAGTTAAGGAAGCTACAATGGCCAAATTAAAATCAACAAAAGTGGCAGATCAAGCAATTTATGATTGCTTACAAATGTTAGGAGGTTATGGCTATATGGAAGAGTATCCGTTAGCGCGTTTGTTGAGAGATAGTCGTTTAGGTCCAATTGGTGGAGGAACTTCTGAAATTTTAAAAGAAATTTTATCAAAAATGATAATTGATAATCAGAATTACAAACCTGCGGTTAAATAAATTAAGCAAATAACGTTGAACTCCTGTCTAAATAGATAGGAGTTCTTGTTTTATAAAGTTTTTTCTTTAAAAGATTGACAAATAGTTGTTTTGTAATTGAAAAATAATTTCTACATTTGCACCCTTAACGAGAGGAGGTGTCTAAATTATGTTAATTATACCAATTAAAGACGGAGAAAATATCGATAGAGCATTAAAGCGCTATAAAAGAAAATTTGATAAAACAGGAACTGTTCGTCAGTTACGTGCACGTCAAGCTTTCATTAAACCTTCTGTTGTAAACAGAGCTAAGATCCAAAAAGCATCTTACATTCAAGGATTAAGAGACGCATTAGAGAGTTAATTTTTTGAATAAACTATATCAACCGCTAATAAATAAAGTGTAACTTTGTTGTTAGCGGTTTTTTTATGGCTACAAATCTACAAGCATATGAGGATTATTTGGTTAAAGAGAAAAACTATTCTCCTTTAACTGTTCGTGCTTATCTAGATGATATTAATTCTTTTCAAGATTATTTAAATCAACAATCAATTTCTTTAGAAGAAGTTGTTTATTCTAATATCAGAAGTTGGATAGTAGTTTTGATAGAACAAAATATATCAACAACTTCAGTAAACAGAAAAATTTCTGCATTAAAATCCTTTTATAAATTTTTATTAAAAGTTAAGCAGATTTCGGTCAATCCGCTTCTAAAACATAAATCATTGAAAACTGCTAAAAAAGTTCAAATTCCGTTTTCTGAGAAAGAATTGCAAGATGTTTTTTCAGATAATGATTATTCGAATGATTTTGAGGGAATTCGAAATCGATTGGTGATTGAGCTTTTTTATACAACGGGAATTCGTAGGGCTGAGTTGATAAATTTAAAGTTGAATAGCGTAAACGAAATTCAAAAAACAATTCGTGTTGTTGGGAAAAGAAACAAAGAGCGGATTATTCCAATGTTGGATTGCACTTTAAATTTGCTTAAACACTACAAAGAACAACGAAATCATTTAGAGGTAATTAAGGATAAAGAGATGTTAATTTTATCTAAAACCGGAAATAAAGTGAGTGAATCGTTTGTGTATCGATTAATAAATGATTACTTTAGTACTGTCTCAAAAAAAGAAAAAAAGAGTCCACACGTTCTTAGGCATTCATTTGCAACGCATTTGTTGAATAATGGAGCCGATTTAAATTCCGTAAAAGAGTTATTAGGTCACGCTAGTTTGTCGTCCACTCAGATATACACACACAGTAGTTTGGCTGAATTAAAAAAAGTATATCAACAGGCGCATCCAAGAAGTAAAAAATAATTCGATTGTATAACCATTTTAATTAACAGAATTATGAAAGTTAATGTGCAAGCAGTAAATTTTAATGTAGACAGAAAATTGGTAGATTTCATTCAAGAGAGAATGGATAAGTTGGAAAAGTATTATGATAAAATAGTTTCGGCTGAAGTTTTTTTGAGGCTTGAAAATACAAGTGATAAAGAAAATAAAACAGTAGAGATAAAAATTAATGTTCCTGGAGACGATTTTGTAGTTAAAAAAACGGCAAAAAGTTTTGAGGAAGGGGTGGATTTATCAGTTGATTCTCTAGAGCGAGTAATCTTAAAAAGAAAAGAAAAATTAAGAGCGCATTCATAAAAAGAAAAAAAACATAAAAAATGTTTTGATTCAAAAATAAATTATATACATTTGCAGTCCGTTAGAAATAGCGGACTTTTTATATTTAAGTTGCCGGTGTAGCTCAGCTGGCTAGAGCAGCTGATTTGTAATCAGCAGGTCGTGGGTTCGAGTCCCTCCATCGGCTCAAAGTTGTAAGCGACTTAATATAAAAGGTTTGGGGAGATACTCAAGCGGCCAACGAGGGCGGACTGTAAATCCGCTGACTACGTCTTCGCAGGTTCGAATCCTGCTCTCCCCACGAGATTTTGAATTTAGAGAGAAGAGTTTGGTTTTCTGAATTCTGATGGCTAACTTCTGAATACACAAAAGCCGGTGTAGCTCAGGGGTAGAGTGCTTCCTTGGTAAGGAAGAGGTCACGGGTTCAATTCCCGTCATTGGCTCTTAAAAAAGTTTATTTTTTGAACACTAATATATAACTAAGATTAAATTATTAAATCATGGCAAAAGAAACCTTTGATCGTTCGAAGCCCCATTTAAATATTGGAACTATCGGACACGTTGACCACGGTAAAACTACATTAACAGCTGCAATTACTAAAGTATTAGCTGATGCTGGTTTATCAGAAGCAAAATCATTTGATCAAATTGATAATGCTCCAGAAGAAAAAGAAAGAGGTATTACTATTAATACATCTCACGTAGAATATTCTACAGCTAACCGTCACTACGCTCACGTTGACTGTCCAGGTCACGCGGATTACGTTAAGAACATGGTTACAGGTGCTGCTCAGATGGACGGTGCTATCTTAGTAGTTGCTGCTACAGATGGTCCTATGCCACAAACAAGAGAGCACATCCTTTTAGGTCGTCAAGTAGGTGTGCCTAGAATGGTTGTATTCATGAATAAAGTGGATATGGTTGATGATGCTGAATTATTAGAATTAGTAGAAATGGAAATCAGAGATTTATTATCTTTCTATCAGTATGATGGTGATAATGGTCCTGTTGTTCAAGGTTCTGCTTTAGGAGCTTTAAATGGTGAGCCAAAATGGGTTGATACAGTTTTAGCTTTAATGGAAGCTGTTGATAACTGGATTGAATTACCGGCTCGTGATGTTGATAAGCCATTCTTGATGCCAGTTGAGGACGTATTTACAATTACTGGTCGTGGAACTGTTGCTACAGGTCGCATCGAAACAGGAGTTGCTAATACAGGGGATGCAGTTGAAATCATCGGTATGGGAGCTGATAAATTAACTTCTACTATTACAGGAGTTGAGATGTTCCGTAAAATCCTTGATAGAGGTGAGGCTGGAGATAACGTAGGTTTATTATTAAGAGGTATCGCTAAAGAAGATATCAAAAGAGGAATGGTTATCATTAAGCCAGGATCTGTTAAACCACACGCTCACTTCAAAGCTGAGGTATATATCTTGAAAAAAGAAGAAGGTGGACGTCACACTCCATTCCACAATAACTACCGTCCACAGTTCTACGTACGTACAACTGACGTTACTGGTACTATTTCTTTACCAGCTGGTGTAGAGATGGTTATGCCTGGTGATAACTTAACAATTGATGTCCAATTATTAAGCCCTATCGCTTTATCAGTAGGTTTACGTTTCGCTATCCGTGAGGGTGGTAGAACAGTAGGTGCTGGTCAGGTTACTGAAATTTTAGACTAATTATAAGTCAAATAATAACTAAACCAGCAGTTCGCTGCTGGTTTTTTAACAAACGGGCGTAGTACAAGGGCTAGTATAGTGGTCTCCAAAACCATTGATGGGGGTTCGAATCCCTCCGCCCGTGCAAATAAAGATTAAAATGACAAAAGTAGTTAATTACATATCTGAAGCATTTCATGAATTGAAAACGAATGTTACTTGGCCAGTTTGGTCTGAAGTACAACGTTTGACAATTATTGTAGCTGTATTTTCAATTGTTTTCGCTCTATTAACTTGGGGTGTTGATGAATTATTTGTAAAAGCACTTGAAGGTTTTTTTAATATTTTAAAATAATACTTATAGTATGGCTGATAATAATGTTAATAAGTGGTATGTAGTAAGAGCTGTAAGTGGTCAAGAAAATAAAGTTAAGGCTTACATCGAGACAGAAGCGGCTCGTTTAGGTATGGCTGATTACATTTCTCAAGTTCTTGTCCCTACTGAAAAAGTGGTACAAGTTAGAGATGGAAAAAAAATAGCTAAGGATAAAGTTTATTTTCCTGGTTATATTATGATTGAAGCTAACTTAACAGGAGAGATTCCTCATATTATTAAATCGATTCCTGGTGTTATTGGTTTCTTAGGTGAAACAAAAGGAGGAGATGCTGTGCCATTAAGACAATCTGAAGTAAACAGAATGTTAGGTAAAGTAGATGAGTTATCTGTAAAAGTAGATAATGTTGCTATTCCTTATGCTGTTGGTGAAACAGTAAAAGTGGTAGATGGTCCATTCAATGGTTTCAATGGAACTATTGAAAAAGTAAATGAAGAAAAGCGTAAACTTGAAGTAATGGTGAAGATTTTTGGAAGAAAAACACCGTTAGAGTTGAGTTTTATGCAAGTTGAAAAAGTATAATTTTCGTTACATATATAAATCACATCAATCGCTTCCAATTGATAGATGTGCTAAATTTTTTTAAAAATGGCAAAAGAAGTTAGTAAAGTAGTTAAACTACAAGTTAAGGGAGGTGCTGCGAATCCATCGCCACCGGTTGGACCTGCTTTGGGGGCTGCTGGGGTTAACATCATGGAGTTCTGTAAGCAATTTAATGCTAGAACACAAGATAAACCTGGCAAAGTTTTACCAGTACAAATTACTGTGTATAAAGACAAGTCTTTTGACTTTGTTGTTAAAACGCCACCTGCTGCAATTCAATTATTAGAAGCAGCAAAATTAAAGTCTGGTTCAGGGCAACCTAACCGTAAAAAAGTAGCAAATGTTACTTGGGATCAAATTAGAACTATTGCTGAAGACAAAATGGCAGACTTAAACGCTTTCGAAATTGAAAAAGCGATGAGTATGATTGCTGGAACAGCTAGATCTATGGGTATAACAGTAACAGGAAATGCTCCTTTTTAATCTCTAAAAAGAAATTAGACAATGGCAAAATTGACAAAAAAGCAAAAAGAGGCTGCAGCAAAAATTGAGAAGAATAAACTTTACACTTTAAGAGATGCTTCTGCATTAATTAAAGAAGTTGCTTCTGCAAAATTTGATGAGTCTGTTGATATCGCAGTTAAGTTAGGTGTAGATCCTAGAAAAGCGAATCAAATGGTAAGAGGGGTTGTAACATTACCTCACGGAACTGGTAAAGATGTAAGAGTATTAGCATTAGTTACTCCAGATAAAGAAGCTGAAGCTAAAGCTGCTGGTGCAGACCACGTAGGTTTAGATGACTATTTACAAAAAATCAAAGATGGTTGGACAGACGTTGATGTTATCATCACTATGCCAGCTGTTATGGGTAAATTAGGTCCATTAGGACGTGTTTTAGGTCCAAGAGGTTTAATGCCAAACCCTAAAACAGGAACTGTAACTATGGATGTTGCTAAGGCGGTGCAAGAAGTGAAAGCTGGTAAAATCGACTTCAAAGTTGACAAAACTGGTATCGTTCACGCTGGAATAGGAAGAGTATCTTTTGATGCTGATAAAATCTATGACAATGCACACGAAATCGTTCAAACATTAATCAAATTAAAACCAACTGCAGCTAAAGGTACTTATATTAAGTCTATTCATATATCAAGTACACAAAGTCCTGCTATTGCTTTAGATCCTAAAGCAGTATAATTGGTAGTTAAAAATTTTTAGTATGACTAGAGAAGAAAAATCAATCGCTATTGAAGATTTAACTGCACAGTTAGCGGATGTAAATGTTGTTTATTTAGCAGACATTTCAGGACTAGATGCAGATACTACTTCAAACTTAAGAAGAGCTTGTTTTAAAGCTGGTATTAAATTAGAAGTTGTTAAGAACACATTGTTAGAAAAAGCAATGGAAGCTTCTGATAACGACTTTGGTGATTTATCATCAGTTCTTAAAGGAAATACTTCTATGTTTATTGCTGATACAGCTAATGGGCCAGCAAAAATCATTAAAGAATTCCGTAAGAAAGGTGAAAAACCAATTTTTAAAGGAGCTTATATTAACCAAGAAATTTACATCGGTGACAACTTATTAGACAGCTTAGTAGCTATCAAATCTAAAGATGAAGTTATCGCAGAAATTATTGGATTATTACAATCTCCTGCTCAAAGAGTTATTGCAGCTCTTCAAAATCAACCTAACAAGGAAGAAGGAGCAGAATAATAAGTACGCACAAATAAATTATATTTTTTACAAAACATTTTAAACGATAGAAAAAATGGCAGATTTGAAACAATTCGCAGAACAATTAGTTAACTTAACAGTTAAAGAAGTTAACGAATTAGCAACAATATTAAAAGATGAGTATGGTATCGAGCCTGCTGCTGCAGCTGTAGTAGTTGCTGCAGGTGGAGGAGATGCTGGTGCTGCTGCTGAGCAAACAGAATTTACAGTAGTATTAAAAGACGCTGGTGCTTCTAAATTAGGAGTCGTTAAAGCTGTTAAAGAATTAACAGGTTTAGGTCTTAAAGAAGCTAAAGATTTAGTTGATGCTGCTCCAACAAATGTTAAAGAAGGAGTTTCTAAAGATGAGGCTGAAGGTCTTAAGAAAGCTTTAGAAGAAGCAGGAGCTGTAGTTGAGTTAAAATAATTTATACTCATAAATAAGCTAGGTTTAGGTCTTGAGAGTGTTCTCAAAGACCTAAACCATTTTGCGTATATTGAATTATTGTAATTTTTATGCGCTAAAAAGTATCCAATAACGAAGAAAAAAAACAAGTATTTTCCTGATTTGTTTTTAAAGATGTATCGGCTACTAAATAAAAGGAAGTATTATTAGAACAGTGTTTTTACACAAAAATTACTTTTTTTAAATCAAAATTTTATCCATTGATGATTGCTAATCAGACTGAAAGATTAAATTTTGCTTCAACAAAAAACATTCCACAATATCCAGATTTTCTAGATATTCAAGTGAAATCGTTTAAAGATTTTTTTCAATTAGAAACTAAATCTGACGAAAGAGGCAACGAAGGGCTGTATAATACCTTCATGGAAAATTTTCCAATTACGGATACGAGAAATCAATTCGTATTAGAATTCCTAGATTATTTTATTGATCCACCTAGATATACCATCGAAGAGTGTATTGATAGAGGCTTGACTTATAGTGTGCCTCTAAAAGCTAGATTAAAATTATATTGTACTGACCCTGAACACGAGGATTTTGAAACAATCGTTCAAGATGTGTATTTAGGAACAATACCATATATGACGCCTAGTGGTACATTTGTAATTAATGGTGCTGAGCGTGTAGTTGTATCGCAATTACACAGATCTCCAGGTGTATTCTTTGGTCAGTCTTTCCATGCAAATGGAACTAAATTATATTCTGCCAGAATTATTCCTTTTAAAGGTTCTTGGATTGAATTCGCTACCGATATCAATAACGTAATGTATGCTTATATCGATAGAAAGAAAAAATTACCTGTAACTACTTTATTTAGAGCAATCGGATTTGAAAGAGATAAGGATATCTTAGAAATTTTCGACTTGGCAGAAGAAATTAAAGTATCTAAAACAGGAATCAAGAAATATGCGGGAAGAAGACTTGCTGCACGTGTATTGAATACATGGCATGAAGACTTCGTGGATGAGGATACTGGTGAAGTGGTTTCTATTGAGCGTAACGAAATTATCTTAGATCGTGATACGATTCTTGATAAAGATAATATCGAAGAAATAATTGAAGCAGACGTAAAAACTATCCTTTTACATAAAGAGGATAATAATGCGGCTGATTATACAATTATTCACAATACGTTACAAAAAGACCCAACAAACTCTGAAAAAGAGGCTGTTGAACACATTTACAGACAATTACGTAACGCGGAACCGCCTGATGAGGAAACGGCTCGCGGTATTATAGATAAATTATTCTTCTCTGACCAACGTTATAACTTAGGTGAAGTAGGTCGTTACAGAATGAACAAAAAGTTAAATCTTGATATTCCAATGGAAAAACAAGTTTTAACTAAAGAAGATATTATTACAATCGTTAAATATTTGATCGAATTAATCAACTCTAAAGCAGAGATTGATGATATCGACCACTTATCAAACCGTCGTGTAAGAACTGTTGGTGAGCAATTATCAGCTCAGTTCGGAGTAGGTTTAGCTCGTATGGCTAGAACTATCCGTGAGAGAATGAACGTTCGTGATAACGAGGTGTTTACACCTATCGATTTGATCAATGCTAAAACATTATCATCGGTAATTAACTCATTCTTTGGAACAAACCAGTTATCTCAGTTCATGGATCAAACAAATCCATTAGCAGAGATTACGCACAAACGTCGTTTATCTGCACTTGGACCTGGAGGTTTATCTAGAGAAAGAGCTGGTTTTGAGGTGCGTGACGTTCACTATACACACTACGGAAGACTTTGTCCAATTGAAACTCCTGAGGGACCAAACATTGGACTTATTTCATCTTTAGGGGTTTATGCTAAAGTAAATGGAATGGGATTCATCGAAACGCCTTACCGTAAAGTAACGGATGGTGTGGTTGATTTAGAATCTACTCCAGTTTATTTAAGCGCTGAAGAGGAAGAAGGTAAAATGATTGCACAAGCAAACATTGAAATGGATGCTAAAGGTAAAATTACCGCTACTAATGTTATTGCACGTGAAGAAGGAGATTTCCCTGTGGTTGCTCCAACTGCTGTTCATTACACAGACGTTGCTCCAAATCAGATTGCTTCGATTTCAGCTTCATTGATTCCTTTCTTAGAACATGATGATGCGAACCGTGCGTTGATGGGATCTAACATGATGCGTCAGGCCGTTCCATTATTACGTCCTGAAGCTCCAATCGTAGGTACTGGTTTAGAAAGACAAGTTGCTTCTGATTCAAGAGTATTAATCAATGCGGAAGGAAACGGAACTGTTGAGTATGTTGATGCTAACATGATTACCATCAAATACGACAGAACTGAAGAAGAACGTATGGTAAGCTTTGATTCAGATGAGAAAACATATCAATTAATCAAATATAGAAAAACCAACCAAAGTACTTGTATTAACCTTAAACCTATCGTAAGAAAAGGGGATAGAGTTGCTAAAGGACAAGTATTATGTGAAGGTTATGCTACTCAAAACGGAGAATTAGCAATCGGAAGAAACTTAAAAGTGGCGTTCATGCCATGGAAAGGGTACAACTTCGAGGATGCAATCGTAATTTCTGAAAAAGTAGTACGTGATGATATTTTTACATCATTACATATTGATGATTATACATTAGAAGTTCGTGATACTAAATTAGGTAACGAAGAATTAACTAATGATATTCCAAACGTTTCTGAAGAAGCTACTAAAGATTTAGATGAAAACGGTATGATTAGAATTGGTGCAGAGGTGAAACCTGGCGACATTCTAATCGGAAAAATTACACCAAAAGGAGAATCAGATCCTACTCCAGAAGAAAAACTTTTAAGAGCTATCTTCGGTGATAAAGCAGGTGATGTGAAAGATGCTTCGTTAAAAGCGTCTCCATCTTTACACGGTGTGGTTTTAGATAAAAAATTATTTGCGAAAGCAGTAAAAGATAAGAGAAAACGTTCTAAAGACAAAGAAGACGTTGATAAATTAGAAACTGAATTCGAAGTTAAGTACAACGACTTGAAAGACAAATTAATTGAAAAATTATTTGTTATCATCGATGGTAAAACTTCTCAAGGTGTAATGAACGATTTAGGTGAAGAAGTATTACCAAAAGGTAAAAAATTCACTAAAAAGATGTTACAAGGTGTGGAAGATTTTGCTCACTTAACTAAAGGTCAGTGGACAACAGATGAGCATACTAATGCAATGGTGAACGACTTAATTCACAACTACAAAATCAAATTAAACGATTTACAAGGTTGGTTAAGAAGAGAGAAATTTACAATTACTGTTGGAGATGAATTACCTTCTGGAATTTTAAAACTTGCTAAAGTTTACATCGCTAAGAAACGTAAATTAAAAGTAGGGGATAAAATGGCAGGACGTCACGGTAACAAAGGTATTGTTGCTAAAATCGTTCGTCATGAAGATATGCCATTCTTAGAAGACGGAACGCCAGTAGATATCGTATTGAATCCACTTGGGGTACCATCTCGTATGAACATCGGTCAGATTTATGAAACGGTTCTTGGTTGGGCTGGACAAAAATTAGGTAAGAAGTTTGCTACTCCAATTTTTGATGGTGCTACTTTAGATCAAATTAATGAATTAACAGACGAAGCAGGAATTCCAAGATTCGGTCATACTTACTTGTATGATGGAGGAACTGGAGAGCGTTTCCACCAACGTGCTACTGTAGGTGTAATTTACATGTTGAAATTAGGACACATGGTAGATGATAAAATGCACGCTCGTTCTATTGGTCCATACTCGTTAATTACGCAACAACCATTAGGAGGTAAGGCTCAATTTGGAGGTCAGCGTTTTGGAGAGATGGAGGTTTGGGCACTTGAAGCATACGGTGCATCAAGTACACTAAGAGAAATCTTGACTGTTAAATCGGATGACGTAATTGGTAGAGCTAAAACTTACGAAGCTATCGTAAAAGGTGAAGCTATGCCAGAACCAGGATTACCAGAATCATTCAATGTGTTAATGCATGAATTGAAAGGTCTTGGATTAGACATCAGATTAGAAGAATAATTATAGTAAACAGTTACAGTCGCAGTATGCAGTTCAATCTGAAAACTGCGACTGAAAACTGAATACTTTTTCAAAATAAAGTTTTTAAAGATTTATACCCGTAAACCGTTCCGATTTTTTATGCGATGCTAAATTGTATAACTAGCACTTCAAGGTGAAAGAGACTTGAGGTTTTGAGAAGTAATTCGAGGTAGTAGCTGAATGATTTAGTCTTTTTTCAAGCCGAAAATCATAAATCTAAATTTTAATAATAAATCAATAGTAAAAACTATGATGAATAATAGAAATAATAAAGATAAAAACCAAATCAAAAGGTTTAACAAAATCACGATAGGATTAGCTTCTCCAGAATCTATTTTGGCAGAATCAAGAGGTGAGGTTTTAAAACCAGAAACTATCAACTATCGTACCCACAAACCAGAAAGAGATGGTCTTTTCTGTGAGCGAATTTTCGGTCCAGTTAAAGATTATGAGTGTGCTTGTGGTAAGTATAAAAGAATCCGCTACAAAGGAATCGTTTGTGACCGATGTGGTGTAGAAGTAACGGAGAAAAAAGTTCGTAGAGATAGAGTTGGACACATCAACCTTGTTGTGCCAATAGCTCACATTTGGTATTTCCGTTCGTTACCAAACAAAATCGGATATATTTTAGGATTACCATCTAAGAAATTAGATATGATTATTTACTACGAAAGATATGTAGTAATTCAACCAGGTATTGCTAAAAATGCTGATGGCGAATCTTTACAAAAATTAGATTTCCTTACTGAAGAAGAGTATTTAAATATTTTAGATACACTTCCAATGGAAAATCAATATTTAGATGATAATGATCCAAATAAATTCATCGCTAAAATGGGTGCTGAATGTATTATGGATTTATTAGCTCGTACTAATTTAGATGAATTATCATACGAATTACGTCACGCTGCTAATAACGAAACATCTAAACAACGTAAGACAGAAGCCTTAAAACGTTTAAATGTTGTAGAATCATTCCGTGAGTCTAACTTAAACAGAGAAAACCGTCCTGAGTGGATGATTTTAAAAGTAATTCCAGTTATTCCACCAGAATTACGTCCGTTAGTACCACTTGATGGAGGTCGTTTTGCAACTTCAGATTTAAATGATTTATACAGAAGAGTAATCATCCGTAACAACCGTTTAAAAAGATTAATGGAGATCAAAGCTCCTGAAGTAATCTTAAGAAACGAAAAACGTATGTTACAAGAATCTGTAGATTCATTATTTGATAACACACGTAAAGCTTCTGCAGTTAAAACAGAATCTAACAGGCCATTAAAATCGTTATCAGATTCATTAAAAGGTAAACAAGGGCGCTTCCGTCAAAACTTATTAGGTAAACGTGTGGATTATTCTGCTCGTTCGGTAATTGTCGTTGGACCAGAAATGAAAATGTACGAGTGTGGTTTACCAAAAGATATGGCGGCTGAGCTTTACAAACCATTCGTTATTCGTAAGTTAATCGAAAGAGGAATTGTAAAAACAGTTAAGTCGGCTAAGAAAATTATCGACAAAAAAGAGCCTGTAGTGTGGGATATCCTTGAAAATGTAATCAAAGGTCACCCAGTATTACTTAACCGTGCTCCTACGTTACACCGTTTAGGTATTCAGGCATTCCAACCTAAATTAATTGAAGGAAAAGCGATTCAGTTACACCCATTGACATGTACGGCGTTTAATGCCGATTTCGATGGTGACCAGATGGCGGTTCACTTACCATTAGGGCCAGAGGCTATTTTAGAAGCACAATTATTAATGTTAGCTTCTCACAATATCTTAAACCCTGCAAATGGTGCGCCTATCACAGTTCCTTCTCAGGACATGGTTCTTGGTCTTTACTACATGACTAAAGAGCGTTTATCAACTCCTGAACATAAAATTTTAGGTGAAGGTTTAACTTTCTATTCTGCTGAAGAGGTAAATATCGCTTTAAATGAAGGAAAATTAGAGTTGAATGCTAGAGTGAAAATTAGAGCAAAAGACTTTAATGAAAACGGTGAATTAGTTTATAAAATTATTCAAACAACTGCTGGTAGAGTATTATTTAACGAAGTAGTACCTGAAGCAGCTGGATATATCAATGAGGTATTAACTAAGAAATCATTACGTGATATTATTGGTAAAATCTTAGCGGTAACTGACGTTCCTACAACTGCAGCTTTCTTAGATAACATGAAAGATATGGGGTATAAGTTCGCATTCCGTGGAGGTTTATCATTCTCATTAGGTGATATTAGAATTCCAGAACAAAAAGAGAAATTAATCGCTGATGCTCGTGAGCAAGTAGAAGCAATTTCGATGAACTATAGCATGGGTCTTATTACCAATAACGAGCGTTACAACCAAGTTATTGATATCTGGACTTCAGCTAATGCGCAATTAACAGAGTTAGCAATGAAAAATATCCGTGAAGACCAACAAGGTTTCAACTCGGTATACATGATGCTTGATTCTGGAGCGAGGGGTTCTAAAGAGCAGATTCGTCAGTTAACTGGTATGCGTGGTTTGATGGCTAAGCCTAAAAAATCAACTGCTGGTGGTGGTGAAATTATCGAAAACCCAATTTTATCGAACTTTAAAGAGGGTCTTTCTATCCTTGAGTACTTTATTTCTACTCACGGTGCTCGTAAAGGTCTTGCGGATACCGCTCTTAAAACAGCCGATGCGGGTTACTTAACACGTCGTTTACATGACGTATCTCAAGATGTTATCGTAAACTCTGTAGATTGTGGTACATTAAGAGGTATTGAAGTTTCTGCTTTAAAGAAAAACGAAGAAATCGTTGAAACTTTAGGGGAAAGAATCTTAGGACGTGTGGCTTTACAAAATGTAATTAACCCATTAGATAATGAAATTTTAGTTCATGCTGGTGAGGAAATTACAGAAGCTATTGTTAAGAAAATCGAAGTTTCTCCAGTAGAAAGAGTAGAGGTTCGTTCTCCATTAACATGTGAGGCAACAAAAGGAATTTGTGCTAAATGTTACGGTAGAAACTTGGCAACAGGTAAGATGACACAGAAAGGTGAAGCAGTTGGAGTTATTGCAGCGCAATCAATTGGTGAGCCAGGTACACAGTTAACACTTCGTACGTTCCACGTTGGAGGGGTTGCTGGAGGAATTTCTGAAGAGTCTAGCATTGTAACTCGTTTTGCAGGTAGATTAGAAATTGAAGATTTAAAAACAGTTAAAGGTGAAGATGCTGAAGGAAATGCTGTTGATATCGTAATTTCTCGTTCTACTGAGTTAAAATTAGTTGAGCCAAAAACAGGTATTGTATTAAATACACACTATATTCCTTACGGATCAAGTATTTTTGTAAATGATGGTGACATTGTTGAAAAAGGCACTACAATCTGTAAATGGGATCCATATAACGGGGTGATTATTTCTGAATTTACAGGTAAAGTAGGTTATGAAGATTTAGAACAAGGACAATCGTTCATTGTTGAAATCGACGAGCAAACTGGTTTCCAAGAGAAAGTAATTTCTGAAGGTAGAAATAAAAAATTAATCCCTACGTTACACATCTACGGTAAAGATGGCGAGTTAATTCGTTCATACAACTTACCAGTAGGAGCTCACCTTATGGTTAACGATGGAGAAAAAATTAAAGCAGGTAAGATTTTAGTTAAAATTCCGCGTCGTTCTTCTAAAGCAGGTGATATTACAGGAGGTTTACCAAGAATTACAGAGTTGTTAGAAGCTCGTAATCCTTCAAACCCTGCAGTAGTTTCTGAAATTGATGGTGTTGTAACATTTGGAAAAATTAAGAGAGGTAACCGAGAAATCGCTATCGAGTCTAAATTTGGTGAAGTGAAGAAATACTTAGTAAAACTTTCGAACCAAATCTTAGTTCAAGAAAACGACTTCGTAAAAGCGGGAACTCCACTTTCTGATGGTGCAATTACTCCAGAGGATATCTTAAGAATTCAAGGACCATCTGCTGTTCAACAGTACTTGGTTAACGAAATTCAAGAGGTGTACCGTTTACAAGGGGTAAAAATCAACGATAAACACTTTGAGGTAGTTATCCGTCAGATGATGCGTAAAGTAAGAATCGTGGATCCAGGAGATACTTTATTCTTAGAAGATCAATTGGCTCATACAAGTGATTTCATCGTTGAAAACGATAAATTATACGGAATGAAAGTAGTGGAAGATGCAGGTGATTCTGAGAATTTAAAACCAGGTCAAATTGTTTCTCCACGTCAATTAAGAGATGAAAATTCGTTATTAAAACGTAATGATAAGAACTTAGTTGTGGCTCGTGATGTTATTACAGCAACAGCTACTCCAGTATTACAAGGTATTACAAGAGCATCGTTACAAACGAAATCATTCATTTCTGCGGCATCGTTCCAGGAAACAACTAAAGTATTAAATGAAGCTGCAGTAGCAGGTAAAGTAGATACTTTAGAAGGATTGAAAGAAAATGTTATTGTAGGACACAGAATTCCAGCTGGTACTGGTATGAGAGATTACGATAATATTATTGTAGGTTCTAAAGAAGAATACAATGAATTAATGGCTGCTAAAGAAGAGTTTAACTACTAATTAGCTTCATTATTTCAATACAAAGCCTAACAGATTTTCTGTTAGGCTTTTTTTTTACCCAAATTATACTTATTCTTGTATAACAAAATAGCAATTTTAAATATCATGGAAAATAATAACCAACAAGGACAAATTAACATCGAATTAGACGAGCAAACAGCAGAAGGGATTTATTCCAATTTAGCTATTATCAATCATTCTAATTCTGAGTTTGTAGTAGATTTTGTAACGATTATGCCTGGAGTACCAAAAGCAAAAGTAAAGTCAAGAATTATTTTAACGCCTCAACACGCAAAACGTTTGTTGAAAGCATTAGGAGAAAATATTCATCGATTTGAAAGTGCTCACGGAAAAATTGAAGAAGGAGAACAACCTCCAATTCCTTTAAATTTTGGGCCAACAGGGCAAGCATAATAACCAAAAGTCTCGTATATTGCGGGACTTTTTTAGTTGATTACTTATGAAATTAGTAAAAGCAAATTCCGAACATATTCCTGTAATTATCGACCTGACCAAGAAAATTTGGCCTGTTGCCTATGGAGAAATTTTATCCAAAGCACAATTAGATTTCATGATTGATAAGTTTTATAACGAAACAGCTTTGTACGAATTGATGCAGAAAGGACACATTTTTTATTTAGCGCAAGATGATATGGAAAAGTACGTGGGTTTTCTTTCCTATGAAATCAACTCTGAACCCAATAAAACAAAAATCCACAAAATTTACGTATTACCTCAAACACAAGGCACTGGTTTGGGGCGACTGTTTTTTGAATTGGTAAAAGAAAAAGCCATTGAAAACCACCAATGCGCCATTTTTTTAAACGTAAACAAATACAATAACGCCATACATTTTTATACAAAACTAGGTTTTACAAAAGTAAAAGACGAAGTAATTGATATTGGAAATGGTTACGTAATGGATGATTATGTGATGGAGGTAGATATTTTACAATAAGATTTTATAATTATCGTTATATTAAAATTAAGAATAATTTTATGAAAACTATACTATACATTTTACTATTTACTTTTTCACTTGGTTCATTTTCTCAAACTAAAGAAGAACCTATATGGTGGGAAATGGAAAGAAATGGGCAATATTTAGAAGTAGCAAGCTATTTACTTTTTAAACTTCAATCTGATTCTACAAGAAATAAACATGCGGACTATTTACATATTGCTAGAGCTTATGGTTATTTAAATGATTATGAAAAAGCAATTTTTTATTGGAAAAAATGTGCCGAGGATTTAAACCCTGAGAGTGATGAGCAATTTTGGTTGTATTATTACGGTACTTTAGCTTTTTTTCAGAGAGACAAAGATGAATTGAAAAAAAATATGGTAAAACTTGAAGCAAATCATTCTTCATATTATGAAAATAATTACAAAACCTTGAGATCGCTTTATGAAAAATTTGACAAAGGATATAAAGAAGCTTCAAATTGGAAAAATTAAAATAACCGTTTATAACAATGATTAAATTTTACTTATGCTCGTTATTTTTCTTAAAATTTCGCAATAAGATTTTATTATTATCGTTATACTAAAATAACACCGTATAATTATCCTATAGAAATGAAATATATTTTAGTAGCCTTCCTTTTTCTTCAAATTTCGTATTCTCAAAATGTTTCAATTCAATTAAAATTTCAAAATGTTTCTGATTCTATTCCTATAGTTGTTAGTAAATCGATAAATGATAATGCAGCCTATTTTTTATATCATTCAGATACAATCTTTACAAAAAATAATAAAGCCGAATTAAAATTCGACGCTAGTAATCCTGGTTATGTTTATTTTTCCTTTTCAAAAGCAAATCCAGGTATTAATGTTTTATATGAGCCAAACGAAACGATTGTATTAAATATTTCTAAGAATCCAGATAATAAGTATCATATTCATTATGAAGGTAGAAATAGTTCAATTTCCTTGGCTATAAATGTTGATACCATTTATAAATATCAAAAATTTTCTCAAAAATTAAGACCTATTATTTTTAACGCAAGTAAAGGTTCTGAAATTTTAAATATTATAAAAAGAGAATATAAATTAGAATCTGAAAGATTGAAAACTTTTTATGAAAATGGTGAAATCTCAAAAGATATTTATGAAATCTCAAAACTATATCTAGAATCAACTCTTGTAAATAATTCGAAAAGCATTATTGAAGATGTTTTTAGAATTGAGGAGGAGTACACTAAAACAAAATTACCTAAAAGTGAATTTTTAGATTTATTAAATAATTTGATGTCAGAATTTAATCCTTTTGATGATAAATTTAAAAATTTTACCACTTATGCTTTTATAGACAATATTCAATCATCATCGAGATTTATTGCTGAAAGTGGTCTTGATGAAAAGCAATACAATAAAGGTCTTTTTGTAAATAAGAAGTTAAAATATAACTACAATTATATCCCAATTCATTATCAGGAACATTTATTTGCTTTCTTTTTTATAAATGATGTGTTAAATGAAAATGATTTGAAACAATTTAAAAAAGTCTTCCCCAAAAGTCCTTATACTAAATATTTAGAAAAATATTTAAAGAATAAAAAGCTTCCAGATTATAAACCTTATGCTTTTGGTTACTTTCTAAACGGAAAATTTGAGTATAATAAACAAGTAAATAGTATTGATATAACTTCTATTATAAAAGATAACTTTAGTGGGAAAGCTATTTTTGTTGATTTATGGGCTTCATATTGTGCACCTTGTTTTCAAGAGTTTTCTCATTCTCAAAAGCTATTTGCTTTTTTGAAAACAAATAACATCGAAATGTTGTATTTAGCAATAGATAAAGACAAGGAAATTACCAAATGGCTTCCTAATATTAAGAATAATTATTTAGAAGGGAATCATATTTTTACTTCTGATAAAATTCAAGAATCACTTCAGAAGCTTTTAAATGAGCCTGACGGTATATATATTCCACGATATTTATTATTTAATTCAAAAGGTGAATTAGTTTTGCCATCAACAAAAAAGCCCTCTGAAGGTCAAGCTTTGTATGATGAAATTTTAAGTGCTTTGAAATAAGATGAAAATAAATCTATCATTTGCATTTTTATTATTTAGCTTGTTAGTTATGTCTCAAACTAAAAGAGATATTTTTTTACGGGATTCAATAATAAAACCGATTAATTATAAGCAGGTAACAAATAAGAAAATTTATCATAAAACGTATGACTTATTGAAGAAAATGGATTCGGAATTTGGTTATGAAAAAGATATTCATCTTAAAATTTTGGAATTTTCTTATTTTCATAATGACTTAGATAATTTTAAAAAAGATTTATTGGTTCTAGTAAAAGATTATGGTTTTAAGATTGATTATTTAACAACCAATGAAAATTATTATAATGATTTGATAAATGGAAAATTATCAAATTGGTTTAAAAAAATGTATTTAAAAAATCATTTAATTTGGGTTGAAAATAATTTCGACAAATTAAATGACATTCGAGCTTTGAACGAAATTAACATTAAAGATCAAACACTAGCTAAATTGTCTAATGTAATGATTGATATGAATTTAAATCAATCAGATAGTGTTAAAATCTATACAGTAATTCAAAGATTAAATGATGAAAACTTGCAATTAATTTACAATATATCTGAAAAGAATAATTGTTTTGTTTTGTCTAAAAATTTTCCAATTGTTCAAAATAACTTAAATAGTGCTATCATTCATAATTTTCAGATGAATTTAGATGATAGTTGGAATTTACTGTATCCTCATATTAAAACCGCATATAAGAAAAATGAAATTGATAATGTTATTTTTCAAAATTATGATTTCTATAGGTATTTAAAGGACGGTTATCAAGAGTTTAATTCTTATAAAATAGAACAAATTCCTCCAGATTTTAGAAAAAATCAAGATCCAATTCCATTAAAAGATATTGATTTTTTTAATGAATTTAAAAAAGAGATGAAATGGGATTGATTTTTTTAAAAAAATCTAAAGTAGGAATGTTTTTTCTAATTTCTATTTCTCTTATCTCATGTAAAAGTTATCAGAAAATTGGAGGTGAAAATTCAAATTACATTCCGTACTATCTAAAAGTATATGAAGCAGACAGTTTATTTTTATTAAAAAATTATTCATCGGCTTATGAAAAGTACGACAGTCTTTTTAAATACTACGAACCTATAAATATGCCATTATATTTTGAATTTGAAAATTATTTAAAGGCTGGATTACTATCAAACAAAAAGAAAAACTTTAAAAATGAATTTAAAATGATAGTAACCAATTATGGGTACACTTATAAAAATATAGAAAAAGATACTTTGATGCAAATACTAGCTTTACGTTTTAAAAAATCAAAAAAAGATATAGAAAAATGGCAAAAACAATATAGCTCAAAGTTAGATACTTCTTATAGATATCAACTTACTTTAATGAATTTTAACGATCAAAAAGTTAGAAATCAAAAACCACTAAATTGGGACGAGGTTGCTAAAATTGACAAACAGAACGATTCAATTTTACGACAAATGATTAATAAAGTTGGATATCCAAATTTCAAGAACGTTGGAAGCTTTAGAAAATTAAATGAAAGCGAGAGGAAAGTTGATTTAGGAGTTGAAGTTTTATTAAACCATTTTACAAGTTCAGAGGAAAGTTTTAAATTTTATAATCAAATTCTACCAACTCTTATTAAAAAAGGAGAATGCTTACCAAAAGATTATGCTCATTTAATTGACAGGTATTATACTAAGAATAGTCAAGACTCTTTCTTTTATTTTATTACATTTAATTATGATTTTAAAAACAATCCTTCTTTGGTTAGGGTAATTAATAAAAGAAGGAAAAAAAATGGTCTCCCATCAATTGAGTATGAAAAAATTTGGTTTGAAGAACGGTTAATGAAAATGTAGGTTATCTATTCCTCTCCCCATAATTCCTTTTCCCAGTAAACTTACTTTTATTACTTGGTAAACTCGCTTCTTCCGTTTTGCTTGAAGGTGCAATCAATTGGTTTAATTCGGTAATTTCTTTATCGGTAAGATGGCGGTATTTTCCTTCCGGTACGTCTAAAGAAATGTTGATAATACGAGTACGTTTTAAAGCCGTTACTTCGTAATCTAAATATTCACACATTCTTCGAATTTGTCTATTTAAACCTTGAGTTAAAATAATTCGGAAAACGTATTTGCTAATTTGTTCTACTTTGCATTTCTTGGTAATCGTTTCCAAAATCGGAATTCCGTTTGCCATTCGGTCAATAAATCGGTCGGTAATAGGTTTGTTTACGGTTACGATGTATTCTTTTTCGTGGTTGTTTCTCGCACGAAGTATCTTGTTTACAATATCGCCATCATTGGTCATAAAAATCAAACCTTCACTGGCTTTGTCTAAACGACCAATAGGAAAAATACGTTCTGGATAATTAATGAAATCAACAATATTGTCTCGTATGCTTAAATTAGTCGTACATTCAATTCCGGCAGGTTTGTAAAACGCTAAATAAATAGGTTTCTCGTTTTTCTGTTGTACCAATTCACCATTCACACGAACTTCATCACCAGGACTTACTTTAGTACCCATTTCCGGAATCTTTCCGTTAATAGTAACTCTTCCTTGCTCAATCAATCGATCCGCTTCTCTACGAGAACAAAAGCCGGTTTCCGATAAATATTTGTTGATGCGTACTGTATTTTCTTCCATGATGCAAAGATAAGTTTTTTTAGTAAATAGTGAATAGTGAATAGCGAATAGCAAGTTTTCTACAGAAAAATAAGCTTTGCGAACTTTGCGAAAAAACTTTGCTCCCGAAGCTTCGGGATTTGCGTTAAAAAATAAAAAAAAAGCCCTTTTAAAAAAGGACTTTCATTTATTTGGAAAAGGATTCAATTAGATGCTAGCAAATAATTTTTCCATTTTTTCTTTTTCTTCGTCAGCTAAAACACCGTCTACTAAGATTCTTCCACTGTGCTCATCTGTAATGATTTTTTTGCGAGCTGCAATTTCCATTTGCGTTTGTGGTGGAATTGTAAAGAATGAACCAGCAGAAGCGCCACGCTCAATAGAAACAACCGCTAAACCGTTTCTTACGCTATTTCTAATTCTGTCATAAGCTGCTAATAAACGTTCTTCGATTTGACCTCTTAATTCTTCTGATTTACCTAATAAGAAGTTTTCTTCTTTTTCAGTTTCAGCCATAATATCGCTTAATTCCGCTTTTTTATGTTTTAAGTGGGTTTGTTTTCCTTCTAATTTTTCTTTAGTTTGAGCTACTACTTCTTTTTTGTGCTCAATAGAAGCTTTCATTTCTTTAATGTGTTTTTCAGCTAATTGAATTTCTAATTCCTGAAACTCCACTTCTTTAGTTAAAGAGTTGAATTCTCTATTATTACGAACGTTTTTTTGTTGCTCTAAATATTTTTTAATCGCAGCTTTGTGTTCGTCGATAGCGTTTTTCTTTACTTTGATTTGCTCATCAATAGTTTCTAAATCGCTTTTTAGTTTTTCTAAACGAGTAGAAAGTCCCGCTACTTCATCTTCTAAATCTTCTACTTCAAGAGGCAATTCTCCTCTTACATTTCTTATTTCGTCTATTTTAGAATCAACTAGTTGTAAAGCATAAAGGGCTCTTAACTTATCTTCTACACTTAGCTCTTTGATTGTTGCCATATTTAAAAGTACTTAACTGGATTTGTATTTTCTTCTGATAAAATAATTCCGCATTGCAGCGAATTTGGTGCAAAATTAGTGATTTTTTCTTTAAGAAAATCAACAATATAATTTTTTGTAAATCTTTCGCTTTCAAAATGCCCAATATCCGCCAAAAGTAATTGATTTTCAGCTTCATAGAATTGATGATATTTTAAGTCGGCCGTAAGATAAGCATCTGCACCTGAGGAAATTGCATTCTTAATAGCAAAACTACCACTTCCGCCCAAAACGGCTACTTTTTTAATTGATTTTCCTGTAAAAGCGGAATGTCTGATACCTTCACATTGTAGTTTTTCCTTTACCAATTGTAAAAAATCAGTTTCAGAAAGCGGGTTTTCGAATTCGCCAACGCGTCCCAAACCAATATTTTGATGTTTGTTTTCTAACTGATAAATTTCATAAGCCACTTCTTCATATACATGATTTTTGAATAAAGCTTTCAAGATTTTCCCTTGCAAATGCTTTTCAAACGTCATTTCAATTTTAATTTCTTCGTTTTCTACAAACTCAAAACGATCTCCAATTTCTGGATTCGAATTTTCATTGCCCATATAAGTTCCAATTCCTTTCGAATTAAAACTACAATCTTCATAATTTCCAATGGTTCCAGCGCCTGCATCAAACAAAGCATTTCTTAATTTTTCAAAGTTTTCAGGAATTGTATAGGTAACTAATTTTTGAATGTAATTTTCTTTCGGAATCAATACTTTCGAATGTTTTAAACCTAAAGCATCACAGAAAATTTTATTCACTCCTTTTTGATGATTGTCCAAAGCAGTATGAACGGCATAAATCGCAATGTCGTTTTTTATTGCTTTTAAAATCGCACGTTCCACATAATTTTTACCCGTAATTTTCTTAATTCCCGAAAACAAAATAGGATGGAAGCAAACAACCAAATTACATTTTTTTGAAATCGCTTCATCAATTACCGATTCCAATGCATCATGACAAACTAAAACGCCATCAATTTCTTGATTCGGGTTTCCAACTAAAAGTCCCACATTATCAAAATCTTCGGCATAACCTAGTGGCGCCATTTCTTCAAGAACAGAAAGTATATTGGAAAGTTTCATATTTACAGATTTTACTTATCAAAGATAAAAAAAGGAATTCGTTTATATTATGATTTTGGGCAGAAAATATATTAGCACGATTTTTGTATATTTGTAAAACAAATCCATTTGTCATGACAACAATAACCATAAAAATAAACGAGCGTTCAAAAAAAGGCAAAGCTTTCCTAGAATTTGCTAAGACTTTTTTTTCCGAAGGTAAAGACGTTGAGATTATTAAGTCCGATGATAAAAAACCTAAAAAAGAAAAGAGTATTTACAGCGATGCTTTTATTGCAAAAATGAAAAAAGCAGAGGAAAATATTAAAAATGGAGATTGTATAACGATTGATCCTAATGATGTATGGGGAAGTTTAGGCTTAAAGTAACCAAAATTGCTCAAAAAGATATAGATAAGCATATAAAGTCAGGTAATAAAAATTCAATCAAAGCCATAGAGAAAATTATGGTAGAACTAACTGACAATCCTTTTGAAGGTTATGGAAATCCCGAAGCTTTAAAATATGAATATTCAGGTTATTGGTCACGAAAAATAAATCAAAAAGACAGAATGATTTATAAAGTTGAAGAAAATATCGTTACGGTAACAATAGTTTCTGCAATGGGACATTATGCTGATAAATAATCTATGAATTTCCTTCGAAAAATACTTTTCCCTTTGGCCTTTTTGTATTGGCTCGTTACGTTTATCCGAAATTGGCTTTACGACAAAGGCATTTTCAAAAGTTTTTCTTTTGATATTCCTATCATTGCAGTTGGAAATCTTAGCGTCGGTGGAACAGGTAAAACGCCTCAAATCGAATATTTAATTCGATTACTTTCTGATAACTATAAAGTGGCGGTTTTGAGTCGCGGTTACAAGCGTACGACCAAGGGTTTTATTTTGGCGGATGAAAATGCTAGTGCGAGTTCTATTGGTGATGAACCATTTCAGTTTTATTCGAAATTTCCAAATATTCAAGTTGCAGTTGATGCCAATCGTAAAAGCGGAATTGAAAATTTATTGCAACTTCCAAATAAACCAGATGTTGTTTTATTGGACGATGCTTTCCAGCATAGAAAAGTAAAAGCAGGATTTTATATTTTGCTTACGGCTTATGATGATTTGTTTTGTGATGATAATATTTTGCCTTTCGGGAATTTACGCGAACCGTCTTCTGGTAAAAAAAGAGCAGATATGATAATTGTCACAAAATGTCCGAAGGATTTGTCCGAACTTGCACAGCAGAAAATCAAAGAAAAGTTGAAGGTAAAGCAGCAAGTTTTCTTCACTACAATTCAGTATGACGATTGTGTTTTTGGAAATGACAGTCAATTGTTGGTTTCGGAAATTCAATCGGAAAGCAAAGTGTTGGTTGCCGGAATTGCAAAACCTAAATTATTCTTCGATTTTCTAAAGAACGACAATGATGAAACTTTAGTTTTTCCAGATCATCATGATTTTTCGAAACAAGATTGTGAGCTAATTTTAGCTAAAGCCAACGGAAGAAAAATAATTACAACAGAAAAAGATTTTGTTCGTTTAAACGGATTATTGCCAAAAGCGCAATTGTTCTATTTACCAATAAAATCAACTTTTTTAAATACAAACATTGATAAAACGATAGAAGATTATGTGGGACAAAGTTCAAGAAACAGTTAGTTACATTAAAGATAAAACCAATTTCACTCCAGAATACGGCGTGATTTTAGGTTCAGGATTAGGTGGATTTACAGCAGATATTGCTATCGAATATACTTTGCCTTATTCGGAAATCCCAAATTTTCCAGTTTCAACAGTTCAAGGTCATCAAGGCGCTTTGGTTTTTGGAACGATTCAGGGAAAAAAAGTAGTGGCAATGCAAGGCCGTTTTCATTTTTATGAAGGTTACGATATGAAACAAGTTACGTTTCCTGTTCGTGTAATGAAATATTTAGGAGTTGAAAAATTGATTGTTTCCAATGCTTCTGGAGGTGTTAATTCGGAATATGTTGTTGGAGATGTTGTTGTTATAACAGATCATATTAATATGATGCCCGAACATCCATTACGTGGTCATAACGATGAGCGTTTTGGACCAAGATTCGTAAATATGAGCGAACCGTATTCTAAAGCCATGATTGAAAAAGCATTTGAATTGGCAAAAGCATTAAATATCGATTTGAAAAAAGGAATTTATTTAGGGTTACAAGGACCAACATTTGAAACGCTTGCCGAATATAAAATGGTAAAAGCGTTGGGTGCTGATTGCGTTGGAATGTCAACTGTTCCAGAAGTTATTGTAGCGCGTCACATGAATATGGAATGCTTCGGAGTTTCTGTAATTACCGATATGGGTGATGAAGAAAATATTGAAGAAGTTAACCATGAAGAAGTGTTACAAGCGGCTCAAAAAGCAGAACCTCATGTAAGAAATCTAATTAAGAATTTGATTGCTCAGTACTAGTTAAGTATTTGGTAACAATCGTATAGAAATGCTCTGGTTCAAAAGGTTTGGTGATTACTTCATTCATGCCATAGGACAAGAGCATTTCTCTATTTTCATTTAAGGAGATTGCTGTTAATGCTACAATAGGAGTGCAAGTGTTGAATTTTCTGATTTCACTAGTAGCTTCTGTTCCATTTATTCCTGGTAAATGAACGTCCATAAGAATTAAATCGTAGTTGTTGATTTTTACATCTTCGATAGCATCTTCGCCATTATCTATAATATTGCAAGAAATACCTCTTTTTTCAAGCATTTTTTGTGTAATCATTTGGTTGATTTTGTTATCCTCAACTAATAATACTTTTTTATCAGTCAATAACGATTGAGAAGGTTTTATAACTTCTTCTTTTACTTTGTTTGCTATTCCTTTTTCAAATTGTAATTCAAAACTAAAAGTACTTCCTTTTCCAGATTCACTATGAAGATGAATTTCACTTCCCATTAATTCTAATATTTTCTTCACAATGGAAAGCCCAAGCCCCGTTCCGCCATAAGTGCGATTAATTTCAACCGAACCTTGACTAAAACTATCAAAAATAGCGTCTTGTTTGTCTTTTGGAATCCCGATTCCGTTGTCTTTAATTTCAAAATAAAGCGTCACATTTTCAGATGTTTCTTCTCTCTTTTTGATGGTGCACCAAACATCACCATTTTTACTGAATTTGATGGCGTTGTTCAATAAATTGATAAGGATTTGAGAAAGTTTTGTTGGGTCACCTTTTAAATTAAAATCAATCGATTTGTCAATGTCAAGATGGCATTTGATATTGTTTTCGTGAATGAATTCTTTAAAAGAAGTTACAATGTTTTCGGTTAGTTCTGATAGGTTAAAATTGATTTTCTCAATAACCACTTTATCCGATTCTAAACGGTTGATTTCTAGTATATCATTAATGAAATTTAAAAGGTAATTGCCAGAAAACTCAAGTGATTTCAGGTAATTCAGCTGACTTGCTTTAGGTTTTTCTTGCAATAAAAGATAAGTAATTCCATTAATTGCGTTCAAAGGAGTGCGAAGTTCGTGACTTACGGTTGATAAGAAGTCAGCTCTCGCTTTTGATGCTCGTTCTGCTTTATCTTTTTCTATAGTTAATTCTCTATTTTTCTCTTTTAGAAGTTTATTCGTGCTGATTCTAATTTTATTGTTTTTGTATAATGATAAACTCAATAGCGATAAAATGGAAATTAAAGCAATACTCAAAATACTAATTAACTTAGAAAAGCGTAATGTTTTTTGTTGACTTTTTTTCTCTTTGTCTAATTGTTCAATCGTCTTAAGTTGTTTGTCAAATTGAATTTTATCAACGGTGTTTTCAGCTACATAACTATTGTAATATTTTCCAATAGAATCTGTTAAATCGGCATATTTTTTTAAATATAAATTAGAGCTTGAAATGTTTTTGTTTTTTTCATAAGTCGAACTAAGAAGCTTATAAATGCGTTTGGTTAGTTGAAAATCATTGTTGTTTGTTTCGTTAGTTTGATTGGCAAGGTTTAAATAGTTGATGGCTTGCGGATAATTTTTCTTAAAAATTTCAATTTCTCCTAACTGAATATATGCTTCTGTTTTTGTACTTAGCAAAGCATCATCACTAATATTTTCTACGACACCTTTTAATATAGTGCTAGCTTCATCAATCTTTCCTTTTTCTTTTTTTATGATGGCTTTTTGAAGATTGATTAATTCAATAGCTTCAAGGAAATTTAATTTTTTATAAATAACCGTAGCTTTTTCAAAGTAAATTTCAGCATTGGAAATATTATTTTTTTTGAGATAACATTTTCCTAAGCCATAGTATGAAAGCGCAATATTTGAATTAGGTTCTCTTTTGCTGTAAATACTAATAGCTCTAATGTAATAGTCAATAGCTAAATCATTTTTTTCAAGTTCGTAAAAAATGGTAGCTAGTTGTAGATAACAGTCAGCAAGTTTGTTGTCTAGATTATTTGCTTTGGCATATTCAATAGCTTTTTCGGTATACAAAATAGCTTTAGTGTAGGATTTTTTGGCTTCTTTATTAAAAAGACCAATCTCTAAATAGTAGTCGGTACTATCGTTTATTTTTCCAGCATCTTTGTAGACAGACTGTGTGTAACCATTTATAGTTACGAATAGAAATAATATGAAAAGTCGTTTAATCAAGAAATGCCTGAGTTAAATTTAACCCTGCAATTTAAAGTTTTTTAGCGATAATAAAAACTTTATTTTTTAGAAACGAATGTAATTAAGTCAATTAATCTAGAAGAATAGCCAATTTCATTGTCGTACCAACCTACAATTTTAACCATTTTGTCAATCACAGAAGTTAATTGTGCATCAAATAAACAAGAGTTTTTATTCCCAATAATATCCACGGAAACAATTGGGTCTTCCGTATAATCTAAAATTCCTTTAAAATTAGTTTCTGAAGCTTTTTTAAACGCTTGATTGATTTCCTCGATTGAAACTTGTCGTTTTACATTAAAAGTAATATCGGTCAACGAACCATCAGGAACTGGAACTCGAATACCACAACCACCAATTTTTCCATCTAATTCAGGGAATATTTTAGTCAATGCTTTTGCAGCACCAGTTGTTGTGGGAACAATAGATTGCGAAGCACCACGAGCTCTTCTTAAATCTTTATGCGGTTGGTCGTGCAAACTTTGGTCGGTAGTGTAGGAGTGAACGGTGGTGATGTACGCTTGTTCAATTTCGCATAACTCCTGAACGATTTTAATCATTGGAGCTGCATTATTAGTCGTACAGCTTGCATTGGAAATTATCGTTTCGCTTCCGTCTAAAATGTGTTCGTTTACACCTAAAACAACGGTTTTTATTTCATCCACTTCAGAAGGTGCGGAAAGAATTACTTTTTTCGCTCCAGCTAAAATGTGTTGGTTAATCTCATCAAATGTTTTGAATTTCCCTGTCGATTCAATAACAATATCAACGTTTACTGATTTCCAATCTAAATTTTTAATTTCTCTTTCGTGAAAAAATAAAAATGATTTATCATCGATGATAATCGAATCATCAGAAAACGAAACCTTATGATTCAAAACACCGTGAATGCTATCATATTTTACCAAATGCGCCATTGTTTTGTTATCTGCAATGTCGTTGATGGCAACTACTTCGATAGTAGGATGATTCAAAAGCAATCGGAACAAATTACGTCCAATTCTTCCAAAACCATTAATAGCAATTCTTGTTTTCATTCTTAAGTTTAAAAGTTTATGGGTTTAAAAGTTTAAAAGGAAATTAAGTTTAGAGGTTTTGCCAACCCTTTTAAACTTATAACCTTCTAACCTCATAACCTTTTTTAGTGAATATGTTTCTCTGCATGGTAAGACGAACGCACTAAAGCGCCACTTTCCACATGTCTAAAACCTAATTCTTTTCCGATTTTTTCGTATTTCGCGAATTGTTCTGGCGTGATGTATTCTTTAACTGGTAAATGTTTTTTACTTGGTTGTAAATATTGACCAATCGTAACAATATCCACTTTTGCATCGGCTAAATCGTGTAAAACTTGAATCACTTCTTCCTCCGTTTCACCTAAACCTAACATGATACCCGATTTTGTTCTTTTGATACCTTGCTCTTTTAAATAACGCAATACTTCCAAACTTTTCTCATATTTCGCTTGAATACGCACTTCACGAGTCAAACGTTTTACGGTTTCCATGTTGTGCGAAACTACTTCTGGAGCAACTTCTATGATTCGGTCGATATTTTTAGTGTTGCCTTGAAAATCTGGAATTAACGTTTCTAAAGTAGTATTTGGATTCATTCGGCGAATGGCTTTCACGGTTTCTGCCCAAATAATTGACCCCATATCTTTTAAATCATCACGATCCACGCTAGTAATAACCGCATGTTTGATGTTCATAATTTTGATAGAACGCGCTACTTTTTCAGGTTCGTCCCAGTCCACATCTTCAGGGCGCCCGGTTTTTACGCCACAAAAGCCGCACGAACGGGTACAGATATTTCCTAAAATCATGAAAGTTGCCGTTCCTTCGCCCCAACATTCGCCCATATTAGGACAACTTCCCGAAGTACAAATGGTATTCAGTTTGTATTTGTCTACTAAACCTCTAAGTTCGGTGTAGTTTTTACCCGTTGGTAATTTTACGCGTAACCATTTTGGTTTGGGTTCTCTTGGAGGAAAAACATTGTCAATAGCCGTGTCCATAATCAAAATTTTGATAGGCAAAGATACAATTAGAATTTTAGAATTTAGAAGTAAGAATTTAGAAAATGAGAAAACTTTAGGAAAGTTTTAGGAAATGTGAAAGCGGATTACTTCAATATAAATATTGAGGGTAAGTTGTTTTTTTAATAAATTTATTATAAGTATTCAGAAAAAAAACAAAAAGTATATTGGTTTTGCTTTTTTTAGCTAACCTAAAAATTTATTTAATGCAAAATTTATTTTTATTGTTTTTCCTTCACGAATAACTGTAAATTCTAATTTTTGATCTATTTTTAAATTTTTATAAAAATTTAACCTATCTAAATTTTTAACTAATTCTCCATCAATGGCAATCACTTTGTCATTTAATCTTAAACCATTTTTGTATGCATCAGTATCTATATAAATGTAACTTATCAGCCAACTATCATCAATATCTGTTCTATCTATGTATGAGAAACTTTTGAATAAGAATTTTCTGTGGATATTAAACTTTTCATTGGGTTTAATGTATATGTAATTTTGTTTTAAATCAATAATCAAATCAAAGTTATCCAAAACATCATTTCCAATGATTCCGGCATAATCAGTGCTAGAAAGAGATCCACTAGTATCTTCAGAAATATCAATAAGGTGTTTTAAAATTTTATAATTTCCTATCATGATTTCATCTGCGTATGTTGTAAATCCTTTTGTTTCACCTCCTGTACCTCCGGTAGATAAATACTGTATTTGCTCAATATTATCAATATTGTGATTGCTGGTTAGGCAAGTAATACTTGAACCCGTATCTAATAAAAAATTCCCCTTAATATATCTGTTGTTGCTAAATCTTATTTCAAGAGGTAATAAAATTTTATAATTTTTAAATTCAAATTTTATTTTATCATATCCATTAAAATTATCTATTAATGAGATTTCTCTTTTTACATAATCTATTTTATGGCTTTTATTATTAAAAGAGTTTATTCCTAATATTCCATCTGCATTTTTTCCAAGTATAGATTTAAAATTTAAAATTGTTGAATTGTCAGAATAATTTTTAATTTTTTCAAAAGCGTAAGTTACCGTGTCTTTTATTTTGTAAGTATTTTTTATTCCATTACCAATGCCTCCTATGATTCCTTTTTGAATGTTTTTAAATTTTATTTTATTTTCAACACAAAAAGATGAGTCTAAATAAAAAAAAGGTGCTCCAGTGTCATAAATAAAATCTCCATTAAATTTTTTATTATTAATTTTCACTACTATCCGAAAGTTTTTCAAAAATAGAAAAAAAACTTCTGTATCCCTTTGTTTATATGCTTAATTTTGTTTGATTGATAAAATTATCTGTTGAAAAAATGTTTTTTTCTGGTGGTTTTTCAGCTTTTTTTAC
>NZ_JAYRPD010000030.1:0-122620 GCF_041911335.1 Flavobacterium sp.
CAAACAAAACAATATCTATGTCAAATATAGTAAAAAATTATTTAAGAGTTTTAGAAGTTATAAGTTCTTTGAATTGTGAGTTAATTTATAAATCAGGAGTTGGAAGAAAGCAAAAAATGTCTGATTTAGAGGTTGTTGCTTTGAGTCTAACAGCTGAATTCATGTCTATTGACAGTGAAAATTCATTGTTTAAGCAGCTAAATCAAGCTGAAATTCCAAATTTAATTGAGCGAAGTCAGTTCAATAAAAGAAGAAGAAAATTGTTTTTATTTTCAGAAGAAATTAGAACCAAATTAGCTAAAGAATTTTTGGAATTCGAAGATTATTTTATTGTTGATAGCATGCCGCTTGAAATATGTAAATTTTCTCGTCATAGTAGAATAAAAATCTGTAAAGAAGAATTTGAAAGCGCTCCGTCAAAAGGATTTTGTGCCTCACAAAACAACTGGTATTTTGGATACAAGCTTCATGGAGTTTGTTCTGTATCTGGTATTTTTCACTCATTGGATATCACAAAAGCAGAAGTTCACGATGTACATTTCTTGAAAAACATAAAGCAACAAATGTCTGATTGTGTGCTTCTTGGAGACAGAGGTTATTTATCTGAAAGTATTCAGCTAGATTTATTTCAAACAGTTAAAGTTAGGTTAGAAACACCAAAAAGATCAAACCAAAAAGACTATAAACAACAACCTTATATATTTAGAAAATCAAGAAAAAGAATTGAAACTTTATTTTCTCAATTATGCGATCAATTCATGATTAGAAGAAATTATGCCAAATCTTTTGAAGGTTTTAAAACTAGAATTTTAGCAAAAATAACCTCTCTAACATTAGTGCAATATATCAATAAATTTATCTTTGACAGACCAATTAATAATATCAAAATTCAAATCATTTAATTTCACCCAACGGGTATATAAGTATGTTATCAAATAAAAACACATCTGTTATCAATTAAAAACACATCTGTTATCAATTAAAAACACATCGTAAGCATTATAAATTTTTCTTAAAAATATACTAAGTAATTTTTAAAATGTATATTTGTCGACTTAAATTTTGCGAAATTCGTAATTTAAGAAAAAAACACATATTTAACGAATTAGTTTATCTACAAGTTTTATAGAATAATGGAACAAAAAATTAATGATTTTATGGCTCTTATTGAAGCCAAAAATCCAAACGAGCCAGAATTTTTACAAGCAGTTAGAGAATTTGCTGAAACAGTAATGCCTTTTATTGCAAACGAAAAAAAGTATGATGGAAAAAATGTCCTTTTAAGAATGGCTGAGCCAGAGCGTTCAGTTATTTTTAGAGTGCCATGGGTGGATGATAAAGGAGAAATCCAAGTAAATAGAGGTTTTCGTATTCAGATGAACTCTGCAATTGGACCTTACAAAGGAGGAATTCGTTTTCATCCAACAGTAAATTTATCTGTTCTTAAGTTTTTAGCTTTTGAACAAGTATTTAAAAATAGCTTAACTACACTTCCAATGGGAGGCGGTAAAGGAGGTTCTGATTTCGATCCACAAGGAAAATCTGATGCAGAAGTAATGCGTTTTTGTCAATCATTCATGACAGAGTTATGCCGTCATATTGGTCCAGATTTAGACGTTCCTGCTGGAGATATTGGTGTTGGAGCAAGAGAAATTGGTTACATGTTTGGTCAATACAAAAGAATTAGAAATGAATTTACTGGAGTTTTAACTGGAAAAGGGTTAGCTTACGGAGGTTCTTTAATTCGCCCTGAAGCTACAGGTTATGGAGTAGTTTACTTTACTCAACAAATGCTTAAGACTAAAGGAGAATCAATCGAAGGAAAAACTGTCGCTATTTCAGGTTTCGGAAACGTAGCTTGGGGTGTTGCTTTAAAAGTAAATGAATTAGGAGGGAAATTAGTTACTATTTCTGGACCTGATGGTTATATTTATGATGCAGACGGAATTTCTGGTGAAAAAATTGACTTTATGTTGGAAATGAGAGCAAGCGGAGATAATAGAGCTGAAGCTTATGCAGAAAAATTCCCAAGCGCTGTTTTCCACAAAGGAAAAAGTCCATGGGAAGCAAAAGTGGATGTAGCTATTCCATGTGCAACTCAAAACGAATTGAACGAAGAAGATGCTAAAAAATTAATTGCTAATGGTGTTATGTGTGTAACTGAAGCAGCAAACATGCCATGTACTTTAGATGCTATTAAACAATTCTTAGATGCAAAAGTATTGTTTGCTCCAGGAAAAGCAGCTAATGCAGGTGGTGTTGCAGCATCTGGTTTAGAAATGACGCAAAACTCTATTCGTTTAAACTGGACAAGTGAAGAAGTTGATGCTCGATTAAAAGACATCATGACAGGTATCCATGGTCAGTGTAAAAAATACGGTACAGAAGCTGATGGCTATGTAAACTATGTTAAAGGAGCCAATATTGCTGGATTCGTTAAAGTAGCCGATGCTATGTTAGCTCAAGGAGTAGTATAATAACGAACTTTATAGATAAAAAAAGCTCTTTCAGGAAACTGAAAGAGCTTTTTTCTTTTAAATTATATTAAAATTAAAATTAATTACGTTTGTAGTATATTTGTAATAAATACATGCGATGAAAAAGGCGATTTTTATTTTATTGATTTCTCAATTCTTTTTTGCACAACAAACCAATCAGTTGTGGAAAGGTTATTTTTCATACAATGAAATAGTGGATGTAGAATCTGGAACAGATGCTGTTTTTGCAGCAACACAAAACGCAGTTTTCTCAAAAGGAATTACATCTAGCGATTTAAAAATTTTTAATTCTATAAATGGATTAAAGCCAGAATCGATCACGACTATTCATCATTCAGAATCTACAAGAAAAACGTTTGTTGGTAACACCAATGGATTATTGTTAATTGTTAATTCAGATGGTTCAATTACTACAAAGGTTGATATTATCAATGAAGTCCCTGTGCCTCCAAATAAAAAGAAAATCAATGATTTTTATGAGCACGAAGGAAAGTTATATATCGCTACAGACTATGGAATTTCTGTAATGGATATTGCAACTTCCGAATTTATTATTACTTATTTCATTGGTACATCTGGTGAAGAAACAGAAGTGTTACAAACCACCGTTCTAAATAATCATATTTATGCGGTTACTAGAAGTTTTGGTATTAGAAAAGGAGATTTAGCCAATCCTAATTTATATGATTTTAACCAATGGCAAACTTTTGATGCTGGCTTTTGGGGAGGAATTGTAACTTTTAATAATGAATTAGTAGCCATGAATGCTGATGCAAAAACGTATCGTTACAATGGAACATTCTTTCAACAAGTTTTAAATCAAACGCAAGCTGGACTTAAAATTAAAACAAATGGTACCGAGTTAATTATTACTACTCAAAACCATGTTTTTGTTTTAAATCAAGCGTATAATGTTTTGGTAGATACTACTCAAATCCCTAATTACAATGTAATTTTTAAAGCCGCAACAGTTGTAAATGGTATTTTATATATTGGAACTGAAAAAGACGGACTTTTTTCTGCTGCACTAACTAATCCTAGTGTTTTTGAAGCAATGTCTCCTAATGGTCCTGTTAGAAATTATATTTTTAGAGTAAAAAAAGCACCTAATTATTTATGGGCAGTTTATGGGGATTATACACGAGATTATAATCCTTATGCTTTAGATGAATTTGGAATTAGTAAGTTTTCAAATGATAATGGTTGGGAATTAATTCCTTATAACGATTTGTTTCAAGCTAAGTCTATAAGTGATATTGTAATTAATCCAAACAACCCAAATCAAGTATACGCCACTTCCTATTTTTCGGGATTGCTTAAAATTGAAGGCGATAACATTGAACTTTTTAACAATACCAATACAGGTCCAAATGGTTTAGAATCATTAGTTGTGTCAGGCAGTCCAAGTTATATTGATATTAGGATCAATAGCCCTGCTTTTGATAAAGACGGAAATCTTTGGTTAACAAATGCATTTGTTGAAAAAGCAATAAAGGTATTGCGTTCAAATGGGCAATGGCAATCTTATAATTTAGCAGATGTTGCTCCTACAGTTTCTACAGGGCGATATGGGCCTATGGCTGTTGATAAAAACAGAACAAAATGGGTTCCTACACTGAATGATGGATTAATTGCCTTTAATGAAAATTACAACAATAAATTTATTGTAATCAGCACAACAAATGGAAACTTACCTGATAATGATGTTAGATGTGTTGCGGTCGATAATAGAAATCAATTGTGGATTGGAACTTATGCAGGTTTAAGAACCGTTTCTGTAGACCGATTCATTTCATCAGATGAGCTGACCACCAATGCTATTATCATTCAAGAAGGCGATTTAGCACAAGAATTGTTTTACCAACAAACGATTTTAGATATCGCTGTTGATGGTGCTAACAGAAAATGGGTTTCCATTGCCGATGGAGGGGTTTTCTTAGTGTCTTCAGATGGTCAAGAAACGATTTATCGATTTACCAAAAACAATTCACCACTACCAAGTGATAACATTAACGATATTGAAATTGATGGTGTTTCTGGCGAAGTGTTTTTTGCCACTGATAAAGGAATGGTGTCGTTTTTAGGAACTTCAACCAAACCAAGTGATAGTCTAAGCGATGTTTTTGTGTATCCAAATCCAGTGCGACCAAATTTCGTAGGCACAGTAAAAATTAGCGGATTAACCGATAAAGCAAATGTAAAAATCACCGATATTGAAGGAAATTTAGTTTACGAAGCCACTTCTTCTGGAGGAACGATTGAATGGGATACCAAAGCTTTCGGAAAACATAAAGTGGCTTCAGGCGTTTATATGATTTTTGTGGCTTCTGAAGATGCATTAGATTCTACAGTAAAAAAAGTGATGATTATCAGATAATCCAATGCTAGTCAAAACTAAAGCCATCGTTCTTTCTTCCTTAAAATATCAAGAAAAAAGCTTGATTGTTAAGTGTTTCACGCAATCGGATGGTTTGAAAAGTTATTTTGTTCCAAGTGCTTATTCCAATAAAAAAGCGAATCAAAAAATCGCCTACTTTCAACCGTTAACAATTATTGAAATCGAAGCCAATCATAAAAACAAAGGCACACTCGAACATTTCAAAGAAATAAAATTAGCGCATAGTTTTCACACGATAAATACCGATATAGTTAAAAGCACTATTATAATTTTTCTTTCCGAAATTTTACATCACAGCATACACGAAGAAGAGAAAAATGAAAACTTATTTTCTTTTTTAGAAACCGCTTTGCTTTGGTTAGATACACACGAAGAAGCTACAAATTTTCATCTAATTTTGATGATGGAAATGACCAAATTCTTGGGGTTTTATCCTGATGTTTCTGAAATAGATTTCGATTTTTTCGATGTCAAAGAAGGTTTTTTCACCCCATTTCAATCGGTAAATACACTTTCAGCACATGAAACGCAATTGCTCAAACGATTAATCGAACTAAAATTTGATTCTAATCAGAAAACTTTCGCTGGAATAGAACGCCAATTTTTGCTAAAAATCCTATTAGATTTCTATACTTTACATCTTGAAGGCTTCAAAAAACCTAAATCGTTGGAAGTTTTAAAAGAAGTTTTTAGTTAACATCTTCAGCAGCACCAAACCAAACCGTTGCAAATCCTCCTTCAATACCAATTCCTATTGCTTTCCAATCATAACTGCTCCAGCTATTTTTATTTGCTAAAACGTCGTGATGACCAGAACTTTGTAACCAACTTTTAAAAGCATAGTCAGCAGTCATTACATAATCTGAGCAACATACATTTGAACCACAAGCAATTTCAAAACCAATATCACTATAGTTTGTTAATTCCTTTGGCTTATTCCACATGCAATTAGATTGCTTATGATCAGGAGTATAACAACAAGAAGACCATTTTCCGTTTGCAGACCAGCTGTGGGCGTTACAATTCCCTAAATCAGGTTTGTTAGTTACTAAATCGTAACAATGTGCTTGTGCAACTGTAGTTAAAGATTTCGATAGTGGAATTTTAGATAGCCCTATCGAGGCTCTATATTCCATAATCAAACTATAAAGTTTTTTCTCTTCCAAAGAAAGACTTTGAGCTTTGGTCAAAAAGCTAAAACTTATTAAAACGAATACAAAAATTAATTTTTTCATCTCTTTTTTTTTTACAAATTTAGATATAAATAAAGAGTCAAACAATACGCTATTTGCCGTATATTTTAAAATTGAATAATTTCAATAGCTAGATTGGCTAACTTTTGCCTTTTTACTTTTGCCTTTTTACTTATAATCATTACTTTCGCAAATTGATTTAAGAAAGCGATAAAATGAGTACAAAATTTACTGAATACAAAGGACTTGACTTGCCAACAGTAGCATCAGAAGTTCTAGATTTTTGGAAGAAAAAGAACGTCTTTGAACAATCGGTAACTTCTCGCGAAGGAGCTACACCTTACGTGTTTTTTGAAGGGCCACCATCTGCTAACGGTTTGCCGGGAATTCACCACGTGATGGCGCGTGCGATTAAAGATATTTTTTGTCGTTACAAAACTCAAAAAGGTTACCAAGTTAAGCGTAAAGCAGGTTGGGATACGCACGGATTACCTGTAGAATTAGGTACCGAAAAAGAATTAGGCATTACCAAAGAAGACATCGGAAAAACGATTTCAGTAACCGAATACAACGAAGCGTGTAAAAGAACGGTTATGCGTTATACTGACGTATGGAATGATCTTACGGAAAAAATGGGGTATTGGGTAGACATGGAAGATCCGTATGTGACATACAAATCCAAATACATGGAAACCGTTTGGTGGTTGTTAAAACAAATTTACAACAAAGATTTACTATACAAAGGCTACACAATTCAGCCGTATTCACCAAAAGCAGGAACAGGTTTATCTTCGCACGAAGTAAATCAGCCAGGTTCGTACCGTGATGTTACCGATACTACGATTGTGGCGCAGTTTAAAGCAAAAGATGAAACATTACCTAGCTTTTTAAAAGGTTTTGGAACGGTTCATTTCTTAGCTTGGACGACAACTCCTTGGACGTTGCCTTCAAATACAGCGTTAACTGTTGGTCCAAAAATCGATTATGTTTTAGTGAAAACGTTCAATCAATATACTTTTGAACCTGTAAATGTGGTTTTAGCTAAGAATTTAGTTGGGAAACAATTCGGTAAGCGTTATTTTGAATCACAAAATAAAGAGGATTTTAAAGCATATTCTTTAAAGGTTTTAAACACTTTAAAATTTGAAGATGAATTAGATAAGCTTCAAGCTTCTATTCAATCTTCTAATAAGTTGATGGAATATAATGATAATTTTAATGAGACATTCAATAGAATGTTTAACTTGGATTATAAGCAGGCATTATTTCTTAGTGAATACAATTCAATTAAAGAAAGAAGAAATGAATTGTTTAAAGAAGATATGCCTACATGGGCTAAACCAATTGAAGTAAAAGACCCTATTCCATATGAGATTTTAACTGAGTTTAAAGGTGCTGATTTAGTAGGAATTCGTTACGAACAATTATTGCCATTAGCGTTACCATATCAAAATCCAGAAAATGCGTTTAGAGTAATTTCAGGAGATTTCGTAACTACAGAAGATGGAACAGGAATTGTTCACACCGCACCAACTTTCGGAGCTGATGATGCTAAAGTAGCGAAAGAAGCAACTCCAGAAGTGCCACCAATGTTGGTTTTAGACGAAAACGGGAATCCAGTGCCATTGGTAGATTTACAAGGTAGATTCATCCAAGGTTTAGGTGCTTATTCTGGGAAATACGTTAAAAACGAATATTACAACGATGGTGAAGCGCCAGAACGCTCAGCTGACGTAGAAATCGCAATCCAATTAAAAGAAGAAAACAAAGCCTTCAAGGTTGAAAAATACGTACACAGTTACCCACATTGTTGGAGAACCGACAAACCAATTTTATATTATCCATTAGATTCTTGGTTCATCAAAGTAACCGAAATCAAAGATAGAATGTTCGATTTAAACGAAACCATCAACTGGAAACCAAAAGCTACAGGAGAAGGTCGTTTCGGAAATTGGTTGAAAAACGCTAACGATTGGAACTTATCGCGTTCAAGATATTGGGGAATTCCTTTGCCAATTTGGAGAAGTGAAGACGGAACCGAAGAAATGTTAGTAGGTTCAGTTGAAGAATTATACAACGAAATTGAGAAATCAATCGCAGCTGGTTTCCAAACAGAAAATCCGTATAAAGGATTCAAAATTGGCGATATGAGCGAAGCCAACTACGATTTAGTGGATTTACATAAAAATGTAGTAGACGGAATTGTTTTGGTTTCTCCATCTGGAAAACCAATGAAACGCGAAACGGATTTAATTGACGTTTGGTTTGATTCTGGTGCGATGCCTTATGCACAATGGCATTATCCATTCGAAAATAAAGAATTAATCGACGAAAATAAAGCGTTCCCAGCTGACTTCATCGCAGAAGGTGTTGACCAAACTCGTGGTTGGTTCTATACATTACACGCAATCGGAACATTAGTTTTCGATAAAATTGCATACAAAAACGTAGTTTCAAACGGATTAGTTTTGGACAAAAACGGACAGAAAATGTCGAAACGTTTAGGAAATGCTGTGGATCCATTCACTACTTTGGCTGAATACGGTCCAGATGCTACGCGTTGGTACATGATTTCGAATGCAAATCCTTGGGACAACTTAAAATTTGATATCGAAGGTGTGGCTGAGGTAAGAAGAAAATTCTTCGGAACACTTTATAATACGTATTCGTTCTTTGCTTTATATGCAAATATTGATGGTTTTAAATACAACGAAGCGGAAGTTCCATTGGCAGAACGACCAGAAATCGACCGTTGGATTTTATCGGAACTACATACGTTAATTCAGTTAGTAGATGAAGCCTATGCAGATTACGAACCAACAAAAGCAGCTCGAGCTATTTCAGATTTCGTTCAGGAAAACCTGAGTAACTGGTACGTTCGTTTATGTAGAAGAAGATTCTGGAAAGGTGATTATGCACAAGATAAAATAGCAGCTTATCAAACACTTTATACCTGTTTGGTAACGGTTGCGAAACTTTCTGCGCCAATTGCACCATTTTTTATGGATAAACTTTACAGAGATTTAACACAAGCTACAGGTTCTGAGTCGTTTGAAAGCGTACATTTGGCCGAGTTTCCAAAAATGGTTGAAAACTTTGTTGATAAATCATTAGAAAGCAAAATGATGAAAGCCCAAACGGTTTCTTCATTAGTTTTATCGCTTCGTAAGAAGGAAATGATTAAAGTGCGTCAACCGTTGCAAAGGGTTATGATTCCTGTACTTGACGAGAATCAGCGTGCTGAAATTGAGGCGGTTTCTGACCTAATTAAAGCGGAAGTAAACGTGAAAGAAGTGGTGTTGTTAGACGATGCTTCGGGTGTTTTAGTGAAACAAATTAAGCCTAATTTTAAAACATTGGGACCACGTTTCGGTAAGGATATGGGGTTGATTTCCAAAGAGATACAAAATTTTGGACAAGATCAAATCGCAAAATTAGAGCGTGATGGTGAGTTAGTTATGGATATTGCAGGAAAAAGTATAACTTTATCACAAGATGATGTAGAAATTTCATCGCAAGATATCCCAGGTTGGTTAGTAGCCAATTCAAACGGAATTACAGTAGCGTTAGACATTACGATTTCCGATGAATTAAGAAAAGAAGGGATTGCGAGAGAATTAATCAACAGAATCCAAAATATCAGAAAAGATTCTGGTTTTGAAGTAACTGACAAGATTACCGTTAAAATGGAAAAAAATGCTCAAGTTGAGGAAGCCGTTTTAGCTAATGAATCGTATATTAAGTCAGAAACCTTAACCGAATCATTAATTTTTGTGGAAAACCTTGAAAATGGTACGGAAATTGAGTTTGATGATATTAAAACAAGTATATTAATTTCAAAATAAAAGTCGAAAGGCTTTTAATCGACGTATAACTATAAAAAATATTGAAATTATGGTAGAGGAGCAAATTAGATATTCAGACGCTGATTTGGCTGAATTCAAAGCGTTAATTCAAGCGAAATTAGAAAAAGCTAAAGGTGATTTAGAGCTTATTAAGAGTGCCTATATGAATGATTTAAACAACGGAACTGATGATACATCGCCAACGTTTAAAGCATTTGAAGAAGGCAGTGAAACCATGAGCAAAGAAGCCAATTCACAACTAGCTATTCGTCAAGAAAAATTCATTAGAGATTTAAAAAATGCCTTAATACGTATCGAAAACAAAACCTATGGTATTTGTAAAGTTACAGGCAAATTAATAAGTAAAGAGAGACTAAAAATCGTTCCTCATGCTACTATGAGTATCGAAGCAAAAAACTTGCAACGTTAATCTTTTTACAAAATTATACTAACGCTCCGCTTGGAGCGTTTTTTATTTAATAAATTCCACTATTTTTGCAAAAAAATTGAACATGTCGTTAAAGAAAGCCTATATTTTAATCATTGCTATTTTATTAATTGATCAGATTTCAAAAATCTATATCAAAACGCATTTTTTTATTGGAGAATCCATAAAAGTAATGGGTTTAGATTGGTTTCAAATTCATTTTATTGAGAATGAAGGAATGGCTTGGGGTGCTGAAATTCCTGGCGAACATGGGAAATTAATTTTAACCTTATTCCGAATTGTAGCTGTAGGTGGAATCGCTTGGTGGTTATGGGATTCAGTAAAAAAGAAAGCTTCTAATTATTTAATCGTAGCGATTGCTTTGATTTTCACAGGGGCTTTAGGAAATATTATCGATTCAGTTTTTTACGGTGTCATTTTTAACGATAGTTATCATCAAGTAGCTACAGCTTTTGCTGACCAACCTTATGGTACTTGGTTCCACGGCGAAGTAGTAGATATGTTTTATTTTCCAATATGGGAAGGAAACTTACCTTCTTGGTTGCCAATTTGGGGTGGAAAACACTTCACTTTCTTCAACGCTATTTTCAACGTGGCTGATGTAGCGATTTCAACTGGTGTTGGAATTTTAATTGTCTTCAACAAAAGAGCGTTTGCTCATGCGGATAAAGAAGAAGCATTAGCTGAGGAAAATTAAAATTCGAAAATCTCCTCAGGCGTCACACAAAAATCCAATTTCACATCATTTGTTGAAACATCGTCAATTCTTTCTTCTGGAAGAAAGAACGATAACCCAATTTTAATAGTTTCAGGCTTGCATTTGCTTAGAAAGTTATCATAGAAACCCTTTCCATAACCCACGCGGTTTCCTTGCTTATCATAAGCCAAAAGCGGCACAAAAACCACATCAATTTTAGCATCAGGTACTTCTAAACCATCAACAGGTTCTGGAACGTTGTAACTGTTCTTTTTGATTTTGGTATTATCCGTCAATAAAAAATGCGTCATTCCTAAAGTGGCAAATTCGCACTTCGAAATGACGATTTCTTTATCTTTTCCCGCTAAAATTTGCAGAATATATTCGGTATTGATTTCTTTTTGCTCTTCAATCGTTAAAAACAAATGATAATACAATTTTTCCCAAATGTCCATACGCAACAATTGGTTCGAAATCGCCAAACTTTTGTCTTCGATTTCTTCTTGAGTTAACGATTGTCTTAATACTTTGTACTTACTTCTTAATACTTTTTTATCCATTTACAGACGCTTTCAATTCATCTTTAAATTTAGTCAAATGTTCTACTTCTACGTGATCCATTAACACAATTTTGTACCATCTGTTGTGTTCATTGTGTTGTTGTGGTACCAAATCATACTTTTCAGCAATTTTTTCTGGAATAGATTCCGAATGAATGGTCACAATATTCATATACGGTTCACGGAAATATTTGATGTTTAATTTATCTAATTCGTTACATAAAAATTGCGTACGCATTTGTAAAACACTTACTTTTTCAAACCAACCATAAGCACCATATGTGAATAAAATCATCCAAACGGCAACTGCATTCGCTCCAGAACGACTTCCGCAAAGGGTTAAATCCATTCCTTCTACATATTCTGCTTCTTTGGTTAATACGTTTTCAATTAAACCTTTTCGACAAACAAAAACACCTGTTCCATAAGGAGCTTGTAACATTTTGTGCGCATCAATGGTAATCGAACTAATTTTAGGATTACTAAAGTTGATATTCGATTTTTGATTGCTAAACGGATACACAAATCCGCCATAAGCACCATCAATGTGCAAACGATAGGTAACGTTGTGTTTTTCTAAAGCCGAAGTATAATCATCAGGATTATCAACAGAACCAAACATGGTTGTTCCCATGTTGGAAACCGCAATGAAGTATTTTTTACCTTTATTTTTAGCTTCAGAAATGATGTTGTCTAAAGCAACTGCATCAATTTCACGGTTTTCAAATCCAACCGGAATTTTCAACCAATCAATTTGCAATAAATTAGAAGCTTTTGGAATCGAATAATGCGTGTCTTCTGATGCTAAAATGGCAATTTCGTTTAATTTTGCATCGAATTTGTGCATGAATTCATTTCTAAAAACCCAAATCGCTTGAATGTTGGCTTCCGTTCCGCCAGGAGCGATGTAACCATCAAATTCGTATTCTTTGGCTTTAAAAATATCAACGGCAATTACGTTTAAAACTTCACGTTCAATTTCTTGTGTGCCATAAAACGCTTTTTCAGAAGTTCCAAAAGTATGACAACCAATGTTATTTGGATTCGCAACGTAGGTTTGAAGCGTTGGCGCATCTTTCAAAAAAGGCGCATCATCATAAAAAACGCGACTATCTAATTTAGAAGCTGGATAACCTAAAGAAGCGTCTTTTGAGAAATTTACATTATCGTGTAAAGCCTTATCAATACGGGCTTTTCTTTCTTCGTGTGTTAGTTTTTTCCAGAAGTTCATACCTAAAAATTTTGACGAAATTACAGGTACTAATTCAATAAAAACATGATAATTGTTAGCTTTCCGATTCTAAATGCGTTGAAACGTGAAAAATAGCATCTCCTTGATACACAATTGGCGCATCGTTAACATTAATAACGTAGCCATCATGAGGCGCTTTCATTTTGTGTTCCACTTTTCCATATGGGTCTGAAATAGTAGCAATTAGTTCTCCTTTTTTGATAAAACTACCAATTTTCACCATTCCATGAAACATGCCTGAATATTTCGCTCTGACCCAATTCGATTTTTCAATATAAATAGGTTTTTTCGATTTGATATTGGCTTTTTTTCTTGGATTTAGCATGTCCAAATGATCCAAAAATCGCTTGGTGCCTTCAATAGCATCATTCGTAACTTCTTCATTGATATCCAATGATTTTCCGCCTTCAAAAAGCAACATTTTAACGCCTAATTTATCACAAGAATTTCGAAACGAACCCGAAATATTTTTCGAATACAAGGTAAAAGGCGCGTTAAAAACATCGGAAAGTTCTTTAAGTTCTGGATTTTCAGGTACAATTCTAATTTGCGGTGCATTAAATCGACTTGCGCCACCCGCATGAAAATCAATTGCATAATCCACATGCGGAATAATATCTTTCAAAATGTAATAAGCAAAACGACTCGCTAACGAACCTGTTTTACTACCAGGAAAAACCCGATTCAAATCGCGACCATCTGGAAATTCACGTGTTTTATTGATGAATCCAAAAATATTGATAATCGGAATACAAATTATCGTTCCACGTTTTGGTTTGTTGATTTTTTGAATGATTAACTGACGTACTATTTCAGTTCCGTTGATTTCATCGCCGTGCAAACAAGCGGTAAATAAAACCGTTGGCCCATCAAGTTTTGAACGTTCCACAATTATTGGAATTTTCAATTTGTTCATGGTGTGCAACTTGGCAATTTCCATGTTAATGGTTTTGCTTTCGCCAGCTAAAATGGTTTCTTTAAGGATTACAAGTGGTTTTGAGGCTGTCATTTGGTTGATTCTAAGGTGTTAAAAATACGAAAAGTTCAAGAACAAGGGCAATAACAAGTTCAAAAATCAATTTTTTATTGGAACACAAATTGAAGAAATGAAAAGTTTAAAAGTAAAACGTCTCTGTGAATCTCTATTCAACAGCATCAAAATAAAAAAATCTCAGTGAATCTCTGTGTAAAAACAATTCTCAAATCTGTGCTGCAAAGCATCCGTTTCATCCGCGTGCCAATTAAATCAAATCTCTTATCTTTGTTCTATCATCTTTCAATAAAATGCAAACACCATTAGAACTTCAAATCCAAACCTTACCTGATAATCCAGGTGTGTATCAATATTTTGATAAGGAAGGAAAAATTCTATATGTAGGAAAGGCGAAAAACCTAAAAAAGCGTGTTCAATCGTATTTTACCAAGAACCACGATAATTATAAAACTTCGGTTTTAGTTAAGAAAATTGTTACGATAAAACATATTGTTGTTCCAACGGAAACCGATGCGTTATTGTTGGAAAACAATCTGATTAAAAAGCTGCAACCGCGTTACAATGTCTTGCTTCGTGATGATAAAACTTATCCTTGGATTTGCATCAAAAACGAACGATTTCCAAGAATATTTTCCACTCGAAAAATGATTAAAGATGGTTCGGAATATTTCGGTCCATACACGAGTTTTAAAACGGTTCACACAATTTTGGACTTGATTAAAGAATTGTATCCGTTGCGGACATGTAATTACGATTTATCTAAAGCCAATATTGATTCTGGAAAATTTAAAGTCTGTTTGGAATATCATATTGGCAATTGTAAAGGACCATGTGAAGGTTATGAATCATTGGAGCATTATCAAAGTCAGATTGAAAAAATTCGTCAAATTTTAAAAGGAAATTTCAAAGAGAGTTTGAAAGATTTCAAGAAATTAATGACCGATTTGGCAATGGAAATGAAGTTTGAAGAAGCGCAAAAAATCAAAGAAAAAATCGAGGTTTTAGAAAATTACCAATCGCGTTCTACGGTTTTGAATCCGAAAATCACCAATTTAGATGTGTTTTCTATTATTTCCGATGAAACGATGGCGTACGTGAACTTTTTACAGATTTCACACGGAGCCATTGTACGTTCGCATACGTTGGAATTAAAGAAAAAATTAGATGAAACCAACGAAGAATTATTGGAATTAGCCGTTGTAGAATTACGCGAACGTTTTCATTTGAATGCGCGAGAAATTGTGGTTCCGTTTGCAATTGATTTGGGCGAAAATGTAAAAGTCACGGTGCCGCAATTGGGCGATAAAAAGCAAATTTTAGATTTATCAGAGCGTAACGCCAAATTTTATCGATTAGATCAATTAAAACAAATCCAAATCGTTGATCCAGAACGACACACGAATCGCATCATGGCACAAATGCAAAAAGATTTGCGTTTATCGGTTGAGCCACGACATATTGAATGTTTTGATAATTCGAATATTCAAGGAACGAATCCGGTTTCGGCTTGTGTGGTGTTTAAAGATGGAAAACCGAGTAAGAAAGATTACCGTCATTTTAATATCAAAACGGTTGAAGGTCCCAATGATTTCGCTTCGATGGAAGAAGTGGTGTACCGAAGATATAAACGAATGTTAGATGAAAATCAACCTTTACCGCAATTGATTATTATTGATGGAGGAAAAGGGCAGTTGTCGTCGGCTTTAAAAAGTTTGGATGATTTAGGTTTAAGAGGTAAAATTGCCATTATCGGAATTGCAAAACGTTTGGAAGAATTATTTTATCCAGGTGATTCGGTGCCGTTGTATTTGGATAAAAAATCGGAAACCTTGAAAGTGATTCAGTATTTACGAAACGAAGCACATCGATTTGGAATCACACATCATCGCGACAAGCGAAGTAAATCGGCTTTAACCAATAGTTTGGAAAGTATTCCGGGTATTGGAGAAAAAACGATGATTACTTTAATGAAACATTTCAAAAGTGTTAAAAGATTGCAAAATGCCGACGAAAAAGCTATTTCTGAAGTTGTAGGTGTTTCAAAAGCCAAAAAAATTTCCGAATTTTACAAGACAATTCAATCTGAAAATAAATAATGAAAAAACTATTCTTGTTTGTAAGCCTACTATTTTTCATCCAAATTAGCTTAGGACAAGAAAATCCACGACCAAAAGTTGGACTTGTGCTTAGTGGTGGTGGTGCAAAAGGGTTGGCGCATATTGGTGTGCTAAAAGTAATCGATTCACTTGGTATAAAAATTGATTATGTGGCTGGAACCAGTATGGGTGCGATTGTAGGTGGATTGTATGCTTCTGGCTATAATGCAGAGCAATTGGATTCTATTTTTTCTAATGTCGATGTTGATGCTTTACTTCAAGATTTTACACCAAGAGGTTCTAAATCGTTTTATGAAAAGCGAAATGATGAAATTTACGCTTTGACACTTCCGTTTAATAAATTTAAATTGGGATTACCTTCTGGATTATCAAAAGGGCTTTATAATTTCAATTTATTGTCTTCTTTAACACAGCATGTGAGTCATGTTCGTGATTTTAAACAATTGCCTATTCCTTTTTTATGTATTGCAACAGATGCCGAAACAGGTGAAAAAGTGGTTTTGGATTCGGGCGTTTTAGCTCAAAACATGATTGCAAGTGGCGCATTACCTACTTTGTATAGTCCGGTTGAAATAAACGGTAGGGTTTTAATCGACGGCGGTGTTGTGGATAATTATCCCATTGAGGAGTTAAAGTCGAGAGGAATTGATATTATTATTGGAGTTGATGTTCAAGATGGATTAAAAACAAGAGAAGAATTAAAAGGTGTTACTTCGGTTTTGGCGCAAATCAATAATTTTTCCATGATAGAAAAAATGGAAGGAAAGCAAAAAGCTACCGATATTTACATCAAACCAGACATAAAAGGATTTACTGTTGTAGCGTTTGAGAAAGGGAAAGAAATTATTAGGAAAGGGAAAGAAAAAGCACTAGAATTTGTTAAAGAATTAACGCCTTTCAGCAACTTAGGTTCTAGAAATAATGGCAATGTAACCGCTCAAGATTCTATCTACGTTAAAGATATCGTTTTTAATAAATTAGATAATTTCACTAGAGCCTATATTATTGGTAAGTTGAAGTTTAAAAGAAATACCAAAATCTCAATGACTCAGTTGCAAAAAGGGGTTTTAAACTTAAATGCTACTCAAAACTTCAGTGCTATTAATTATTCATTCGAAAAAATGCAAGATGGTGATAAATTAATTTTGCAATTAAAAGAAAATGAAAACAATACTTTTTTAAAGTTTGGATTGCACTATGACGATTTGTTTAAAAGCGGAATTTTATTGAATTACACTAAAAAGCGACTAATTGCTAAAAATGACGTGGCTTCATTAGATGTAATTTTAGGAGATAATATTCGATATAATTTTGATTATTATATTGATAATGGTTTTTATTGGAGTTTTGGTTTCAATTCAAAATTAACAACATTTAATAGAAATGTCACAAGTAATATCGCAGATGATGTGGTTTTTAGCAGTACTGCTAATGCAATTAATGTTGATTTTCTTGATTTGAGTAATCAAGCGTATTTACAAACCATTTTTGCTCAAAAATTTTCTATAGGAGCCGGATTAGAATTTAAAATTTTAAAATTAGAATCGGAAACACTTGAAAATACAGATCCTGTTTTTGAAAGTAGTAATTATTTGTCACTTTTTGGGTTCATGAAATACGATTCATTCGATAAAAAATATTTTCCAAGAACTGGTTGGAATTTCAATTCTGAGATAAGATACTACGGTTATTCGTCGGATTATAAAAACAATTTTGAACGATTTTCAGTGGCAAAAGCTGATTTTGGTTTTGCTCAACCGGTCTTTAAAAACATGACTTTTAAATTTCAAACAGAAGGAGGCTTTGCAGTAGGCGAAAGAAGTGTTTCTTATTTTGATTTTATTTTAGGCGGTTATGGATTTCAACAAGTAAACAATATCAAGCCATTTTTTGGATATGATTTCTTAAGCATTGCTGGGGATAGCTATGTAAAGTTATCACTAACAGCAGATTATGAAATTTTCAAGAAACATCATTTGAATTTCATTGCCAACTTTGCAAATGTTGGAGACAAAATTTTTGATACCATTGACACTTGGTTTGCACAGCCAAATTATACAGGTTATTCGTTTGGTTATGGAATGGAAACCGTTATTGGCCCCGTTGAAATTAAACACTCTTGGTCGCCAGAAACAAGAAACCATTACACATGGTTTTCAGTAGGATTTTGGTTTTAAAATTTTTTTACGATATTTGTAATGATGAAAAATTGGACCGACTTACTTTCGCATTTAAAGTTCCTCATCAAGAGAAATCCTGAGTGAGCAAAACTTCTTTTTTGATTTACAGCTAGATTTATAATCTTGCTTTAAGCTATTTTAGAACTTTTAATAAAAGAAAAAATGCCAATATATCACAAACTAGGGAATATCCCTCACAAACGTCATATACAATTCCGTAAACCAAACGGTGATTTGTATTATGAGCAGTTGTTCGGAACGGTTGGTTTTGATGGAATGTCTACCAATTCATATCACGAGCAAAGACCAACTCAGGTTAAAGAAATCAGAAGACAATACAGTGTTGCGCCAAAAATTGCTAAATCAAATAACATTCAGTCTTATAAACTAAGAGGATTTGAGATTGAGCCACAAGATGATTTTTTAGAAAGTAGAAAAATTGTTTTGACGAATTCGGATTGTCACATTGTTTTGGCTGCACCAAGAAAATCAACAACGGATTATTTTTATAAAAATACCGATTCAGATGAAGTAATTTTCATCCACAAAGGAACAGGAAAACTAAGAACCATGTTAGGGAATTTAGATTTCAAATATGGCGATTACTTAGTAGTTCCAAGAGGAATGATTTATAAAATGGATTTCGATACCGAAGACAATCGTTTGTTTATTGTTGAATCTCATTCGCCAGTTTATACGCCAAAACAATACAGAAATTGGTTTGGTCAATTGTTAGAACATTCGCCATTTTGCGAAAGAGATATTCGTCGTCCAGAAGAATTAGAAACCTATAATGAAAAAGGAGATTTCGTAATTAAAGTAAAGAAAAAAGACGAAATTTTCGAAATGGTTTATGCTTCACATCCGTTTGATGTAATTGGATACGACGGATTTAATTATCCATATGCGTTTTCAATTCACGATTTCGAACCAATTACAGGTAGAATTCATTTGCCACCACCAATTCACCAAACGTTTGAAACAAATGCTTTCGTAATTTGTTCGTTTGTACCAAGGTTATACGATTATCACCCATTGTCAATTCCTGCTCCATATAACCACAGTAATATTGATGCTGATGAGGTATTGTATTATGTAGATGGCGATTTTATGAGCAGAAATGATGTGAAACCAGGAAATATTTCTTTACATCCTGCCGGAATTCCTCACGGACCGCACCCAGGAGCGGCAGAAAGAAGTATTGGTAAAAAAGAAACGTTAGAATTAGCGGTAATGGTAGATACTTTCAAACCTTTAATGGTTACGGAAGATGCTATGGGTATTGCAGATGAGACGTATTATCAATCTTGGTTAGAAGAATAAAAAATTAAAAACAACTTTTTGGTAAATAGTACCATTTTTAAAATATTAGAATTATGTCACAAGAAATAAAATCAGTAGAATACGGATTAGAAAAAATATTTGAAGGAGCACAAGACTTCTTACCTTTAATGGGAACAGATTACGTAGAATTTTACGTAGGAAACGCAAAACAAGCAGCACATTTTTATAAAACAGCTTTCGGATTTCAATCATTAGCCTATGCAGGATTAGAGACTGGAGTTAAAGACAAGGCGTCTTACGTTTTAAAACAAGACAAAATCCGTTTGGTATTAACTACCGCTTTAAATAGCGATTCTCCAATTGGAGAACACGTTAAAAAACACGGTGATGGAGTTAAGGTAATCGCTCTTTGGGTAGAAGATGCACGTCAGTCTTACGAAGAAACAACTAAGCGTGGTGCAAAATCTTACTTTGAACCAGTAGTTGAAAAAGATGAAAATGGAGAAGTAGTTCGTGCGGGTATTTATGGTGCTTACGGAGAAACTGTTTTCGTTTTTGTAGAACGCAAAAATTACAACGGAATCTTTTTGCCAGGCTATAGCGAATGGAAATCAGATTATAACCCAACTCCAGTAGGATTAAAATATATCGACCACATGGTAGGTAATACGGGTTGGAACAGAATGAATGAAGCTGTAAAATGGTTTGAAGGCGTTATGGGATTTGTAAATTTCCTTTCATTCGATGACAAACAAATTACTACAGAATATTCTGCTTTAATGTCTAAAGTAATGTCTAACGGTAATGGAAGAATTAAATTCCCTATCAACGAACCAGCAGAAGGAAAAAAACGTTCTCAAATTGAAGAATATTTAGACTTTTATGAAGGCGAAGGAGTGCAGCACATTGCTGTGGCAACTGATGATATCATTTCAACCGTAGCTGAAATGCGTTCTAGAGGAATCGAGTTTTTAAGTACGCCACCTCAAGCATATTATGATGCAATTCCTGAAAGATTGAAAGATCATATGTCTAAATTTAAAGAAGATATTAATGAACTTCAAAAATTAGGTATCATGATTGATGCTGACGAGGAAGGTTATTTGTTGCAAATTTTTACCAAGCCAGTTGAAGATCGTCCAACGCTTTTCTTCGAAATTATTCAAAGAATGGGTGCTCGTGGTTTTGGTGCTGGTAACTTTAAAGCCCTTTTTGAGTCAATTGAACGTGAGCAAGAATTGCGAGGTACATTATAAAACAAACATTTTATTAACAAATCTTTAAATTATAACGTTGTAGTAATGTGTTTTTTGATAAAAAAATGTTAAAGTTGAAATTTAACTAAGAAAAATTTAAAAACATATATACCTTTGCACTCGCAAAACAGGGAGGTAGTTAGCCTTGTTTTGAAAGTAAATTTTCATAATTTATAGTTTTTTGGTTGGTTAATAGCATAAAAACTCAGTCATATTTTTGACTGGGTTTTTTTGTTTTAGTATTTTTGGAACAGAAATTGCATTTTCATTTCTAAAAATGATATACCATGAAAAAAATTGTTTTACTACTTATTCTTTTTGTTACCACAAATTCATTTGTAGAACAAGAAAATGCATACACTACTGGAGAATGGTTTAAACTCCGAATTCATTATGGTTTAGTTAATGCGGGTTATGCTTCTTTGGAAATTAAAGAAGCGGTAAGAAACAATAAAAAAGTACATCATGTTGTAGGAAAGGGTTGGACTGTAGGTATGACCAAATTCTTCTTCAAAGTTGATGACAACTACGAAAGTTATTTTGACAAACAAACCGGAAAACCTTATCAATTTGTTAGAAAAATTGATGAAGGCGGCTATACTAAAAATCAAGAAGGATTTTTTAATCAAGAGAAAAACACGGTTTTAGTCAAAGATTATAAACACAAAACCGAGAAAACATTTTCAGTTCCAGAAGATGTTCAAGATATTGTGTCTTCATTTTATTATTTGAGAAATCATCCGAAAATTGACAAGTTAAAAGTAGGTGAGTCGATTGCAATTGACATGTTTTTTGATGATGAAACCACAAAGTTTAAGTTAAAATTTGTTGGTAGAGAAGATATAAAAACTAAATTTGGAAAAGTTTCATGTATGGTTTTCAGACCTTACGTGCAAGCTGGAAGAGTTTTTAAAGAGGAAGAAAGTTTAACCGTTTGGATTTCAGACGATGACAATAAAATTCCAATCCGTTTAAAGGCGAGTTTGGCTGTTGGTTCTTTAAAGGCCGACTTAGAAGCTTTTAAAGGGTTAAAACATTCATTTAAAGTTAAAGTAGAAAAATAATGGAAGTAACTCCTAAAATTCAGGAACAATTAGATCAACTTCATGAAAAATTTGAAGCGATAAATCAAAATACATCAACTCATTTAGAAGGGTTACTTTGGGCAAAACCCATTACGTATTGGGATTATATCCAAACAGATGCACTTTTGAGTCTTCAAACGCAACGTACCACTTTGCCAGATGAAATGGTGTTTGTAATGTATCATCAAGTAAACGAATTGTTGTTCAAGATGATTCTTTGGGAAATGAACCAATTGTGTCATAACGAAAAACCAACGACTGATTATTTTACTGAAAAATTAGGAAGAATCAGTCGTTATTTCGATATGCTAACCACTTCTTTCGATATTATGAAAGATGGAATGGAGCCTGAACAATATCTAAAATTCAGAAATACATTAACGCCAGCGAGTGGTTTCCAATCGGCACAATATCGTTTAATTGAATTCAGTTCTACGGATTTAATTAATTTAATTGATAACCGTTTTAGAGCTACCATCGATAGAAATACACCATACGAACACGCTTTTGAACATTTGTATTGGCAAGCTGCAGGTAAAGATTATCATACAGGTGAAAAATCATATTTAATTCTAGAATTCGAAAGAAAATATAAAAAAATGTTCTTAGATTGGATGGAAGAATACAACACGATTAACTTGTGGAGAAAATTCAAACAGTTACCAGAAGCCGATCAACAAAACCCTGAATTAGTAGCAGCGATGCGTCATTACGATAAAACGGTTAATATTACTTGGGTAATGGGCCACTTTAACGCAGCAAAAAAATACATCGAAAGTGTACCAGGTAATCACGAAGCTACAGGTGGAAGTGACTGGAAAAAATACATGTTACCAAAATACCAAAAAAGAATATTCTTCCCTGAATTATGGACGAAAGAAGAATTAGATAACTGGGGAGAATAACCGCATAGCGCATAAAACAAAAAACATTGAGATATTTAGTATTAGCCATTTTATTTGTTACTTTTTTTACCGCTTGTAATTCAAAAGAAGAATCAGAAAAAACAAAAAAAGCAGTAGTAAAAAAAGAACCTATCATAAAAGAATACGGATTTACCTTTAACGACTTCAAAGTAGTTAGAGATACAATTCGTTCAGGCGATACTTTTGGTAAACTTTTAGAAAAATATCCATTAAAAGATAGTTTACGAGTTCATGATGTTACCGAAAAAGTAAAAGACTCTTTCAATGTAAGAAGAATTAAAGCAGGTAAACCTTACATCATGTTTCTCGACAAGAAAAAGCCTAACACGCTTCAAGCTTTAGTTTATATCGAAGATAGAATTAGCTATACTGTTGTTGATTTCAGAGATTCAATCGCAGTTTTCAATAAAAAGAAACCCACTACTTTAAAGAGAAGAGTAGTAGCAGCAGAAATCGAAGGTTCGTTATCCGAAACTTTAAGCAAAGCTGGTGTAAGCGCAGGTTTAGCCAATAAATTAGCCAATATTTACGCTTATACTGTCGATTTCTTTAAAATTCAAAAGGGAGATAAGTTTGCTGTTACGATAAACGAACGCTATATTGACGATTCTATTTATGTTGGAGTTGAAAGTATTGAAGCTTCTTATTTTGAGCATAAAGGCAAGAAAATCTTCGCTTTTCCATATAAATTATCCGAAAATCAGAAATATGAAGATTTTTATGACGAAAACGGAAAAGGTTTAAAAAGTATGTTCTTAAAAGCGCCTTTAGATTATTTCAGAATCTCATCGCGTTTTTCTGGAAGACGTTTTCATCCCGTGCAAATGCGTTTCAAAGCGCACAATGGAACCGATTACGCAGCACCTCACGGAACACCAATTAAAACAACAGCTTCAGGCGTTGTAGAACGAACTGGTTATACAGCGGGTAATGGAAATTTTGTAAAAGTTCGTCATAGTTCAACATATTCTACGCAATATTTGCACATGTCTAAAATTTTGGTTCGAAACGGACAACGCGTTACGCAAGGACAAGTAATAGGTAAAGTAGGAAGCACAGGTTTGGCAACCGGACCACATGTTTGTTATCGTTTTTGGAAAAATGGCGTACAAGTAGATCCGCTTAGGCTGAAATTGCCAAATGCCGAACCGATGAATGAATCACATAAACAAAAGTATTTAGCACATATTGCTCCTTTAAAGAAAGAATTGGATAGTATAACTGCAGTAAAATTTAAACAATAATGGCACTACCAAAAGTAAATCCGTCACAAACTGCCGCATGGCAGCAAATACAATCACATTTTGAGAAAATGCAAGCAACTTCAATGAAAGATTTGTTTGTGTCTGATGCAAATAGAGCTGAGAAATTTCACATACAATGGAATAATTTTTTAGTTGATTATTCTAAAAATATCGTAAGTAAAGAAACATTAGATTTGTTATTAAATTTAGCCAACGAAGTTGAATTAAAACAAGCGATTTCAAGTTACTTCCAAGGCGATTTAATCAATCAAACTGAAAATAGAGCCGTTTTACACACCGCTTTACGTGCGAAAGAATCAGCAAATATTTTAGTTGATGGCGCTAACGTAATGCCAGAAGTATATTCGGTAAAAAATAAAATCAAAAACTTCTCAAACGAAGTTATCTCAGGAAATAAAAAAGGATTTACAGGAAAACCATTTACTGATATTGTAAATATTGGAATTGGCGGTTCTGATTTAGGTCCAGCCATGATAGTAGAAGCCTTACAATTCTATAAAAATCATTTAAACGTTCATTTTGTTTCCAATGTAGATGGCGATCACGTTAATGAAGTAATCAAAAAATTAAATCCAGAAACGACTTTATTTGTTGTAGTTTCTAAAACCTTCACTACGCAAGAAACCTTATCCAATGCTGAAACAATCAGAAGTTGGTTCTTACAATCGGCTTCACAAGACGATGTGGCGAAGCATTTCGTAGCGGTTTCAACCAACATTCAAAAAGTAACTGAATTCGGAATTAATCCTGATAACGTTTTCCCAATGTGGGATTGGGTTGGAGGTCGTTTTTCGTTATGGAGCGCGGTAGGTTTATCTGTTAGTTTATCAGTTGGATTTGATAATTTTGACAAGTTATTGAAAGGTGCCAACGAAATGGATGAACATTTCAAAAACGAGTCTTTCGACAAAAATATTCCGGTAATTTTAGCTTTATTAAGCATTTGGTACAACAACTTTTTTGGTGCCGAAAGCGAAGCTTTAATTCCATACACCCAATATTTACAGAAATTAGCACCATACTTGCAACAAGGCATTATGGAAAGCAACGGAAAAAGTATTGGTAGAGATGGAAAACCAGTAAATTATCAAACGGGAACTATTATTTGGGGCGAACCTGGAACAAATTCGCAACATGCTTTTTTCCAATTGATTCATCAAGGAACCAAATTAATTCCAACAGATTTCATCGGATTCAAACAATCACTTTACGGAAACAAAGACCATCACGACAAATTAATGTCGAATTTCTTTGCGCAAACCGAAGCTTTATTGATGGGTAAAACCGAAGCGCAAGTAAAAGCAGAATTCGAGAAACAAGGAGTTTTAGGCGAAAAGGCCGATTTTCTATTACCTTTCAAAGTGTTTTCGGGAAATAAACCTACGAATACCATTCTTATTAATAAATTAACGCCAGAGTCATTAGGTGCTTTGGTGGCAATGTACGAACACAAAATTTTCGTGCAAGGTATTATTTGGAACATCTTTAGTTATGACCAATGGGGCGTGGAATTAGGCAAACAATTAGCGAATTCTATTTTAGATGAAATCGAGTCGAAAGAAGTGAAAAATCACGATAGTTCCACTTCGTTTTTGTTAAAAGCGTATTTGAAATAAGTTTTTGAAATACATGATATAAAAACCTCTTATTCATTTTTTTGGGTAAGAGGTTTTTTAATTTCCTATATTTGTAATTCACTTTAAAAAAAATTAGGTATGTACGAAACTATTCAATCCGTTCACTCTATCTTAGCTTATGCCGCTTTAGGGCTTTTAGTATTAGCTTCAATTAATGCCATTTTTGGATTAACCTCTAAAAAATTATTCACTGATAAAGATTTACGCTTGTCTTTATTCACCCTAATCATCTGCCACATTCAATTGTTAGTAGGTTTGATTTTGTATTTTGTTTCTCCATTAGGTTCTGCTCAATTAGGAAACATGAAAGACGCTGCTATGCGTTTAACTTCGTTAGAACATCCATTAATTAATATTATTGCTTTAGTATTGATAACAATTGGTTGGTCAAAACACAAAAAAGAAGAAAGTAACAACGGAAAATTCAAAAAGATTGCCGTTTTCTATACATTAGGTTTAATATTAATCTTATCAAGACTTCCTTGGGCTAATTGGTTCAATTAGTCTTTGGTACAATCTTTGGTAATAAGTTAACAAAATAAATAAGTTATGAAGAAAAATATCTTAATAATAGCATTTGTATTACTTGTTACTGCATTGGTAAGCTTTTCTAACGATACAAAATCTGGTTTTGTTAGAAAAGCCTCTTTATATGATACCGCTAAGAAAAAAGATTCCCTTCAACTTTTAGATTCGATAAAAAAATCAGACTCAATTCGAGTAGCCGTTTCTATAGCCAATCTAAAAACTAAACTATACAAGAAAAACGTTGAAGCTTCGCATTATTCTGATAAATTAAACGGAAGAAGAACCGCAAGCGGACAAGTTTTTAGCAACAAAAAATATACGGCTGCGCATAGAACACTAAAATTTGGTACCAAAGTAAAAGTCACCAATTTAGCGAATAAAAAAAGCGTTATCGTAACCATCAACGATAGAGGACCGCACACGCGAGGAAGAGAAATCGATTTGGCAAAAAGACCATTTTTAGATATTTCACACAACAACGGACGCTCACTTTTACGTGTGAGTTTAGAAATCGTAGAGTAATTATTTCAATTTACTTCCTTTTGAAGCCCACCAAGGCACGGTTTCCACAACTAATCTTCCTGCTTTTACCGCTGGGTCAAGATTAGCCAAACTATCTGCTTCTTTCATAGTTTCGGTATTGAAAAGTAAAAATCCTGAAATCGTTTCATGTTTATCAGACGGACCAGCAATGCTTATTTTATTGGTTTTTGCTAACCAATTGATATGTTCCATGTGTTTTTTCTGAATTTCTGCAGCTTCTTCCTTCGAATGTTCGCGATTAGGACCTTTTTTTAGCATCACCAAAAAATATTTCTGCATCACATACGTAGTATCGCCTTCTTTGTAGCTAAAGGTTTCGTGATTGGTTTTCGGTTTGTCAGGATAAATTACGGTATTTGAACCGCAAGAAAACAATAAAATTGTTGCCAATATTCCAAAAAGTGCTTTCATTTTACCAAGATTTAAAAGGATTATTACTCAAGTAAGCATTGTAATAACGTTCGTCAGAAGTGACTTCTTTTCCTAACCAATTTGGTTTTTCAAAAGATTCATTTTCTGATTTTAGTTCAATTTCAGCTACTATTAAACCTTCGTTTTCGCCTGAAAAAACATCAACTTCATAAGTATGTTTTCCCAAAGGTACTTCGTAGCGAATTTTATCAATAGCGCCTTTTTCACAAAGTGGCAATAAGGCTTCAGCTTCTGAAATGGAGATTTCTTTTTCCCACTCAAAACGACTCATGCCCGATTCGTTTCCTTTGCCTTTTATGGTTAAAAAACCTTTGTCACCTTTGATTCTAACTCTAACGGTTCGCACGGGATTCGAATTCAAATAGCCTTGTACAATTCTAAACTGAGTCCTACTTTCCGAGATAAAATCGGTTCCTATAACCAAAAATTTGCGCTCTATTTCTGTCAAAATTTAATATTTATTTAGGCTTCTAAATTACTAAAAAATACTTTCTCTTTGTATCTTTACGATTCTATGACCAAAATTATGAATTTATTTACAAGCAAAAATCATCTTTCTCCCGACGAAATTCTTAAGAAATACTTTAACGAATTACAGTTGTGGCGCAACGAAGAAAACGAAATTGATATTTTAGTTCAATTGGTTAACGCTATCCGTCCAAGAAATCCAAAAAAACCAGAACAAATAAGCCTTTTTCCTATTATCGAATTTTTTACAAATAACGATAAGGAACGAATCAACTTTGTAGCGTATTTGCAAACGGTTTTACAAAGCAAAAATTTCGACGCCATCTTAACCGATGCTGGAATTCTTCAAGATACCGATTTCTTCTACGAAGTTAAAAAGCGTGTTTTTGCTAAAATTTTACCCTATCAAGCGCCAAAAAACACCTTACAATATGTTTTAAATCAGGTTTTTTATGTAGATTCTGATCCAGTTTGGATAAATAAAATTCCGATTGCTGAATTAGAAATCCTTTTTGAATTATTTCATTTCGAAACAATTTATGAATCGGTTGCAGTTAATTCTCCTTTGTATGAAGTGATGCAAGCTATCAATTTGTTATCGCAACGCACCAGCGGAAAAGCATTGGAAACCGAAGTAATGAAAATGGTGCCTGAATATGCCGATTTAGAAAGTCCATTTGCCGCTTTTGAAAAAGAGTTATATTCAATTGAGAATACCATTCGCAATAAAGAATCGGAATTTTACACGACTTCATCTGACATCAATTACAAGCAGTTGCTGGTGTTGTATAAACAATGTAACGAATTTGTCGAGAAAGCCTTTCAAAACTCCTCTAAATACGGAATTTCGCTACGTGTGAATCAAAACTTGTTGCGCATCAAACAACAATTGTATCGCGTTGGCGTTTTAATGCCTCTTTTGGTAGTCGATAAACCCGAAGATAAAAAAGCAAAATCGATTGAATTAGCGATAAAACTCATCAAATACAATTGCTTAAAAACTAACGTAAGAAAATTATTTAACGAAAGTACACAATTGTTATCGTATGAAATCACGCAACACACCGCAAAAACAGGCGAACACTACATTACCGAATCCAAAACGGAGTATTTCAAAATGTTGTATGCCGCTTTGGGTGGTGGATTGATTGTAGGATTTTTGTGTATCTTTAAAATTATGCTTTCCAAAGCTGATAGCAGTTACTTTGGACAGGCATTTTTGTATAGCATGAATTACTCGTTTGGCTTTATTACGATTTACGTTTTAGGATTTACTTTAGCAACAAAACAACCCGCAATGACTGCCGCTGCTTTAATCAATGCTCTTGAAGACGGTTTAAAAAAGCAAGCCAACGGTGATGGAGAAAAGCATAAAAGTTTTGCCATTTTATTCGCTCGATTGTTTCGTTCGCAGTTTATTGCCTTTGTGGGAAATGTTGTGATGGCTTTTCCAGTTGCGTTTTTAGGAATTTGGTTAATTGATTTAGCATTCGATTACAATATTGCCGAAACCAAATGGGAAAAATTAGTTACCGATTTAAGTCCAATACATTCTATGGCGATTTTTCATGCCGCTATTGCTGGATTTTTCTTGTTTTTGTCCGGAATTATCTCGGGAAGTATTGCAAATCGCGACAAGCATTTTGATGTTTATTACCGAATCAAAGAACATCCGTTGCTAAAATTGAATTTCGGAAAAGCGAAAGCCGAAAAAATCTCGAAATGGTACGAACGCTATTGGGCAGGAATTATTTCCAACTTTTGGTTCGGAGTTTTCTTAGGAAGTACGGCTTCGGTTGGATTATTTTTAGGATTAAATTTAGATATTCGACACATTACATTTGCCAGTGGAAACTTGGCCTTAGCTATTTACGGTGCCGATTATATGGTAAATAACGTGATGTTGTTTTGGGGTATTTTAGGCATCGGAATTATTGGTTTTGTGAACTTTATTGTGAGTTTTAGTTTGTCGCTCGGATTGGCGTTTCGTTCGCGCAATATTCCGTTGACCGAGTTACGCCCGATTATTACTTCGATAAAGCAACATTTCTTTAGAAAACCGATGAGTTTCTTTTTTCCTACCGAATAATTTATGAGCGAACACTACCGAAAAATAATTCACGTAGACATGGATGCGTTTTATGCATCGGTAGAGCAAATGGATAATCCAGAGTTGAAAGGAAAGCCTTTGGCAGTTGGTGGAAGCGAAGTTCGCGGTGTAGTTTCAGCGGCAAGTTACGAAGCTAGAAAATTTGGAGTTCGAAGTGCGATTAGTGGCATTCAAGCGAAGAAATTGTGTCCCGATTTAATTTTTGTGCGACCAAGATTTGACCGTTACAAAGAGATTTCCAAAAAAATCAGAAAAATATTCCATGATTATACCGATTTAGTTGAACCGTTATCGCTCGATGAAGCCTATTTAGATGTTACCGAAAATAAAAAAGGTAATCCCAGCGCGACATTAATTGCTCAAGAAATCAGAAAGCGCATTTTTGAAGAAGTTGGACTTACGGCTTCGGCAGGAATTTCAGTAAATAAATTCGTAGCCAAAATTGCTTCTGATTACAATAAACCTAACGGACAAAAAACGGTGAACCCAGATGAAGTAGAAGCGTTTTTAGAAAAGTTAGATATTAAAAAGTTTTATGGCGTTGGAAAAGTAACGGCTGAAAAAATGTATCAATTGGGTATTTTTACGGGTTATGATTTAAAGCAAAAACCGTTAGAGTATTTAGAGAAACACTTTGGGAACAGCGGTTTTCATTATTACCAAATTTGTCGTGGCATTCACAACAGCGAGGTTAAACCAAATCGTAAGATAAAATCCGTTGGTGCGGAACGTACTTTTGGCGAAAATTTATCCTCAGAAATTTTCATGGAAGAACGTTTGCAAAGCATTGCCAAAGAATTAGAAAAACGCCTCCAAAAAAGCAAAATCTCAGGAAAAACCATCACCCTAAAAATAAAATACTCCGATTTCTCCTTACAAACCAGAAGCAAAACGTTGCCTTATTTCGTAAGCGACAAAAACATCATTTTAGACGTTGCCAAAGATTTACTCTACCAAGAACGCCTAAGAAACTCCGTAAGATTACTAGGAATTTCCATCCACAACCTAAACAACGAAGAAAAAACAAAAACCGATTTACCGCAAAAAAGCGTTTCGGTACAATTGAAGTTTGAGTTTTAAGTGAAGAAAATTTTAATAAAAAGTGTAGAAAAACCGAAATAATCTGTTAATTGTTTGATTTATATTAGCTAAAGAAATGATTATGAGATTTAGATTATTCCCTTCATAAACAATTTTAAACCAAAATTAAAGTGTCGTTTTCAATTTGAACAGAATTTTTGGCTCTTAAAATTATATTATGTTTAGTTTTCAAGTTTAATAGATAACTTGGTGTTAAGGCAAAATTTGCAAATGGTTCACTTTGTTTTGGCAAAGAAGCAATTAAATAACAAATGTTTTCATTTTTATTGAAAACCTTAGATTGTATGTAATGATATCTAGTCTTAAACAATTGTTTAATTGCTTTTTTTAAGTTCTTTCTGTTATTTAAGGGATTAATACCATATTTTAATTCTAAAAACAATATCCATGAGTTGATATTTGAAGGATTTGGAAAAGTAACAGTTTCGCATTGAGACTTACTTGCACCATTTGAATAAACAAAACTATTATTATTAAAAACAATACTTTCAAGGTTTACCTTATTAGGATTTAAAATGCTAAAATAATCATTGTCTATGCATGGATTTGGTGTGTAAATTTCAACACTTCTCTTAATAGGTAGAGTTTTCGTTAGTTCAGTATAGTCTGCTATAAATATACTATTGTCTGAATTTATGAAAAAATGATTTGGATGATTTGAAATTATTTTAGTTTTAATCACAATTATATATAATTTAACATTAAATAAAAATCATCCATTACCTCTTTCATTTTTTCATCAAAAAAATTATCACCTATTAACCCATTTTCTTGTTGAATTGAATTTAAATATCCATTCTTTAATTCATAAATACTTACATCTTTTGGATTTATCATAGATTCAATACAACTAGGTTTTTTTGTAGCATTTTCTAAATTAATTTTAGTTATAAATGAAAGCATACTATTGTTAATAGCGTATAAAACATAAGGACTATGAGTTGTTAAAGTCAAGCTATGATCTAAATCAGAATTTAAACATTTTAACAAATTGTAAACTAACTCTTTCTGAGTTGAAGGGAATAAATTTTGTTCTGGTTCTTCAATAATAAGATTAGTTCTATGTGTATTAAATAGATTATTTCTAACTCTTCTATAATAACTAAAATACTTCATAACAACTTCTTCGTTTTCAGATATTTTCTTGTTAAGTTCTCTTATTTTTTCTTTTCTTTCTTCTCCAGTGTAATCTTTTCCATAATATTTTTTTATTACAAACTCTGAAATAATTAATTGCATTACTTTAGCCTTAACTTCGTCTAATTCATATGAGGAATTATTTTCTTGATTGTAAATGTTATTTATTAAGTTGTCGACCATCAATAATAAAGGTGTTACTGAATGTATTCCGCTTGAAGCTTGAGATAATAAAATATCATATTTTTCGGAGTATATGTGACTTTCTTTATTTTCCTCAGAATAATAAAAACTTACACCAATATCTAAAATTGAAAATTTATTTTCGACAGTATAGTTTTTTCTTGTATCAAACCAATCAAACAAAAAACTTTTTAAATAATTATTTGGTAATTCTACTTTTTCCATTTCTGGTAAAATAACAATGCTTCTTTCAGAAGGGATATAAGATATTTTGCATCTTTGATAATCAAATCTTGTAGGTAACCAGTTTATTTCTACTTTTTTATTTTTAAAAATAATAGATACAGAATCTCCAAAATACTCTATTTCGCTATTAGATTGAAAATAACCTTTCATTTTATGAAAAGTTTCTAATTTATCTAAAAAATGTTTTTTATCATCAATATATTTTTGGAAAGATTGATGAAATGAGATATCTTTCTCAACCCAATTACAGAAACTTAAAATCTTTGCAATAGTACTTTTTCCACTGCTTTGTTGTCCCATAAAAACGTTTACTTTGTTTATAAACAAATCAACTTCTTTTATTGGGCCAACATTTTTTATAATAAGTTTTTTTCTCATTAGACTTTAAAATTTTATACAAAAATACAAAATAAAAACTGAATATTTGAGGGTTTAAGAATGTTGTGAGTTTTAATAAAACTTTTATAATAAGATAGCAAAAATTGCTTGACAAAACCAATATTTTTCAGTCTAGTACGGAGGTTTTTTCATTCCATTTCCCCACTTAAACAAGCGTTAAAGTTGTCTTTTCTAGCTTGTTGCTTCATTTTTATTTATAGTTTTAACGCAAATTACAAGGGTATGGAATTCAAAGTTTACGATGCTGCGTTTGCAAAACAGTATGAAAATGGCGCTATAAAAGCAATGCCGTTAGTGTCTTGGGATATTTATTCTCAGTTTTTATTACAAACCAATGTGTTGCTTCACGATGTAAATTCATTACATCAAATAGCTAATAAAAACAATTGGAAATCAGTTTGGGATTATAAAGAAAGTTTACAAGAAGAAACCGTTATTGTGGTTACAGATGCGCAATTAAAAATTGTTTTCGCTAGCAAAAACATCAAAAAAATGAACGGTTACGAAGCACAAGAAGTTATTGGAAACTCACCAAAAATGTTTCAAGGTCCAAAGACAGATTCTAATATAAGTTTCGAAATCAGACAAGCCATTTTAAACAAAGTTCCGTTTGAGAAAAACGTAATCAATTATTGCAAAGATGGTTCGTTATACAAATGTCACATCAAAGGGTTTCCTGTTTTTAACGATAAAGGAGTAGTAACTAATTTTATCGCATTTGAAAAAATAGCGGCTTAAAACGAATATATACAACAAACAAAAAGGAGTGCTAGTAATGTAGCACTCCTTTTTTTATAATTGTAAAGCAAAGCTTATTCTATTTCAGAAACACGCATCGTGTTTACCATTCCTTTTGCTACGATAGGCATTGCGGCTAAGTTGACCACCATATCGCCTTTTTTCACGTATTTCTTTTCTTTACAAATCGTGTTGATGTCGTCGATGGTGTCATCTGTACTTACTAATTTGTCGTAAAAGTACGCTCTAACACCCCACAACAAGTTCAATTGCGTTAAAATACGTTTGTTAGATGTAAACACTAAAATATGCGATTTTGGTCGCCAAGCCGAAATTTGGAATGCCGTATAACCAGAATTCGTTAACGTTGTAATCGCTTTCGCATTAATGGTATCCGCCATTTGTGAAGCGTGATAACAAATTGATTTGGTAATGTAGCGACTATTTTTAACCATTGGTTGCGAAATAGGCACTTTAATTAATGGCGAATCTTCCACACTTTCAATAATACGTGTCATCGTTTCAATTACTTCCACAGGATAATTTCCTACTGAAGTTTCTCCAGATAACATTACAGCATCAGCTCCGTCCATTACTGAGTTTGCTACGTCGTTTACTTCAGCACGTGTTGGAGTTAAAGATGTAATCATTGTTTCCATCATTTGTGTTGCCACAATTACTGGAATACGAGCTGTTTTTGCTCTGTGAATTAATTTTTTCTGAATCAAGGGCACTTCTTCAGCTGGAACTTCTACACCTAGATCACCACGAGCTACCATCAATCCATCGCAAAATGCTACGATTTTATCAATGTTTTCAACCGCTTCAGGTTTTTCAATTTTCGCAATAATTGGAATTTTATGATCGGAATGTTCTGCAATTAAATCTTGTAAATCTTCTAAATCTTTTGGAGTTCTCACGAACGATAAAGCAATCCAATCCACATCGTTTTCGATAGCGAATTTAGCATCGCGAATGTCTTTTTCTGTTAAAGCAGGAAGTGAAACTTTTGTGTTTGGTAAATTCACTCCTTTTTTCGATTTCAAAGGACCACCTTGAACCACTACAGCTTCAACTTCAGTGTTTTTATCGGTTTTAGTTACTTCGAAAATTAATTTTCCGTCGTCTAATAAGATTCGTTCTCCTGGATTTACGTCTTTTGGAAACTCTTTGTAGTTCATGTAAACACGCTCTGCCGTTCCTAAGATGTCTTCTGCAGTAGTAAAGGTAATTTTATCGCCTTTGCTTACTACTACGTCTTCTTTCATTACGCCTACACGTAATTTCGGGCCTTGTAAATCGGCTAAGATAGAAGTAGTATAACCAAACTCGTCGTTCAGTTCTCTAATCATATCAATTCTGGCACTAACATCGGTATAATCAGCGTGCGAAAAGTTAATTCGGAAGACATTAACTCCAGCATCCACCATATTTTTAAGCACTTCTTTTGTACTACAGGCAGGACCTAGCGTAGCTACAATTTTAGTTTTTTTGTTTGTCGGCATTTTAATTAAAAAATTAAATTATTTTTTGATTTTAAGTTTGTTGTATCAACGGAATAAGCAGTGGTTACATTTTTGATTTTCAATATGGTATCGATGATTTCATCAGCATCAAAGCCATAATCGATATTTTCAATTTTAATCAAATAATCTGCTTTTTTATATTCTGGAAGTAAAAAAACGGTGATGTCAACTTGTTCAAAAAGCGAACTCGTTTGTTTGTTCGAATTGATAATCGTGGTTTTATTTTCGATTAAGGTCCAAATTACATCGTTCTTTTCATCATCAAAAGCGAAATTTTCAAAAGCGCTTTTTCCTTCTGGAATGGCGATTTCTATGTAGTTATCATTTTTTTGTAACTGCAATCCCAATTCCTTGTTTAAGCAATACGCTAATTTGTAATCTTCTAAAGATGAATGAATGGCGATTAACTCATAATCATCTGAAATAAAATCGTTTATTTGAATTTTATGAATGGCCATTTTCCAAAATTAAGTCGTAAATATAAGGCTAAAAATCGTTAAAAACTACCTGTTTGGCAGTTCTTAACGATAATTTATAAACTCAAACGTTTGAGTAGTGGAATTATTTTTTCGAAATTTTTTCTTGAAAGACAAAATAGGCTCTTTGGGCTGCTTTTTCTTCTGCTTTTTTCTTAGAAGTAGCTCTAGCTTTAGCGATAATTTTGTTGTTAATCGACAATTTTACGCTGAAATATTTTTGTCCTTCTTGTCCGTTATCTTCGATGAAATCAAAGGCGAATGGTACTTTTTCTTTTTGACACCATTCGATAATTAAACTTTTGTAACTGATGACTTTACCTTCTAATTTGGCAATGTCAACATATTGTTTAATGATTTTATTTTGGATGAATTTTTCGCAATAGGTAAAGCCTTTGTCTAAGTAAATAGCACCAATAAATGCTTCAAATAAATTACCATGAATGTTTTCGCCAAACTGACTCGAATTGACTTTACTTTCTACAAATTGCAGCAAGTTGAAATCACGACCTAGTTCATTCAAATGCTCTCTACTAACGATTTTCGAACGCATTTTTGTTAAATAGCCTTCATCGCCCGAAGGAACTTCGTTGTACAAATGAGCTGCGATAACACTTCCCAACATGGCATCACCAAGAAATTCTAAACGCTCATAATTAAAAGGATTTCCTTTTTCATCCAATTTATTAGCTGAGCGATGGGTGAATGCTTTTTTGTAATATTTTAATTCTTTGGGTTGAAAACCAAGGATTTTCGTAATTTTTTCAAAAAAAATCCCGTCTTCTTGAGAACGGGAGTTTTTTCGTATTTTACTAAATAAACGACGCATGTTTAGTTCTCAAATTTTTTGAATAAAACACAAGCGTTATGGCCACCAAAACCAAAAGTATTACTCATAGCTACTTTAATTTCGCGTTTTTGCGCTTTATTTAAAGTTAAGTTTAACGATGGATCAATGTTTTCGTCTACCGTGGTATGGTTAATCGTTGGAGGTACAATTCCGTTTTGCATTGCCAAGATAGAAGCAATAGCTTCAATAGCACCAGCAGCACCCAATAAGTGACCTGTCATCGATTTAGTTGAGTTAATATTGATGTTTTTAGCATGTTCACCAAAAACGGCTTTGATTGCTTTTAACTCAGCAACATCTCCAAGAGGTGTTGATGTTCCGTGAGTATTGATATGGTCTACATCTTCTGGTTTCATTCCAGCATCACGTAAACAGTTTTCCATTACGGCAATAACTCCAATTCCTTCTGGATGTGGAGCAGTTAAGTGGTAAGCATCAGAAGATAAACCACCACCACCTACTTCACAGTAGATTTTAGCACCACGCGCAATCGCATGTTCGTACTCTTCTAATACTAAAGCACCAGCACCTTCACCTAAAACAAATCCATCACGAGTAGCATCAAATGGTCTTGAAGCTGTTTCTGGACTTTCATTTCTAGTTGATAAAGCTTGCATAGAGTTAAATCCGCCCATACCTGCAATAGTTACCGCTGCTTCTGAACCACCAGAAACAATAACATCACACATTCCTAAACGGATGTAGTTGAAGGCATCTACTAAAGCATTTGCTGAAGAAGCACATGCAGATACCGTGGTGTAGTTTGGTCCCATGAACCCATTTCGCATCGAAATGTGTCCAGGAGCAATATCTGCAATCATTTTTGGAATAAAGAATGGATTAAAACGCGGTGTTCCATCACCAGCTGCATAATTCATTACTTCGTCTTGGAACGTTTGTAAACCTCCAATACCTGCTCCCCAAATAACTCCAACTCTATGTTTGTTTACATTTTCTAAGGAAATACCAGCATCTTTGATGGCTTCATCACTTGCAACAATAGCATATTGAGCAAACTTATCCATTCTGCGAACCTCTTTTTTGTCGATAAAATCTTCTACATTGAAGTTTTTAATCTCACAAGCAAATTTGGTTTTATGCTTTTCAGTATCGTAATAAGTAATAGGGGCAGCGCCACTTTTTCCGTTCACAAGACCGTCCCAATATTCTTGAAGAGTATTTCCGATAGGGGTTAATGCTCCAAGACCTGTTACAACAACACGCTTTAATTGCATATTCTAATTTTTAAAAAATCGTTTAAACAAATAATACCCGTGTATTCTTTAATTATTAGGTGTAAAGAGACAAGGGTATTTCAATATATTGTGATTGAAATTCAATCAAAAATAGTCTAATTTTCTTTAAAATAATAAAAACCCGTATGCTAAAATAAGCACACGGGTAATTTATTTATTATTTTTTAGCTTCTTCGATGTAAGAAATAGCTTGACCTACAGTAGCAATGTTTTCAGCTTGGTCGTCTGGAATTTGAATATCAAATTCTTTTTCGAACTCCATAATTAGCTCAACAGTGTCTAATGAATCAGCTCCTAAATCGTTTGTGAAGCTAGCTTCTGCTACAACTTCGTTTTCGTCAACGCCTAATTTGTCTACGATAATCGCTTTTACTCTTGATGCAATGTCTGACATAATCTTTAATTTTTAATTTAATTTGTTGGCAAAAATAAAAAACTTTATTTTAAAACCACCTTTTTGTTACTAAATGTGACTACGAAAATAAAAAAAAATATTCACAAAGGCTTCTTTTTTTTATTTTTTACCAATTATTATTCTTTTTTTTGTGGATAGAAATTTATACTAAAATGGAGAATATTGTGCTTTTTGCTTCCGGAAATGGTTCTAATGCAGAAGAAATAATTAAGTTTTTTAAAAATAGCGAAATTGGAAAAGTAGTTGCCATTTTTTCTAATAAACCAGAAGCCAAAGTGTTAGATCGCGCAAAAAATCATAACATTCCTTCAGTGGTTTTTAATAAAATGCAATTAAATGAAGGTTTTGTGTTGGAACAATTGCACCAATTTCAACCTGATTTAATCGTTTTAGCTGGATTTCTTCTAAAATTTCCCGAGTCAATATTAAAGGAATATCCAAAAGTAATCAATATTCATCCTGCGTTGTTGCCAAAATATGGCGGAAATGGTATGTATGGCATGAATGTGCATCAAGCTGTTTTAGAAAATAATGAAAAAGAAACCGGAATCACCATTCATTATGTAAACGAACATTACGATGAAGGCGAATTCATTTTTCAAAAAGCAGTCAATATCGAAGATTGCAAAACAGCGGAAGAAATTGCGCATAAAATCCATGAATTAGAACATCAGTATTTTCCTGAGGTAATTGGAAAGCTAATCACTAATTACTAATCACTTTTTACTTGAGTCACGAAGTCCACATATACACAGACGGCGCTGCCAAGGGAAATCCCGGACCGGCTGGCTATGGCGTGGTCATGGAAATGGTGGGAACGCCTTATAAAAAAGAATTTTACGAAGGTTTTCGATTGTCGACCAATAATCGAATGGAATTGTTGGCGGTAATCGTTGGTTTAGAGAAATTAAAAAAACCAAAAACCAAAGTGTTAGTCGTTTCCGATTCTAAATATGTGGTGGATGCTGTGGAAAAACGTTGGGTGTTTCAGTGGGAAAAGATCAACTTCAAAGCCAAGAAAAATCCAGATTTGTGGATGCGTTTCTTAAAAGTATATCGAAAACACCAAGTCGATTTTCAATGGATTAAAGGACACAACAATCATCCTCAAAACGAACGTTGCGATCAATTAGCGGTTATGGCATCCCAACTAGAAAAATTATCAATAGACGAATTTTACGAAAGGGAAGAAGGGAAGTTGTTGTAGTGTATTAACTTTTAAACACATAAACTTTTAAACTTCTAAACAAAAACTTATCTTTGCACCTTATTTCAAATTCAATTTAATGAACAAACTATTAATAGTAGGAACAGTAGCTTTTGATGCTATTGAAACACCTTTTGGGAAAACGGATAAAATTTTAGGTGGAGCCGCAACTTACATTGGTTTAGCGTCTAACTTTTTTAATGTAGATGCAGCAGTAGTTTCTGTGGTAGGAGAAGATTTTCCAAAGGAATATTTAGATTTATTAGAAAATAAAGGAGTTAATATAGAAGGAATCGAAATCGTAAAAGGAGGAAAAACTTTCTTTTGGAGTGGAAAATACCACAACGATTTAAATTCTCGCGACACTTTAGTAACAGAATTAAACGTTTTGGCTGATTTTAATCCAGTGGTGCCACAAGCGTATAAAAATTCAGATGTAGTTTTATTAGGTAACTTACACCCAATTGTACAATCAGGTGTTTTAAACCAAATGTCTGAAAGACCAAAATTAGTCGTTTTAGATACGATGAACTTTTGGATGGATTGTGCATTACCTGAATTATTAGACGTTATCAAACGTGTAGATGTAATCACCATCAACGATGAAGAAGCACGTCAGTTATCAGGAGAATATTCTTTGGTAAAAGCTGCGGCTAAAATTCATACAATGGGACCAAAATATGTGGTGATCAAAAAAGGAGAACACGGCGCATTATTGTTCCACAACAAAGAAGTTTTCTTTGCTCCAGCTTTGCCATTAGAAGAAGTATTTGATCCAACAGGTGCTGGCGATACTTTCGCAGGAGGTTTCGCAGGTTATATTGCGCAATCTGAAAATATTTCATTCGATAACATGAAGAATGCAATCATTTACGGTTCTAACTTAGCTTCTTTCTGTGTGGAGAAATTTGGAACAGAAAGAATGGAAGATTTAGATAGAAAAGAAGTAAACTCGCGTTTGCAACAGTTTAAAGCTTTAACACAATTTGAAATCGAATTAGAAGAATAAAAACGTGCCTCGAAATTTCGGGGCATTTTTTGTTTATATTTAAAGAACTGACAAGTCGCGACTTGTCACTAACACAACAACACAACTACTTATGAGTGACGCAATCAAGCACGAATGTGGAATTGCACTACTGCGATTAAAGAAACCGTTAGAATTCTATAAGGAAAAATACGGAACGGCTTTCTATGGAGTACAAAAAATGTACTTATTAATGGAAAAGCAACACAATCGCGGTCAAGACGGAGCCGGATTAGCTAGTATTAAATTAGATGTAAATCCGGGTGAACGATACATTAGCCGTATTCGTTCAAATGATCCGCAACCAATCAAAGATATTTTTGCACAAATTAACGAACGCATTAGCGGCGAATTAGAAGCACATCCTGAATATCAGAACAATGTGGCGCTTCAAAAACAAAATATTCCCTATGTTGGCGAAGTGTTTTTAGGGCACGTTCGTTATGGGACTTTTGGGAAAAACAGCATCGAAAGCGTACATCCTTTTTTACGTCAAAACAATTGGATGCACCGAAATCTAATCGTAGCGGGGAACTTCAACATGACAAATGTTAAGGAGTTGTTCCAAAATCTTATCGACTTAGGCCAACATCCAAAACAAATGGCCGATACCGTTACCGTAATGGAAAAAATCGGACATTTCTTAGATGATGAGGTGACCCATTTATATAAAGAATGCAAAAACGAGGGTTATTCTAAAAAAGACGCTTCTCCAATTATTGGGGAGCGATTGAATATCCAACGCATTTTAGAGCGCGCTTCCCGTAATTGGGATGGAGGTTACGCTATGGCTGGTTTATTAGGTCACGGCGATTCATTCGTAATGCGTGATCCTGCTGGAATTCGTCCTGCTTTTTTTTACGAAGATGATGAAATTGTAGTGGTAGCTTCAGAGCGTCCAGTAATTCAAACGGTTTTCAATGTACCTTTCGAAAAAGTACAAGAATTAACACCAGGAAGTGCTATCATCATTAAGAAAAATGGTAAAGTTTCGATAGAAGAAGTTAGAACTCCATTGGTAAAGAAGGCTTGTTCATTTGAACGTATTTATTTCTCTCGTGGAAGTGATGCCGAAATTTACCAAGAGCGTAAAGAACTAGGAAGATTAATTTTTCCGAGCATTTTAAAATCCATCGATAACGATACCGACAATACAGTTTTCTCATATATTCCAAATACAGCAGAAACTTCTTTTTACGGAATGAGTGAGGCGGCTCAAGATTTCTTAAATCAAAGAAAAGCTAAAATGATTATCGAGCAAAAAGATACGTTGACGGAAGACACCTTGAAAGAACTGCTTTCTGTGAAAATTAGAACGGAGAAAATTGCGATTAAAGATGCGAAACTAAGAACGTTCATTACCGAAGATAGTAGCCGTGATGATTTAGTGGCACACGTATATGATGTAACGTATGGAGTAGTAAAACCAACGGATAATTTGGTCATTATTGATGATAGTATTGTGCGAGGAACTACCTTAAAACAAAGTATCATTAAAATGATGGATCGTTTGCATCCAAAGAAAATTGTTGTAGTTTCATCTGCACCACAAATTCGTTATCCAGATTGTTACGGAATCGATATGGCGAAATTAGAAGGATTAGTAGCTTTTAGAGCTGCTTTAGAACTATTGAAAGAACGCAATTTGTATCATATAGTAGAAGAGGTGTACCAAAAATCCAAAGCACAAGAAGATTTCATTGATGCTGATGTGATAAACTATGTAAAAGAAATTTATGCGCCATTCACTGATCAAGAAATTTCAGATAAAATTGCCGAAATGCTTACACCAGAAGACACTAAAGCAGAAGTGAAAATCATTTACCAAACGGTAGAAGATTTGCATAAAGCATGTCCAAAGAATTTAGGCGATTGGTATTTCACAGGAGATTATCCTACAGATGGAGGAAACCGTGTAGTGAATAGAGCTTTTATGAATTTTTATGAAGGAAAAGATGCTCGCGCCTATTAAAAAATGCGTTTCATCGACTTTTTATTTCGTTTAACAATTTTTTTATAGTAATACAAAATCTCACCTTACTTTAGCTCTACCAGAAAATTAGTAGGTTAAGTTTTATGGTAGATTTGGGGCAAAAAAGGGTACGCAATGCGTGCCTTTTTTTTACCCAAAAGCTTAGACGTTTGTTAGGAAAAATAAAAAAATATGGCATTTTATTTTTCAAAAATGCATTTCATCGAGTTTTTGTGTTATTCAACAATTTTTTTCGTCACATATACAAGAGTGTTTTACTTTAGTGCTACCAGAAAATTAGTAGGTTAAGTTTTATGGTAGATTTGGGGCAAAAAGGGTGAAAGTAATTTCACCTTTTTTATTTTAATAAACTTGGTAACAAAAAAGGCGAAGATTTTTCAATCCTCGCCTTTTTTAATTTTGTTTGTTTAATTATTTCGCTGCAGCAAAACGTTTTGCAACTTCAGACCAATTAATTACATTAAAGAAAGCTTCAATATAATCAGGGCGACGGTTTTGGTAGTGTAAGTAATAAGCATGTTCCCAAACATCCATTCCTAAGATTGGTTGTCCGCCACAAGCAACACCTGGCATTAATGGGTTATCTTGGTTTGGAGTAGAACAAACTTCTAATTTGCCATCTTTCACACACAGCCAAGCCCATCCTGAACCAAAACGAGTAGCTCCTGCTTTAGCAAATTCAGCTTTAAAAGCGTCAAATGAACCAAAAGCTGTGTCAATTGCAGTAGCTAATTCACCTGTTGGTAAACCACCACCATTTGGCGACATAATTTCCCAAAACATAGTGTGGTTGTAATGTCCACCACCATTGTTACGAACTGGCATGTTGTTCATGTCCAAATTTTTCATCAAATCTTCAATAGATTTTCCTTCTAAATCAGTTCCAGCAATAGCAGCGTTTAAGTTGGTAACGTATGCATTGTGATGCTTAGAATGATGAATTTCCATTGTTCTAGCGTCAATATGAGGTTCTAATGCATCGTATGCATAAGGTAATTGTGGTAATTCAAAAGCCATGATATTTAATTTTTAGATTAATAATATTTTCACCAAATTTACAAATTAAACTTCGGATTCAAAAATAGATAGTTTTTATACCACTATTAGTAAGATAAATATAACATTGAAGTATATTCGTTTTTAAATTATTAAAAATTAAATCCAATGAAATCACGCTACAGTATTTTATTTTTTATCGTTCTATTCGTTACAAGTTGCACAAAAACTTCACAACCTGTTGATTCAATTCCAAAGCACGAAACTTTTACTATTCAGTCTAAAAAAGTTAACGAAACCCGAGTAATTAACGTATGGACGCCTGAAAACTATAAAACTAGTACTGATTCGTTGCCTGTTATGTATATGGCAGATGGTGGAATTAAAGAAGATTTTCCGCACATTGCAAATACTTTAGCAGAACTTATCAAGCAAAACAAAATTAAACCTATAATTTTGGTTGGTATTGAAAACACGCAACGCCGAAAAGATTTATCAGGTTTTACAACCGTTGAAAAAGACAAAGAAATTGCTCCCGAAGTGGGTGGTTCAGCACAATTTAGAGCGTTTATTAAAGAAGAACTTTTCACAGAAATAACTAAAAAATATAGAACTTCAAACAAAAAAGGTATAATTGGCGAATCACTTTCAGGGCTTTTTGTAACGGAAACTTTTTTGCAAACGCCAGAAATGTTTGACTTTTACATTGCATTCGATCCTTCATTGTGGTGGAATAATCAGTATTTGGTAAAAACGGCAAAACAACACTTGGCAAAATTTCCGAATCAGCAAAAAGTATTTTGGTTCGCAGGTTCTAATGCTGAGGATATATCGCCAAACACCAAAAATCTTCGAGATGTATTAAAAGATACAAATCTATCAAACATAAAATGGAATTATTCCGATGAACCAAACAAAGAGCATTCTACCATTTTTAGAGCAACTAAAGAAAAAGCAATTGTTTGGACTTTAAATCAATAAATAATCATACTTGAATACAACCGCTTTCACCATATACGATGCTTCGGCTGGCTCCGGAAAGACTTACACGCTAACTAAAGAATACTTAAAAATTCTTTTCTTGGCGACGAATGATGATGCCTATCGAAAAATTTTAGCCATCACTTTTACCAACAAAGCGGTAGAAGAAATGAAAACCCGAATTGTGTCGAGTTTGTATCAATTTTCATTGGATAACACTTCCGAAAAAGCGATGGAATTGCTAAAAGATGTTGCTTCGGAAACCAAATTAAGCATCGCTACTTTAAAAGACAAATCGAAAGCTATTATTAAAAATATCATTCATAATTATGCAGCGTTTGATATTTCAACGATTGATAAATTCACGCACAAAGTTATCCGAACGTTTGCCCAAGATTTGAATTTGCCTCCGAATTTTGAAGTGTCGTTGGAAACTGATTCGCTTTTACAAGAAGCCATTGACTTGGTAATTTCTAAAGCAGGTGATGATCCAAATTTAACCAAACTACTCATTGAATTTTCTAAAGAAAAAACCGATGACGATAAAAACTGGGACATTTCGGCCGAATTATTAAAGGTTGCCCAATTGATTACCAACGAAAACAATTCGGAAGAAATCAAAGAAATGGAGGATAAGAGTTTAGACGATTTCGGAATCGTAAAAAAGAAATTGCAGGAAGAAATCAAACAATTAAAAGCCGAAACTAGTGAAGCCGGAAAAAATACTAAGCATTTTATTGAATCAAATGGAGCGAGTTTAAGTTCTTTTCCAAAGTATTTCAATGATCATTTGAATAATATTGAGTTAAATCAGTTGAAAGATACTCAAAAAAAATATTTTTCTCCAGAAGATATTAAGGTTTTAAAATCGGCAAAAGACGTTGCTATTATTGAATCGATTATTGATGAAATTGTATCGAAATTAAAATCGATTTACGATAAGTTAGGAAAAGTAGCGATGTACGAAGCTTTTCTACAAAACTTAAACCCATTGTCGTTATTAAACACGATTTATCAAGAATTCAAACAAATTCAGGAAGAACAAAATTTAGTTTCGATTTCCGATTTCAATAAAATCATTCACAACGAAATACAAAATCAGCCAGCACCTTTTATTTATGAGCGATTGGGCGAAAAATACCGCCATTATTTTATCGATGAGTTTCAAGATACTTCGGTAATGCAATGGCAAAATTTGATTCCGTTAATCGATAATGCACTTTCAGGACAAGACGATTTTGGGCAACAAGGTACTTTGATGTTGGTTGGCGATCCAAAACAAGCGATTTACCGTTGGCGAGGCGGAAAAGCCGAACAATTTATCGATTTGGCCAAGGAAGATAAAAAACACAATCCGTTTTCCAATAAAGACAAAGAAACGCTTCGTTTAGGTACAAATTACCGTAGTTTTAGCGAAGTCATTCAGTTTAATAACGCGTTTTTTAAGCAATTATCCGATAAATTCGAAAATCCAGATTATAAAAATCTTTACGAAAACCTTTCGCATCAAGAAATTAATTCTAAAATTGGTGGTTATGTGAATTTATCGTTCATCGAAGTGCCAGAAGACGAAACTGAAGTCGAAGGTTTTGATTCGGACAACGATTCAATTTCGGTAAAAGATAAATTTTACTTGAATCAAACCTTAAGAACTATTGAAAAATGTATTGCTAACGGATTTGAATACAAAGACATTGTTTTGCTTACGCGAACAAAAGCGCCAGGAGTTAAGTTAGCGAATTTCTTAACCGAAAACAGTGTTCCGATTTTATCTTCAGAAACCTTATTGATCCAAAATGCGACCGAAGTGAAGTTGTTGATTACCTTGCTTCGCTATTTGAAAAATCCCAAAGACGACGAATCGAAAGTCTATTTCTTGTATTTTATTGCGAAATATTTGCAATCGGAAGTGCCAATTCATGATTTTATTTTGGCTGCAAAAGATAAAAATTCGGAGGAATTAGAAGCGTTTTTAAAAACTATCGGTATTGAAATTTCGTTCAAAAATTGCAAGAAAAAATCGCTGTATGAAGCAGTTGAAATTTTAATAGCGACTTTTTTGAATGGCAAAGTAAATACTTCGTATTTGCAGTATTTCTTGGATTTGGTATTGGAAAAAGATGTAAAAGTGCAATCGAGTATTGCTGATTTCTTGGAATATTGGGATAAAATTGGTTATCAAAAAAGTATTCCGTCACCAGAAGGAACGAATGCCGTTCGCATCATGACAATTCATAAATCAAAAGGTTTGGAATTTCCTGTGGTGATTTTTCCTTTTGCGGAAGAAAATTTTTCAAGCAAACCTAAAGATAAATTGTGGATTCCGTTGGAAGATGCTAATGTAGATTTTCCAAAAGCGTTAATCAATAACAGAAAAGAGGTTGAAACTTACGGAAGTGAAGCAAAAGCAGTTTTTCAAACCAAAAATCAAGAAGAAGTTTTAGATACAATTAACGTTTTGTATGTTGCATTAACGCGTGCTGAAGAACAATTGTATGTGATTTCGAATAAATTGAAAACCAAAAAAGGCGATTTGGTTACCAATAATTTATCTTACTATTTCTTAGAATTTCTACAAAATTCAGGAAAATATGAAGAAACCCAATCAGAATACGAATTTGGGAGTTCAAATAGAATTTCAACTAACAAATTCCACGAAGGCAATCACAATCAAATAGGAATTGTTTCACACAAATTGAATCCAAAAAACATCAAAATTGCACAACGAGAAGCATTAATGTGGGGAACCGTACAACAAGATGCGATCAATTTTGGGAATATTCTCCACGAAATCATGGCGTTTATTCATACGAAAGACGATGTAGATTTAGCGATTCAAAAAGCAACGGAATTGGGATTAATTACGTTTTCTCAAAATGCAATTTTTAAAGAAACGATTCAAAATATTGTCAATCATTCGGAGTTAAAAGAATATTTTGAACCTGATGCCAAAGTGTTTAATGAGCAAAATATCATTAAAAAAGCCACAAAAAACAGCAAACCCGATAGAGTTGTGATTAAAGATAATGTGGCGTATTTGTTAGATTACAAAACAGGAGAAAAACATAACAAACATAAAGCACAATTAGAAGAATACGAAATGGCTTTACAAGAAATGAACTATACCGTTGCAAAAAAAACACTTATATACATAGGAGAAAGTATAGAAATAGTAACTTTGTAATTCTAAACAACAAACTAGTAACAATAAACATATTATGTACGGAAAAATCCAACAACACCTACAAAACGAATTAAATACAATTCAAGAAAACGGATTATTTAAAAAAGAACGCATTATCACTTCGCCTCAAGGAGCAGAAATTACAATTTCGACAGGTGAAACGGTTTTAAATTTTTGTGCGAATAATTATTTAGGATTATCATCTCATCCAGAAGTAGTGCAAGCAGCAAAAGATGCTTTGGATTCACACGGATTCGGAATGTCATCAGTACGATTCATTTGTGGAACACAAGATATCCACAAAGAATTAGAAAAAAAGATTGCCGATTTCTACGGAACAGAAGATACTATTTTATACGCAGCGGCTTTTGATGCGAATGGAGGTGTTTTCGAACCTTTATTAGGAGAAGAAGATTGTATTATTTCTGATTCATTGAATCACGCTTCTATTATTGATGGTGTTCGTTTGTGTAAAGCAGCACGTTATCGCTACGAAAATAATAATATGGAAGACTTAGAGCAACAGCTTATCAAAGCAACTGAAGCCGGTCATCGTTTTAAATTAATCGTAACAGACGGAGTTTTCTCTATGGACGGATTAGTAGCGCCATTAGACAAAATTTGTGACTTAGCCGATAAATATGATGCTTTGGTTATGGTTGACGAATGCCACGCTGCAGGTTTCATCGGAGCTACAGGAAAAGGAACATTGGAAGCTAAAGGTGTAATGGGAAGAGTAGACATCATCACTGGAACTTTAGGAAAAGCTTTAGGTGGTGCCATGGGAGGTTATACAACGGCAAAAAAAGAAATTATTGAAATATTACGTCAACGTTCTCGTCCGTATTTGTTTTCAAATTCGTTAGCGCCATCGATTGTTGGAGCATCGTTAAAAGTTTTTGAATTGTTAGAAAAAGATACCGCATTAAGAGATAAATTAGAGTGGAATACCAATTATTTCAAAGCTGGATTAAGAAAATCAGGCATAGATTTCATCGATGGTGACTCTGCAATTGTACCTGTAATGTTGTATGATGCCAAATTATCGCAAGTAATGGCAGAAGAATTGTTGAAAAAAGGAATCTATGTTATAGGATTTTTCTTCCCAGTAGTTCCTAAAGATAAAGCGCGTATTCGTGTACAATTATCAGCTGCACATACACAAGAACATTTGGACAAAGCTATAGAGGCTTTTACAGAAGTGGCAAAAAAATTAGGTATAATCAAGTAAAAATCCGACAAATAAGTAATTTTTTTTAACAAAACTTTTTGTAGTTAAAAAAAACGTATTACTTTTGTTCCAATTATAACGCATTGTAATTAAATAAAACAAGTATGAAACATCTTAACAAATTATTTGCTGCCGCTTTATTGTTTGCAGGTTTAACAACTCAAGCACAAGACAGCAACAACCCATGGGCAGTGTCTTTTGGGGTAAATGGAGTTGACACTAAAGTTAGTGCTGTTGGTAATGACAGTCCAAAATGGATTCAATTAGGTAATGCTAATGATAACTGGAACATTTTACCTTCAGTTTCTTATTTAAACGTATCTAGATACGTTGGTGACGGGTTCTCTTTTGGATTAACAGGTTCTGTTAACAAAATTAACAGATGGGTTTCTAGAGTGCCAGGAACTGAAGCTACAGATATCGTTACTAATCCAGGTGATTTATCTTATTATGCATTTGATGCAACTATCAAGTATAGTTTCATGGAAATGATCGGTACAAAATGGTTTGATCCATCTCTTAACATTGGAGGAGGTTACAACTTCTTCGGAGATGCTTCAGCTGGTACTGTTAACGGAGGTGTAGGTTTGACATTTTGGGTTACAGAACATGTTGGTATCCAATTCCAATCTGTTTACAAACATTCATTTGATGATAACAGAGTGGCAAATTTAGACGTGCCAACTCATATTCAACACTTTGCTGGTTTAACTTTCAAATTTGGAGGTAAAGATACAGATGGTGACGGAATTTATGACAAAGATGACGCATGTCCTGAAGTAGCTGGTTTACCAGAATTCAAAGGATGTCCTGATACAGATAAAGATGGTATCCAAGATTCAGAAGATGCTTGTCCAGAAGAAGCAGGTTCTAAAGAATTAAACGGATGTCCAGATAACGACGGTGACGGAATCATCAATTCAGAAGATGCTTGTCCAGAAGATAAAGGAACTAAAATGATGAATGGATGTCCTGATGCTGATGGTGACGGAGTTGCTGATAAAGATGACAAATGTCCTACTGTAGCTGGTGCTAAAGATAACGCTGGTTGTCCATGGCCTGATACTGATGGTGACGGTGTTGCTGATAAAGATGACAAATGTCCTACTGTAGCTGGTACTGTTGCTAACAATGGTTGTCCTGAAGTATCTGATGATGCTATCAAAAAATTAAACGCTTATGCTAAAACTATTTTGTTTGACACTGGAAAATTCTCTTTCCAAAAACAAACTTTCCCAGTTTTAGAAGCTATTACTGCTATTTTAAAAGAATACCCAACTGCTAAATTCTCAATTGAGGGTCACACTGACAACGTTGGTAAAGCAGATTTCAACCAAAAATTGTCTGACGGTAGAGCTAACGCTGTTAAACAATATTTAATTGACAACGGTATTGATCCATTCAGATTAACTTCTAAAGGTTTTGGTATGGATAACCCAATCGATACTAACAAAACTGCTAAAGGTAGAGCAAACAACAGAAGAGTTGAAGTGAAATTAGTTAAATAATTTCTTTCTAAAATATAATAAGAAACGTCCCGATATTTCGGGACGTTTTTTTATTTTTATAAAATGAAACAAGATACTTTTTTAGATAAGTTAAGCACTGTTATTTTATCACAATCTGATATTGAATTATCGAATTGTCTGATTGTTTTACCCAATAAAAGAGCCAAGGTGTTTCTTTTAGAAAGTTTAAAAAATCAATTAGAAACTACTTCGTTTGCACCAACCATCATTAGTATTGAAGATTTCATTCAAGAGATTTCGGGTCTTCGTACCATTGATCCAATTGAATTGTTATTCGAATTCTACGAAGTTTATCTTTCTGTAACAGATAAATCCAAACAACAAACTTTTGAAGAATTTGCCACTTGGGCAAAAACTGCTATTCAAGATTTTAATGAAATCGATCGCTATTTGTTGCCACCAAATCATGTTTTTTCTTATTTAGAAGATATCGAAGCGTTAAAACGTTGGGATTTACAGCCACAAGACAAAACCAAATTAATCACAACTCATTTAGAGTTTTGGGCTAAATTGCCTTTGTATTACGAATCTTTTTACAAGCATTTATTAAAAAAAGGAATCGGTTATCAAGGTTTATTATACAGAGAAGCAGTTAAAAATCTAGCTACGTTTACCACAACCATTACCAATCAAATCTTTTTCGCTGGGTTCAATGCTTTAAATCAAGCGGAAGAACGTATATTCAAACATTTGGCCAACGAGAACAAAGCCAAAATTTATTGGGACATCGATGAGGTGTTTTTGAATGACTCTTATCACGATGCTGGTTTATTTATTCGAAAGTTTAAAAAAGAATGGAAACCTTTCGTAAATCAAGATTTTGAGTGGGTTGTCAATCATTTCAGCGAAGAGAAAAATATTGAAATTATTGGAACTCCAAAAAGTATCGGTCAAGCTAAAATTGTGGGAACCATTATTGAAAAAATTCAATCTGAAAACCCAAATTTAGAAAAAACAGCGGTTGTTCTAGGTGATGAAAACCTGTTGCTTCCTGTTTTATATGGTTTGCCCGAATCGGTGGATGCGTTGAATATTACAATGGGTTATCCAAGTAAAAATAATCCTGCGCAATTGTTAATTAGCAAGTTGTTCAAGTTACATACGAATGCCAAACAACGTAATGAAAAAAGCTACACATTTTACTATAAAGAAGTTTTAGATATCCTAAATCATCCTTTGGTGGAACCGTATTGTAAAGTAGAAGAAGTCGTAAAAGTGATAAACAACAACAATTTTACTTTCTTTTCCAATCAAAAATTATTCAGTTTATACGATGAAAAATATCCAAATTCAGCAAACAAATTCTTCGAATTGTTATTCACGCGTTGGGACGATTCTATTTCTGATATTTTAGCGAATTTGAGTTCGATTTTACTTACCATAAAATCCTATTTAAGTAACGATGATGCCGAAGAAAAAGTAACGAAAGCTTTCGTTTATTCAGTTTTCAAAACGATAAATAAATTAACCAATTATCACGAAACTTATAATCAAATTGAAACCTTGCCATCGCTTCAAGCGATTTACAAGCAAATTATCGATTTAGCGGAAGTTTCTTTCGAAGGTGAACCTTTGAATGGACTTCAAGTAATGGGTGTTTTAGAAAGTCGTGTATTGGATTTTGAAAATGTGATTATCACTTCGGTAAACGAAGGTAAATTTCCAGCTGGAAAATCGCAAAACTCATTCATTCCTTATGATGTTAAAAAGGAATTAGGTTTGCCAACCTATAAAGAAAAAGATGCTATTTATTGCTATCACTTTTATCATTTGTTGTTGCGTGCGAAAAACATTTGGTTGCTTTATAATACCGACAACGAAGGAATTGATGCTGGTGAAAAAAGTCGTTTCATCACGCAATTAGAAATCGAAAAACAACCAAAACACAACATTACTAGTACGATTTATAATGCGGTTTTACCAGAAAAAGCATACGAACCAGTTACGATTCCAAAAACTGATAAAATTCTAGCACGTTTGCACGAAATTGCAACTGATAAAGGATTTTCACCATCTTCGTTGACGAATTATATTCGAAATCCGTTACAGTTTTACATGCAACGTATTTTGCGCATTAACGAAGCTGATGAAGTAGAAGAAAACATCGCGGTAAATACGTTAGGAACCATTATTCATAATGCGTTGGAAGAATTGTATACGCCAAACTTGAATCAGTTTTTGGCATTGCATCATATTGAAGCGATGGAATCAAAAATTGACGAAGTCATTCTAAAACATTTCAAAGAAATTTACAAAGAAGGTGAAATCACGAAAGGGAAAAACTTGTTGGCTTTTGAAGTAGCCAAACGAAATGTTTACAATTTTCTACAATTAGAAAAAAAAGACATCGAAGAAGGTCAAGCTATAAAAGTATTGTTGTTAGAAGCGAGTTTGTCCTGTGAAATCGAAGTAAAATCATTACCCTTTCCAATTAAAATAGCAGGTAAAGTTGACCGAATTGAAGAACGAAACGGCGCCATCAGAATCATCGATTACAAAACTGGAAAAGTAGATGGAAACAGTTTAAAAATTCAAGATTTTGGTGATTTGACTTCTGATATAAAAAATGAAAAAATCATTCAGTTGTTGTGTTATGCATTGATGTTTGAAAATCACGAGTTAAAACAAAACCGAGAAGTTTCAGCCGGAATAGTTTCGTTTAAAAACATGAAAAGCGGTTTTTTACCTTTCGGATTAGGAAAAGGGAAAGATGCTGAACTTGTTATTTCAACAGAAATTTTAGAAGATTTTAAATCGGAATTAGAAAAATTGATTGTAGAAATTTTCAATACAGAAATTCCGTTTAAGGAAAAAATATAGTTTGCCACGGATTAAAGGATTTTCACAGATTCCAAAATCCTTCTAATCTGTGCAATCTGTGGCTTTGTTAATTTGCGAACTTTGCGCAAAAACTTTGCGCTCTTTGCGTTTAAATAACTAAACCCTTTTCAAAAACCCATTCAAAACCGCTAACAGTTCAGCCTGGTTTTCAAAATGACTCATGTGACCGTCTTCAAAAGTAGTGAGTTGTACTTGCGTGCCTTCGATTTGTTCCAAATTGTCATCATAATTTAAAACAGGATCTTTTTTACCTAAAATAAGTTGAATCGGATATGGAGCAAAATGCAAAATAACTTCGCGGTCTTTTCTGATTTTCATGCCTTCTAATGCAGCAACAATACCTTGAAGTGGTGTTTTTAAAGCTTCTAATTTTACTTCCTCAATAATGTCAGCTAAACGTTCGCGATTGTCCTCACTAAACAAATTAGCAATACTCATACGAATGAATGCCGAATAATTTTGTTTCACCGCCACAATCGCTCTGTCACGATTTGCTTTTCGTTCGTCGCTATCAGCTCTTGAAGTAGAGTTTTGTAATACAATTCCTTTTACATTGTCGGGATACAATTCGGCGAAAGCCAACGCCACATAACCACCCATCGAATGTCCAATCAAAACCGCTTTTCTAATTTTTAATTCGTGCAACACATGATGCACCATATCGGCTTGGTCTTCCATGGTGTGGACATAACCCAAACATTCTGTTTCGCCATGACCTAACAAATCAATAGTAATAATGCGGTGTTTCTTTACCAACTCAGGAACAAACGCCTTCCACATCGATTGATTTTCTAAAAAACCATGCAATAACACCACTGCCGTTCCTTTACCTTGGTCGGTGTAACTGATTTTGGTGTTTTTGAAGTTGGTGGTTTTCATGAGGGCAAAGTTAGGGTTTAAACGCAAATTCCGAAACTTCGGAACCAAAGTTTTTTCGCAAAGTGCGCAAGGGTTTTTTTACCACAAACTTGTCATTCCGTAGGAATCTCATAAAGAGATGCTTAACAGCATGACAAGTTTGCGTTGAGCTAAGTTTGAGCATTAAAAAACGGCTCACATTTCTGCAAGCCGTCTATACTGTAAACTGAGACTGAGACTGAAAACTAACTATTCATTATCGATTCAATTTCTTCAATTTCAATCGGAATATTGCGCATTAAGTTAAATGCAGCCCCTTTTTCTTGAATCACCATATCGTCCTCTAAACGAATACCAAAACCTTCTTTCGGAATGTAAATTCCTGGTTCAACTGTGAATACCATGTTGGCTTGCATTGGTTCGTGTAATAATCCGTAATCGTGTGTGTCTAATCCCATGTGGTGCGAAGTGCCGTGCATGAAATATTTTTTATACGCTGGCCAATCTGGATTTTCGTTTTGTACATCGGCTTTGTCTAATAATCCTAAACCAAGCAATTCAGAAGTCATGATTTTGCCCACTTCTACATGATATTGTTTCCATAATGTTCCTGGAACCAACATTTTTGTAGCTTCGTTTTTCACGTTTAAAACGGCATTGTAAACCGCTTTTTGTCTATCTGTAAAACGTCCCGAAACCGGAACCATACGCGTCATATCGCTTGAATAATTAGCATATTCTGCACCAACGTCTAATAAAATCAAATCACCAGCTTTACATTGTTGGTTGTTTTCAATGTAATGTAACACATTTGCATTGTTTCCAGAAGCGATAATTGGGGTGTAAGCAAAACCTTTCGAACGATTTCTTAAAAATTCATGAGCAAATTCGGCTTCGATTTCGTACTCCATAACACCTGGTTTTACGAAATTCAAAACTCTTCTGAATCCTTTTTCCGTAATATCACACGCTTTTTGGATTAAATCCAACTCTTCGCTTTCTTTAACCGAACGCAATCTTTGTAAAATAGGATTCGATTTTTCTACTTTATGTGCTGGATAATTTTCTTTCCACCATTTGATAAAACGCGCTTCACGAGTTTCGGTTTCAATAACCGCTCTGTAATGTTCGTTAGTGTTGATATAAATCGTATCAGCATACGCCATGATTTCTTTCAACGTTTTATGGAAATCTTGTAACCAAATCACCGATTTAATTCCAGAAACTTCAAATGCTCTTTCTTTTGTCAATTTTTCACCTTCCCAAATAGCGATATGCTCATTCGTTTCTTTTAAGAATAAAATTTCTTTCAAATGTTCGTAAGGCGCATCTGGAAAAAGTAATAAAATACTTTCTTCTTGATCCACACCTGATAAATATAAAATATCTCTATGTTGTGCAAAAGGCAAAGTAGAATCGGCAGAAACTGGATAAATATCGTTAGAATTGAATACTGCAACGCTGTTAGGTTTCATTTGAGCTGTGAATTTCGCTCTGTTTTTCACGTATAAATCGCGGTCTATTTGATGGTATTTCATTTTTTAAGTGATTAAATATTAGTAATTAGTGACTAGTTTTTGTGTGAAACAAATTCTATGTTTCTATGTGTTTAAAATAGTTTTTCAAAATTAATAAGATAAAAATTAAAAGTTGTTAAATACTTTAGAAATTTTGTAGAAGTGCAATGTTTTGGCTAATTTTCAACAAATTTTTTCAAGATGAAGCAAATTACTATCCTGTTTTTATTGATTGTGCAATCAACAATTGCACAAAGTTCGTTGTTTAATCAAGTTGAAGCTAAGAATATAGGGCCAACCATCATGAGTGGTCGTGTAGTTGACTTAGCTGTAAATCCAAAAAACCCAACTGAATTTTATGTCGCGTATGCTACAGGTGGACTTTGGTACACCAATAACAACGGAACTTCTTTTTCGCCTGTGATGGATTCGGCAGAAACGGTTAATTGTGGTTCGGTTACGGTGGATTGGAATTCGGGAACGATTTGGGTAGGAACAGGTGAGGTGAATGCTTCACGTTCGTCTTATGCTGGGGTTGGTGTTTTAAAATCTTCAGATAAAGGCAAAACTTGGGAAAATTTAGGCTTAAAAGATTCGCATCACATCAGCCGAATTTGGGTCAACCCAAGTAATTTGAATGAAATTGTAGTCGCTGCTGTTGGACACTTATATACAACTAACAAAGAACGTGGGATTTATAAGTCAACTGATGGCGGAAAATCGTGGAAACAAACTTTGTTTGTAGCGGAAGATGCTGGAATTATTGATTTAGTAGTTTCGAAAAATAATCCTAAAATTATGTTTGCTGCGTCATGGCAAAAAGATAGAAAAGCGTGGCATTTTGATGGAGATGGTGAAAAATCAGGTATTTACAAAAGTGAAGATGGCGGAACATCGTGGAAATTAGTCACAACTAAAGAAAGTGGATTTCCTGCGAATGAAGGTGTGGGAAGAATTGGTTTAGCGATGTTCAGTGAAAATGTAATTTATGCGGTTTTAGATAATCAGAACAAACGACCAAAAACAGTTTCAAAAAATAAATTGACTACGATGTTGTCAACTCCAGGTGCAGATTTCATGGAAATTTCGAATAAAGAATTGAACATTGCATTGAAAGAAAGTGGTTTCAGAGATAAATATCGAGCTGAAAATATAAAAAAGTGGATTGCTGATAACCATATGGAACCGAAAGATGTTTTGAAATTCCTTTCGGATGCAAATAAAGCGTTATTCGAAACAGAAGTTATTGGTTGTGAAGTATATAAATCGGAAGATGGTGGAAAATCTTGGAAGAAGACAAATCAGAATTATATTGACGATATGTATTATACCTATGGATATTATTTTGCGAATATTTCGGTAGATGAAACCAATCAAAATCGCGTTTATATTGGAGGTGTTCCGTTGTTATTTTCAGAAGATGGAGGAAAAACCTTCACAGCTATTTCAAAAGAAAATGTACATGCAGATCATCACGTAACTTGGGTCAATCCAGAAAATCCAAATCATATTATCAACGGAAATGATGGTGGTGTAAATATTTCTTACGACAACGGAGCAAATTGGATTAAATGCAATAACGAAGCATTAGGTCAATTGTATGCAGTAAATGTCGATTATCAAGAAAATTATAATGTGTATGGTGGTTTACAAGATAATGGCGTTTGGTTCGGACCAAATAACTATTCGCACAATGTGGCTTGGCATCAAGATGGGAAATATCCGTATCAAGAATTAATTGGTGGTGATGGAATGCAAATTCAAATTGATAGTCGCAATCCAAATGTAGTTTTCACAGGATATCAATTTGGGAACTACTACAGAATCAATCAAAAAGAAGGCAAGTTTGATTATATCACGCCAAAAGCTCCAAAAGGAGAAAAACCGTATCGTTTCAACTGGCAAACACCGATTTTATTGTCTTCGCACAATCAGGATATTTTGTATATGGGTTCGGAGTTTTTACACCGTTCTATGAATCAAGGTGAAACTTGGGAACGAATTTCAGGTGATTTAACCAATGGTGCAAAAGAAGGAAATGTCGCTTTTGGAACTTTAACGACTATTTCAGAAAGTAAATTTCAATTCGGATTGCTTTATGCAGGTTCTGATGATGGAAAAATTCACGTTTCAAAAGATGGTGGCGTTTCTTGGCAATTGATTTCGGGTAATTTGCCTCAGAATTTATGGGTTTCAAGAGTTGCGGCTTCGACTCACAAAAAAGAAAGAGTTTATGCGACTTTAAACGGATATAGAAACGATAATTTTGAAAGTTATGCTTTTGTTTCAGAAGATTTTGGTGCGACTTGGAATCCGATTTCGAATGGATTAACTGAGGCTGTTAATGTTATTGTTGAAGATTCGGCTAACGAAAATATTTTATATGTAGGAACTGATAATGGTTTATTTATTTCATTAGATAAAGGTATTACTTGGCAAGATTTCTCAAACGGAATGCCAAAAGTAGCGGTTCATGATGCCGTTATTCAAACGAAAGTAAAAGAATTAATCGTGGGAACTCACGGTCGTTCACTATATAAAATAGATATTTCTAGAGTTCAAGAATTAACTAAGGAAGTTTTAGCTAAAAATCTGCATTTGTTTAAAGTGAATGATAGAACAAAATCTGATCGTTGGGGAACTCAAAATTACGCTTGGGGAAAACCAAGTGAGCCATCACAAGAAATTTGGTTTTATACAAATGTTGATGGAATCGTGAATGTTTCGATTGCGAATGAATCGGGAATGATAGTTCATACTCAAAAAGTAGATGCTAAAAAAGGATTGAATTCGTTTAATTTCGATTATTCGATGCCAAAAAATGTAGCGGATAATTGGAATAAAAAAGACAAAAAAATTAAAATCAAAGAAGCGGAAAACAAGAAGTTTTATTTAGCAGTTGGTAAGTACAAATTAACCATTAGTAGAGATAAGTTCTCCGAAAGTAAATCATTTGAGATTTTAAGTCCAAAAAAGTAACCTTTTCTCACGGATTTGTTAAACTTGAGCCTCTTTTTTTCATGTAGCTTACGGTTTCCTATTTATTTTTTGCTAAAATAGTATATATTACATGTTGAATGTAGTCTAAAACACTGATATTCAACGATAGTTAAATTCATTTTAAAATCATTATAAATTAGCGCTAAAAGGTTGTAGTTAATTTCAAATAGCCGTATTTTTGCTTGATTTTTTTATTAAACTAGTACAATCAAATAAAAATTATGGCAAAATCAGCACTATTGAAGTCGTCTATTGTAAAAAAATATTGGATGGCTCTTACAGGTTTATTTTTATGCTTGTTTTTGGCGGGTCATTTGGCTGGGAATCTTCAATTGATTTTCGGAACAAGTCAACAATTTAATGAATATGCTTTATTCATGACCACCAATCCTGCAGTTAAGTTACTTTCTTACCTTACTTACATTTCAATTATATTCCATGCAATCGATGGAATTATGTTGACAATCCAAAACAAAAAAGCAAGGCCAATTGGTTATGCAAAAACAAATGGTTCTTCTAGTAGTTTAGCTTCAAGAAATATGGCGGTTTTAGGAACTGTTATTTTAGTTTTTATCGCTACTCACATGGTGAATTTTTGGGCTAAAATGCATTTTGACAAAGATATGCCATTAGCAAAGAAAACTGTTAATATTCAAGGGGCTATACAAAATTTTTATATTGGAACCCAATCAGGTCAGTTTTTTCTTGTTGAACAGGTGGCATTTGAGAATGAAAAAAAACAAAAAACAATGTTGCCTCAACAATATATAGTTAAAAATGGCACGGAGCTATATTATGCTGCTGCTGATATTAAAATTGCAAACCTTTACAAAGATTTACACAAATTAACAGTTGATTTCTTCAAAGATCCTAAATATGGTCTTGCTTTTACTATTTTCTACGTTTTGTCAATGTTAGCTTTAGCTTTTCACTTATGGCATGGTTTCCAAAGTGCTTTTCAATCTCTAGGGGTTAACAGCTCTAAATTTACACCTGTTATCAAGTTTGTTGGAAATGCATTTGCAATTATAGTTCCATTGTTATTTGCAATCATTCCTATTTTCTTACACTTTAAAAAATAATCAACATCAGTATATATTATGAAGTTAGATTCTAAAATACCAGCGGGTCCATTAAAAGACAAATGGACTGATCATAAAAATCACTTGAAATTAGTTGCTCCAAATAATAGACCAAAAATCGATATTATTGTGGTTGGAACTGGTTTAGCAGGTGCTTCTGCTGCTGCTTCTCTTGGAGAAATGGGGTATAATGTAAAAGCATTCTGTTTTCAAGATTCTCCTCGTCGCGCACACTCAATTGCCGCTCAAGGAGGTATCAATGCAGCAAAAAATTATCAAAATGATGGTGATAGTGTTTACCGTCTTTTCTATGATACTATCAAAGGTGGTGACTACCGTGCGCGTGAAGCAAACGTTCACCGTTTAGCTGAAGTTTCTGGAAATATTATTGACCAATGTGTGGCGCAAGGTGTTCCTTTTGCTCGCGAATATGGGGGAATGTTAGACAACCGTTCGTTTGGTGGTACGCAAGTACAACGTACTTTCTATGCTGCTGGACAAACAGGACAACAATTGTTATTAGGAGCATATTCAGCTTTATCAAGACAAATCGGGTTAGGTCGTGTAAAAATGTACAACCGTCACGAAATGTTAGATTTAGTTAAAGTGGATGGAAAAGCGCGTGGAATTATCGCTCGTAACTTAATCACAGGAGAAATCGAAAGACATTCAGCTCACGCAGTTGTTATCGCTTCTGGAGGTTACGGAAACGTATATTTCCTTTCTACAAATGCAATGGGAAGTAACGTAACAGCTGGATGGAAAATCCACAAGCAAGGAGCGTTATTTGCAAATCCATGTTATGTACAAATTCACCCAACATGTATTCCAGTTCACGGAACAAATCAGTCAAAATTAACGTTGATGTCTGAATCGTTACGTAACTCAGGACGTATTTGGGTACCAAAGAAAAAAGAAGATGCAGAAGCAATCAGAGCTGGGAAATTAAAACCAACACAAATTGCAGAAGAAGATAGAGATTATTACTTAGAAAGAAGATATCCAGCTTTCGGTAATTTAGTACCACGTGACGTAGCTTCAAGAGCTGCAAAAGAACGTTGTGATGCTGGTTACGGAATCGAAGCTAACGATACTAATGAAGGAGTTTACTTAGATTTCTCTACGGAAATTCAAACTAAAGGACGTCAAGCAGCTTACGCGAAAGGAAATCATAATCCAACTCCAGAAGAAATTACAGCTTTAGGAAAACAGTGGTTAGAAGAGAAATATGGTAACTTGTTTACGATGTATCAAAAAATCACCGATGAGAATCCTTACGAAACGCCAATGAAAATTTATCCAGCAGTTCACTATACTATGGGTGGTGTTTGGGTTGATTATAACTTACAATCTACAATCCCAGGTTGTTTCGTAGCAGGAGAGGCTAACTTCTCTGACCACGGAGCTAACCGTTTAGGAGCTTCGGCTTTAATGCAAGGTTTAGCGGATGGATATTTTGTATTACCTTACACAATTTCTAACTATTTAGCGGACGAAATCAGAACAGGTAAAATTTCTACTGAATCGCCAGAATTTGCTGAAGCAGAAGCTAGAGTTAAAGATTCAATTAGTAAATTCTTAAACAACAACGGTACTAAGTCAGTTGATTATTTCCACAAAAAATTAGGTTTAATTATGTGGAATAAAGTAGGTATGGCTCGTAACGAAAAAGGATTAACAGAAGCTATTGCTGAAATCGCTCAATTAAAAGAAGATTTCTACAAAGATGTATATGTTCCTGGAAGTGCAGACGAATTAAATCCAGAGTTAGAAAAAGCTTTAAGAGTGGCAGACTTCATCGAATTAGGTCAATTAATGGCAATGGATGCTTTGCAACGTAAAGAGTCTTGTGGTGGTCACTTCCGTGAAGAATACCAAGATGCTGAAGGTGAAACATTACGTGATGACGAAAACTTCAAATTTGTTGGAGCTTGGGAATACAAAGGAGATGACATCAGTAAAGAAGAACTTCACAAAGAAGAATTGAAATACGAGGAAATTAAAATTGCAGCTAGAAATTACAAATAATAGATTATGAGTGCAGCAAAAAATATAAACATAAACCTTAAAATTTGGCGTCAAAAGAACGCAAGTTCAAAAGGTAGCATGGAAACTTATAAATTAGATAATGTTTCTACTGCAAGTTCGTTTTTGGAAATGTTAGACCAATTAAACGAGCAATTAATTAACGAAAGAAAAGAGCCAGTTGCTTTTGATCACGATTGTCGTGAAGGTATTTGCGGTATGTGTTCTTTATACATCAACGGACGTGCTCACGGACCTGATACAGGAATTACTACTTGTCAGTTACACATGAGAATGTTTAATGATGGTGATACTATCTACATCGAACCATGGAGAAGTAAAGCGTTTCCAGTAATTAAAGACTTAGTTGTTGACAGAAGTGCTTTTGATAGAATTCAACAAGCGGGTGGTTTCGTATCGGTAAATACTTCAGGAAATACGATTGACGCAAACTCAATTCCAGTTCCTAAAGACGATGCAGACAAAGCGTTTGAAGCTGCGGCTTGTATTGGATGTGGAGCATGTGTAGCAACATGTAAAAACGGTTCTGCTATGTTATTCGTTGGAGCTAAAGTATCGCAATATGCTTTATTGCCACAAGGTAAAGTTGAAGCTACACAACGTGTTTTAAACATGGTACGTCAAATGGACGAAGAAGGATTCGGAAATTGTACGAATACGGGAGCATGTGAAATAGAATGTCCAAAAGGAATTTCGTTAGAAAACATCGCTCGTATGAACAGAGAATACTTAAAAGCTTCTTTGAAATAATTCATTAGAAACTTCAAAATAATAAAACGCATTCATTTATTTGGATGCGTTTTTTTGTATTTTTAATGAAAATTTTATCTAATGAAAATCGCACTTTTTCAAACCAAATTAGCTTGGGAAAATCCACAAGTAAATCGGAAATTCATTGAAGAATATTTCTTGAATGAAGACGAATCGTTTGATTTATTCGTCTTGCCTGAAATGTTTACTTCTGGTTTTACCATGAATCCATCGGCTGTTGCGGAAACCATGGAAGGCGAAACAATGACTTGGTTAAAAGATTTAGCTAAAAAGAAAACCTGCGCTATTACAGGAAGTTTAGTAATAAAAGAAGACAATAATTATTATAACCGAATGGTCTTTGTTTTTCCTTCTGGTGAAGTACAATTTTACAATAAAAGACATTTATTTACTTTGGCTGGAGAAGAAAAAGTCTATACAAAAGGAACTGAAAAAGTAATTGTGAACTATAACAATTGGAATATTTGTTTGCAAATTTGCTACGATTTACGTTTTCCAGTTTTCGCTAGAAATAAGGAGAATTACGATTTGTTATTGTACGTAGCCAATTGGCCAAAACCTCGAATTAACGCTTGGGATGCGCTACTTAAAGCTCGTGCTATAGAAAATATGTGTTACACCATTGGCGTAAACAGAATAGGAGAAGACGCCAATCATTTAGAATATCCTGGACATTCTCAAGCATTTGATTATTTAGGAAAAACTATTGTAGATTGTGAAGATGAACTAGGTGTTTTTATCTTTGAACTGGATAAAACGTCCCAAAATGAAGCCAGAGCTAAATTCAATTTTCTGAATGATAGAGATGATTTTGAAATCCGCTAATCCAATATAAAATCTTGTTCTACATCCCAATTGGCCCTTACATCAATGAGCTTAGGGAAATAAATGATTTCTTCGGCTTGTTTTTTGGCTAAGTAATTTCCAGTATCCCATTCGTCATTTGCGTTATCATCATAAATAATTCTAACAGTGTAAAGCTTTGGTTCAATGGTTTCAAAGAAAAAACTTGTTTTATCGGAAGAAGACATTCTGTATAGAACATTTTCTTTATCTAGTAGTTCTACTATAATCGGAAAACGTTTTGCATTCGTTAAATTGATTCTTAGGTTACCATAATCGGAAAGTTGCTTCGTTGAAAAATTATATTTTAGAGAATCATTTGTAGTGTCATAAAAATCTTTGATTGCACCAGGTAATAATTCTAGCGTATATTTTTCATTTTCTTCTTTTATAAAATCAAAAGTTATTTCTTGATCAAATTCGACAAATTTAGATGAAAATTTCACATTGATTGAATCTTTATTTCGAAGTATTATTTTAGATTCATCAATAGAAACAATTGGAGTGTTTGATTTTAAAACATAAGGATTAGTAAAAGCCAAAATTCCACCTGTTTTGCTTTCTATATTTAGAGTATCAGCTTCTTTTAGGTTTTTAAGTTTAGTAGTAAAGCTTTTAGAATAAGTTCCATTTGAGACATCAATTTGAATGGAATCCATTTTGATATCGGGATAAAAAATCTGAACAGAATCTTTATCAGCCGTTGGAAATTTTGCAATTCGGATTGGAATTTCTTTATTGTTATAGGAAGCTTTTATTTTGGTGTTTTTAAATTTGCCTTGGTAACCTAAATATAGCTTATTATTACTTTCTTGAGTTGGTTTTTCAACTTTGAATACTTTTTCTTCTTTAAATAATTCTAATTCAAATAGATCTTTAGTTGGTGTAGTAATTGGAAAATCTATAAAACCAATTTTATCGGTTTCAGGATTAAATTTGTTGTTGTTGCCTATGTCTTTTAAGGCAATAATTCTATAGGAACCTTCTTTTAAGTTCTCAAGTGAAAATACTTTTAAACTATCTAAGGTATTAGTAACGTAAAGAGGAGTTTCTTTGTATACGGTTGAATCAGTAAATGTTTTAGCATCATAAAGCATAACACTAATAAAACTATCTGGTTTTTGCTCATATGCGTCTTTAACTTTTCCTACAACGGTTAGAGAGTCAACATAGCTTCCGGTAGATAAAACGTATTTGAATTGTGAATAAGGATTTCCTTCATTGTTATCGGTAATACTTTGACCAAAGTTGAAACTATAAGTAGTGTTTGGCGCTAAAGTATCTAAAATTTTAATCGAAATAAATTTACTAGCACTTCCTTGAGGTACAATAATAGGTTGTTTTTTCATTGGAGGTGAAATAATCAATTGTTTATTGATGTCTTTTATTTTAATTAATTCATCAAAATTGATTTTGATTTCGTTTCCTTTAAAATTAGTGGAAAAATTATCAGGAGAACTATATATAATCTTAGGTGCAATAGTATCTTTATCGCCACCAGTAATAGTGCCTCTTTTAGCGCAATTGGTTAACAATAAAAGGCTTGCCAATAAAAAGGCTATGTGTTTAAATTTTATCATTTTCTTAAATAATGGTGTTGCAAAATAACGACTATAATTAGTACAAACATACAATTTTTAGTAATTTTTATGATAGCGTGTAGGCAATAGTTACAATGCTAATTTTGCAGTTTGGAATTTTTAGTAAAGCTTTTGCACAAGCTTCAAGTGTAGCGCCCGATGTCATTACGTCGTCAACAAGTAAGAAATGTTTGTTGTGGTCAGCTTCGTTGAAATTTACATCAAATAAGGAGTTGGCAATATCTTTTCTGTTTTCTTTGTCTTTTTTGGTTTGTGTTTTCGAATAGCGACTTCTATATAATAAGTTCGGATTGTAAGGTATTTCAAGTTCTTTTGACAAAGCTTCGCAAAAAGTAGTAACTTGATTATAACCTCGTTCTTCTAATCTTTTTTTGTGTAATGGAACAGGAATAATTTCGGAGACAGTTTTTATTTGGCTCACAGTTTTTAAATCTTTGGAATACCATTTTCCTAGTAAAGAACCTATTTCTTGATGATTTTTATATTTTAAATTATGGATTAAGTTGCGAACAATTCCTTTATGATGAAAATACAACATGGCGGCACTAAATTCAACGGGAATTATGCCATAAAATTTTTTTGTTGTATCATTGCCGGCCAAAATATGATGGTTGGTATAAGGCAAGTGATGATTACAATTCGTACAAATGATTTTTTCATTTTGAAGTAGTAATGAGTCACATCCCATACAAAGTTTTGGAAAAAGTAAGTTTAACAGATATTTTACCATTTTATCGATTAATTATATCAACATTAACATTTTTAAATAAATTTATAAAAAAGTTTATAAAATGGCACGCAGAAAAAACAAAATAACAAAAATTAGCATCTTAATATTGATGCTGTTGTCGTTATTTTTAGGTGTCAAATATTATAAAGTTTTAGATGAATTTAATGCCTATGTAGAAAGCTCTGATTTAGAGAACAAAGTTCTTGAAAGTCAGTTAACTGAAATTCTTCACAAATACGATTCAGTTAGCGCTAAGAATAAAATCGACAGTATTAAATTTGATCAAGTAATCAAACCTAACGCTATTGTAGATAAATCTTCTAAAAGTAGTCTTGTACAAGATTCCATTGTTTTTTATGCAAAAGAATTGCAAAAAGCAAAAAAAGAGAAACGTAATCTTACTGTATCTAATTTAGCTGAAACCAAAAAGAACAACTCTAAAACAAATAACCTTTCTGCATTAAACATAAATGCCAAAGGAGTTAAAATTTACTCTGATGCTTACAATATGAGTGAAGCTAAAATTCAACAATTGCGAGTTTGCTTTACTTTAGAAGAAAATCAATTGGTTCACTCTGGCAATAAGACTGTTTATATTCAGGTGGTTAATCCGAAAAATCAAATTATTTCAGCAGGCAATACTTCAGTCGAATCAAAAGATAATGTCAAATTGCAATATAGTGCTTCAGTAAACGCTAATTACCAAAAACAAGATACCGATGTTTGTACTTATGTCGATTTAGAAAAAGATAAAACAATTAAAGGGAAATACAAAATCAATATTTACCACGATTTTGTTAAAATTGGTACTACAATTTTCGAATATTAATAATTCTTATTTTTATTCCTTAATTTCTTTTCTTTATTTCATTCCTATTTTTACTTTTGCACTATGGCAAAACAAGATGATATTTTCAAAAATGTAGTTTCGCATGCAAAAGAGTACGGATTTATATTTCCGTCCAGCGAAATTTACGATGGTTTAAGTGCGGTTTATGACTATGCACAAAATGGTGTGGAGTTAAAAAAGAACATCCGTGAATACTGGTGGCAATCAATGGTGCAAATGCACGAAAATATTGTAGGATTAGACGCTGCAATTTTAATGCATCCAACCACTTGGAAAGCTTCTGGACACGTTGATGCGTTTAACGATCCATTAATCGACAATAAAGATTCTAAAAAAAGATATCGTGCCGATGTTTTAATTGAGGATTATGCCGAAAAATTAAATCAAAAAGCACAAAAAGAAATCGACAAAGCACGTGAGCGTTTTGGGGCTTCATTTGATGAAGAGCAATACAAAACAACGAATCCTCGTGTGATGGAATATTTGTCTAAAAAGAAGGAAATTCTAGAAAGAATGGCTCGTTCTTTAGAGACAGAAAACCTTGCCGATGTAAAAGCCTTAATCGAAGAATTAGAAATTGCTTGTCCAGAAAGTGGTTCAAAAAACTGGACGGATGTGAAGCAATTCAACTTAATGTTCGGAACTAAATTAGGCGCTTCTGCTGAAAACGCAATGGATTTATATCTTCGTCCAGAAACGGCTCAAGGTATTTTCGTAAACTTCTTAAACGTTCAAAAAACAGGTCGTATGAAAATTCCTTTTGGAATTGCTCAAACGGGTAAAGCGTTTAGAAACGAAATCGTGGCGCGACAATTCATTTTCCGTATGCGTGAATTTGAACAAATGGAAATGCAGTTTTTCGTTAAGCCAGGTGAAGAAATGAAATGGTACGAATACTGGAAAACGACACGTTTAGCTTGGCATCAATCGCTTGGTTTAGGAAAAGAAAACTATCGTTTCCACGATCACGAGAAATTAGCACATTACGCTAATGCTGCTGCGGATATCGAATTTAATTTCCCATTCGGATTCAAAGAATTAGAAGGAATTCACTCGAGAACCGATTTCGATTTAAAAGCACACGAACAATTCTCAGGTAAAAAATTACAATATTTCGATACCGAAGAAAACAAAAACTATGTGCCATATGTAGTAGAAACTTCAGTAGGATTAGATAGAATGTTCTTAGCAGTGTTCTCAAAATCATTACAAGAAGAAGTGTTGGAAGACGGTTCTACAAGAACAGTTTTACGTTTACCTTCTGTATTAGCACCAACAAAAGCTGCCGTTTTACCATTAGTTAAAAAAGATGGTTTGCCAGAAGTAGCACGTAAAATTATCGATGATTTAAAATGGGATTTCAACGTAGCGTATGATGAAAAAGACGCCGTAGGAAGACGTTATAGAAGACAGGATGCTTTAGGAACACCATTTTGTATCACAGTAGATCATCAAACATTAGAAGATGAAACCGTAACCATCCGTCACAGAGATTCTATGCAACAAGATAGAGTTAAAATTTCAGAATTACGCGATATCATCAACAACGAAGTTTCCATGAGAAACTGGTTGATGAAAATGTAGTTGAGAAGTAAAAAGAAAAAAGCTCAAAGTATAAAGTAAACCCCGAATTTCATTTGAAATTCGGGGTTTTTATCTCTAAGGCTTTTTAAACTGCGACTGAATACTGCGACTGTAAACTAATCAATCAAAGCATTCCAACCTCTAGCTTTCAATGCAATCTTTGTATTCGCTCTGGTGATTAAATGATTTCCTTCAGTAGCCGCCACCATGTGTCCGATTACGGTGAAATTTGGATTCCCTTTGATTTTATCAAAATCTTCCATCTTAATGGTGAAAAGCAATTCGTAATCTTCACCACCGCTTAACGCTACGGTTGTGATGTCCAAATTAAATTCTTCACACACATTAATCAATTGCGGATCCACTGGAATTTTCTCTTCGTATAAATTACAACCTACATTACTTTGTTTGCACAAATGCAAAATCTCCGATGACAAACCATCCGAAATATCAATCATAGCGGTTGGTTTTACTTCTAATTTTTCTAAAAGTTCTTTGATATCAGTTCTCGCTTCTGGTTTTAATTGACGTTCTATTAAATATGTGTAGTCATCTAAAACCGGTTGGTTATTTGGATTCACTTGAAACACTTGTTTTTCGCGTTCCAAAACTTGCAATCCCATATAAGCCGCACCAATATCACCCGAAACTACTAATAAATCGTTTTCTTTTGCGCCGTTTCTGTAAACGATATCTTCTAAATTCGCTTCACCAATTGCAGTAATGCTAATAATCAATCCTTTTTGAGAAGAAGTCGTATCGCCACCAATAACATCGACATTGTAAATTTTTGAGGCTAACGTAATTCCTTCAAATAATTCTTCCAAAGCTTCCAAAGGAAAACGATTCGAAACAGCTACAGAAACTGTAATTTGAGTTGGAGTTGCGTTCATCGCGCAAATATCAGATACATTGGCAACAATAGCTTTGTATCCTAAATGTTTTAACGGCATGTAAGCCAAATCAAAATGAACACCTTCTACTAATAAATCAGTTGAAATTACCGCTTTTTTATCGCCAAAATTCAATACCGCAGCATCGTCACCAATGCCTTTTAGTGTTGATTCTTGACTAATAGTAAAGTTTTTAGTTAAGTGTTCAATTAAGCCAAATTCGCCTAATTGCGATAAACTGGTTCTTGATTGGTCTTTATTTTCTAACATGGATTATTTTTTTTGCAAAAGTACGATTTTATTGTGATACAAATGTTTTAACGCAAAGTCACGCAAAGTAAATTTTTAAAATCTGCGAATCTGCGGTTTAAAGGGCACACAAATATTTTAACGCAAAGCCACGCAAAGTTTTTTCGCAAAGTCACGCAAAGTAAATTTTTAAATCTGCGAATCTGCGGTTTAAAGTTTCGTTAAGTTTTACAAAGAACTTTATATTTTTTTTAAACCTCAGTGTGTCTCTATGTTACTCTGTGAATCTCTGTGTAATAACTCCCAACTCCTAACCCCCAGCTTCCAACTCTTTCAACTTCTCATAAATCAAACTCGTTTCATAGCCTTTACGAAGTAAGAAATCGACGAACTTTTTGTTCTTTTTTGGACCTTTTCGTTCGGTGATGTTGTTCCAATGTTTTTCGGCTAATTGATGAAAATTTTCTAAATACGTTTCCTCTGGAATTTCTTTTAAGGCAATTGTGATGATGTGAGACGAAATATTTCGAAACTTCAATTCGTTTACAATGCGGTTTTTACCCCAAAATTTATAGTTGTGTTTGCCACGAACAAAACTCTGGGCAAAACGTTCTTCGTTGATGAAATTATTTTCGATAAGATAGGTCAGAATTTCCTCTTTTTCAGATTGATTAACCGAAAACGAAAACAATTTTTCCTCTACTTCTTTATAACAACGCTCTTGATACGCGCAGTAATATTCCATCTTAGAATAGATTTCTTTCAAGGAAAAAGGGGGTTTATTAGTTTTCAATTCGTTAACAATTTAATAATGCAATAAATATTTCATAATCAAAAAATTATGTTTTACCTTTGTAGGCTTTTTTTTAATCAAAGAAGTAAAACTTAACCAAATCTAATATTTTTCATTCAAAGTTATGAAATTAAAATTACTTATTGTTGCGTTATTTTGCTCGGTTTTAGGGTGGGGACAGACTAATCCTACTGCTTTTGACCTTTCTACAGGAAGTTGGACATTAACAGGTTGGAATTCTAATGTACCAGCTGGTTCTTATCCAGGAAATGGAGCTATTGGTTCTGACAATACAACAGGAGTTGTTGCAGGAGTTGGAAGCGGAAATATGATGTTTTGGAAAAATGGAACTGGAGACGCTGCAATTGGAACTGCTGAAAGCGCTAATATTACTTCAAATTATACAGTAGGTAATGGAAAAGTAGTTGGAAATGGAACTTCTGGGTTTTATTTTGATAATACTGGTGGTGTTGGAATTGGTTCGGCTGTTTTAGCGATTAATACAACTAACAGAACTGCTGTACAAGTTGCGTGGACAGGAAGAACTATTGCTGTTGGACCACGTCAGTACGGAATAAGATTACAATATAGAGTTGGTACATCAGGAGCTTGGACAGATGCAAATGGTACGGTAACAAATATTTTATATACTGGTGGTGCAGCTAGTAGTTCACAAGTTATGCCCGTTATAACTTTACCTACTGTTGTAGAAAATCAAGCAGTAGTTCAATTACTTTGGAGATTTTACTATATTGGTCCAGCAACAGGAGTTAGACCTCAATTTGGAGTTGATGAAATTAATGTTACTTCAAGTCCAGCTTCCTCAAACACCATCACAACAGATACGGCTATAACAGGTAGTCCATTTTGCGTAAGTGCATCAACGGGAGCTTCGGTTTCGGTACCTTTTACAAGTGTGGGTACTTTTAATGCCGGTAATACTTTTACAGCACAATTATCTAATTCTGGAGGTGGTTTTGGTACACCAATTAATATCGGAACATTATCATTAAATGGTGATGATCCTTCAGGGATTATTAATGCAACAATACCAGCTGGAACAACGGCGGGAACAGGGTATAGAATTAGAGTAGTTTCTAATAATCCTACGGTTTTAGGTTCGGATAATACGGTTAACTTAACAGTTCAGAATTCAGCAGCAATTACAGCACAACCTTCAACTTCTACTCAGACCATGTGTCAGGGAGTTGGTGCGGCTGCTTTGTCGGTGACAGCTACAGGTACAACATTGTCTTATCAATGGTATAGTAATACAACAGCTACAACTTCTGGCGGAACTCCAGTTGGAACAAGTAGTGCGTCTTATACACCAGTTACAACAGCAACAGGTACATTATATTATTATTGTGTAGTTTCGGCAGCTTGTGGAGCTTCGGTTACTAGTAATGTTTCGGGTGCGGTTAATGTAAATCCAATTCCAGCAGATCCAACCGGTAGCATCACGATTTCTGCTAATCCATCGTGTGGCCCAGCAACTTTATCTTATCCAGCAGGTTTCTATTGGCAAACTACTGCTTCTGGAACAAGCATAACCAATCCAACTTCGTCAAATTATATTTTAAATGCAACAGGAACAATTTATGTTCGTTCATATAATGGAAGTTGTTGGAGTACAAATTCTATAAATACAGGTGTTATTACAATTAATACGCCAATTAATATTTCAGTTCAACCTACAAATCAATCAATAGGCGATGGAAGTAATACCACTTTTTCTGTTACAGCAACTGGAACTACTCCAACTTATCAATGGCAAGTAGATACTGGAAGTGGTTTTGTAGATTTAGCTAATGGTGCGCCATATAGTAATGTTACAACCGCAACAATGACAATAACTGGAGCTACTTTAGCAATGAATGGTTATTTGTATAGATGTGTTGTAAGCGGTGTGGTTCCTTGTGCATCAGTTATTTCAAACTCAGCTACATTAACGGTTAATACTGTTCCAGAAATTAATGTTCTGTCAAGTGGTACCACTATAAACGATAACGACTTGTCATCTGCAATAGGTGATAATACTGATTTTGGTTCTACAGATATTTCTACTGGCACAATTGTCAAAACATTTACTATTGAAAATTTAGGATTAGGTGTTTTAAACTTAACTGGAACCCCGCTTGTTGCGATAAGCGGAACTCATGCAGCTGATTTTACTTTAACTGCAATCCCTTCAACACCTATTGCATCTTCTGGAAGTACTACTTTTCAAATTACTTTTAATCCAAGTGCACTGGGAATAAGAGATGCTGTATTGACAATTGCGAATAATGATAGTAATGAAAATCCTTATAATTTCAGCGTACAAGGTAGAGGTACTACACGTGAAATAAATGTTAGAGGAAATGCGGTAGATATTTTAGACGGAGATAATACACCTTCATTAACTGATGATACTGATTTTGGCTCTGTTAATATTACCTCAGGAACAATTGTAAAAACATTTACAATTCAGAACACTTCATTTTCACCTAATGGAGGTATTTTGAGTTTAACAGACCCAAGTCCTTACGTTGTGATTTCAGGACCAGATGCAGCTGATTTTTCATTAACAACTATTCCATTATCTCCAATAGCAGTATCTGGAAGTACTACTTTTCAAATAACTTTTAACCCAACAACCGCTGGTGTAAAAAATGCAACTATTTCAATTGCTAACGATGATAGTAATGAGAATCCTTACAACTTTGATATAAGAGGTACGGGTACTGATACACCTGACATAGTATTAAGTTCAGCAAATCCTGCTGTAGCATCGAGTACTATTGTTCAGTCAGTAAATAACCATGTCATTTATGCTTTTGACTTGGCTGTAACCACTTTTAATGCCACTCTAAATAATGTAGTTTTTAACACTTCAGGAACTTACGCAGCTTCAAGTATTACAAACTTTAAATTGTGGTATTCAACAGATGCTACTTTCAATAGTGCAACCGATACTTTTTTAGATAATGAAACCGCTACACTAGGTGCGGGTTCACATACTTTTACAGGTTTTACAAGATTAATTACAAACGGTAGTACAGGATACTTCTTTATTACCACAGATATTCCATGCACAGCAACAGCTGGACATACAATTATTGTCGACGCTATTACAACTGCAGATTTAACTTTTGTGGCTGGAAATAAATCAGGAACAGCTTTTGCTAGTGGAACGCACACCATACAAAGCGCTATTCCAAACAATGTTACAGGTGCTGTGACATCTGTTTGTGAAAATGGTACTGCAACAATTAGTTGGACAGCTCCTGCAGGTTGTAGGGATAATGTATTAGTGTTTGCAACAAGCGGAACATTCACAGCTGCAATTCCAACAGGGAATGGCGGTGCTTATACAGATAATGCTGTTTTTGGTTCAGGAACAGCTTTCGATGGAGGGTTTACTGTTTTTAAAGGAACGGGTACATCTGTAACAGTGACCGGATTGACTAATGGATCAACATACAGATTTAAAATTTTTACTAGAAACGATTTAAATTGGAGTAATGGTGTAGAAGTAAGTTGTACGCCAGTTTTAACATATTGCGCTTCTGGTGCAACAAATGCTACAGATTCAGAAATTGAAAATGTAACTTTAATTGGTTACTCAACAACAATTTCAAACAATACAACAAATGTTTGTACTACAGGTGTAAACAATTATACTGCTATGAGTGCTGATTTACAAGTTGGTGGAACTTATACGCTAACAGTTGAGTTTGGAGATTGTAATGGTGGAAATCAATATGATGGAGCTGGTGGTTTTGGATTGATTGGAATAACGATGGCGATTTTCTTGATGCGAATGAAACAATCGGAACTGTTGATTTAGCAATGACGTTAACAGATACCAATGTAATTCAAAACTTTACAATTAATGTTCCAGCAGGTCAACCAATTGGAAATTATAGAATGAGAATTGTACAAGAAGAAGCTGGTGCAGCAGGAACAATTTCTCCTTGTGGAACATTTACGTATGGCTCAACGGAAGATTATACAGTTCAGGTAATCAATGCATGTGTTCCTACAACTTCTGTGAGTTCAATTTTCCCAACTTCTGGTCCAGTTGGAACTGTTGTAACTATTAATGGCTCTGGTTTTACTACTGCAACTTCGGTTTCTTTTGGAAGTGTAGTTGCAAGTTTTAATATTATTTCGAATACAGTAATTGAAGTTATTGTTCCAACTGGAGCAACAACAGGTAATATTGTCATACAAGATGCTGGAAGTTGTAATCTATCCTATTCTTCATTTACTGTAATTACTAAAGATGTTTCTTCTTGTGAAGGCGCTCCAGTAACAACTGATTTAATAATATATGAATTACATGATGAGTTTACTGGTGATGGTGGATTTATAACTTTATATAATGGTACAGCAGCCACAGTAAATCTATCAAATTATAGAATTTATAGAGCTGGGGATTATGGCGCTGCGATATCTAATTATGCTACTTTAACTGGGTCGATTGCTCCAGGAGCTTTAGGAGTAGTTACAGTTGATGCTGCTAGTTGTGGAAATGCAACTAATGGTGATTTAAATGCTGGATTTAATGAAAATGATCAAATTCAATTAAGAAATGCAGCGGGTACAGTTGTAATTGACGATGTGCATGCATACATTCCTGGTCCAGGATATTATATGGTTAGAAATGCGGGAGCTTTAAGTGCAAGAACTACATTTGTGGCTGCTGATTGGAGTACAACACCATTAGTTGCTGGTCAATGTATCCCAAGCGCAGGATTAGTACCGCCTTCAGGAACTGGAGATAGCCCTGCAGTTACGCTTAATCCTATAGATGTAAATGCTAGTTGTTCTTCATCAACGGCTACGTTAAGTGTAGCAGGAACTGAAGGTGTAGCTGGTGGTGCCAGTTTAGCTTATCAATGGTATGTAAATGTACCTGGGAATGCAGGTTGGACAGCAGTTGCAAATGGAGGAGTTTACAGCGGTGCAACTACTACTACTTTAAATATTTCTTCAACTAGTGGTTTGAATAACTATCAATACTATTGTCAAATTAGAGAAAACGATGCTACTTGCTATACGGCAACAGAGGCGGCAATTGTAAAAGAAGGAGCAACAATTTGGGATGGAACTAGTTGGTCAAATGGAGTTCCAACATTAACTAAATTAGCAATTATCAACGGTAACTATGATACAACTGCAAACGGAAATTTCTCTTGTTGTAGTTTGATTGTAAATGCTTCTTTTGTTTTAGATATCAGAGCTAATGATTATGTTGAAATTCAAAACGATTTAACGGTTAATGGAACTTTGAATGTTTTAAATAATGGTTCATTAGTTCAAATAAGTGATGCAGGAATTAATACAGGAAATATTTCTTACCAACGTATTGCGTCAGCAAAACTTCAGGATTATGTGTATTGGTCTTCACCCGTTAGTGGTTTCGATGTAAATAGTATTTCGCCAGCAACTCCTGCATATTATCATTGGGAATGGAATCCAACAATTTTAAATCCAAATGGAGGAGAAGGGAATTGGGTAAATGCATCTACAACAATGTTAGGAGGTAAAGGTTATATTGTAAGAGCTCCAAATGGATTTAGCAATACTGTTGATCAAAACTGGACTGCTACTTTTAACAATGGTGTTGCTAATAATGGGGTTTATTCACCTTCAATTGCTCGTGGAAACGATTTAAATGCGGGTACTCCTGGTCCAAATGGTGTTATGAGAACAGTAACAGATGATAACTGGAATTTATTAGGAAATCCATATCCATCATCAATTAGTATTAATTCATTTTTATTAGCTAACCCTGATTTAGATGGTTTTGTAAGATTGTGGACGCACGGAAATTTACCAACGTATACAGTTGATCCGTTCTATAACAATTTTGTCTACAATTATACAGCGTCAGATTATATTGCGATAAATGGTGCTGGGGCAACTAGTGGTCCTGGTACATTAAGTGTAATTGGAGGAGGACAAGGGTTCTTTGTTTTAATGAATCCTGGAACTGCAACTACGTCTACTGCTACATTTAATAATTCAATGCGCGATAAAGGATATTCCAATAGTCAGTTCTTTAGAAATTCAAACGTATTAACGACAGCTCCAGGTGGCGATATTGAGCGTCATAGAATTTGGTTAGACTTAGTGAGTCCTACTAATGAAACAACCAGAACTTTAGTAGCTTATGTAGACGGCGCAACAGCAGGAAAAGACAGAATGTTTGATGCATTAACGGATTATAAAAGTGCGCAAAACTTCTATTCTTTAATTGCAGATCAAGTGATGACAATTCAAGGAAAAGGATTGCCTTTTGTACAAGACGACAGAGTGCCTTTAGGAATTAAAACACCTTCAAATGGTGTTTATAAAATTGCTATTGGTGCAGTAGATGGACTTTTTGCAGGGAATCAGAATATTTATCTTGAAGACAAAGTTTTAGGAGTTATTCATGATTTAAGACAAAATCCGTATTCATTTTCAGTAAATTCTGGAATTTTAAATGATAGATTTGTTTTACGATATACAAATGAAACTCTAGGAAATGAAGACTTTGATAATGATTTTAATGTCTTAATTGCTTCTTCAGATGTAATATCTATCTTGGCAACTAATGAAATAATTCAAAGTGTTCAAATTCATAATGTTTTAGGACAGTTATTGGTAAATGAGAAGAATATTAGTTCAGAGTCATTTGAGATTAATACGCTTCAAAAAAATAATGCTCCTTTAATTATTCAAGTTACCCTTGAAAATGGTAAAAAAGTTTCTAAGAAATTGATTTTTTAGTCTATAACTGTATATGTTTTAAAAGCTCAATCGTTAAAGATTGGGCTTTTTTTATTTCATTTGAAATCAATTTTGTATTTTTGAACTTTATCAAACAATCACAATGGACAATATAAAACAATACGTTCAAGAAAATAAAGAACGTTTTTTAAACGAATTAATAGAACTTTTAAAAATACCATCAGTAAGTGCTGATAGCGCTTATGCTCACGATGTAGTATTAACAGCCGAAGCAGTTAAAGCAAGTTTAGAAAAAGCAGGTTGCGATTTCGTAGAACTTTGCGAAACGCCTGGTTATCCAATTGTTTACGGAGAAAAAATCATCGATAAAAATTTACCAACGGTTTTGGTTTACGGGCATTACGATGTGCAACCACCAGATCCAATGGAGTTATGGACGTCACCACCTTTTGAACCTGTAATTAAAACGACAGAAATTCACCCAGAAGGAGCTATTTTTGCTCGTGGTGCATGTGACGATAAAGGGCAAATGTACATGCATGTGAAAGCGTTTGAATACATGATTCAAAACAATTGCTTGCCATGTAATGTGAAATTCATGATTGAAGGGGAAGAAGAAGTAGGCTCAAAAAGTTTAGGATGGTTTGTAGAACGCAATCAAGAAAAATTAGCTAATGATGTGATTTTGATTTCTGATACAGGAATGATTTCTAACCAACAACCGTCAATCACGACTGGATTAAGAGGCTTGAGTTATGTTGAGGTAGAAGTTACAGGACCAAACAGAGATTTACACTCAGGCTTATACGGAGGAGCTGTTGCGAATCCAATTAATGTATTAACCAAAATGATTGCTTCGTTGCATGATGAAAACAATCATATTACCATTCCAGGTTTTTACGATAAAGTAGAAGAATTATCAGCTGATGAAAGAGCCGAAATGGCAAAAGCACCTTTCTCTTTAGAAAAATATAAAAAAGCTTTAGATATTGAAGATGTTCACGGAGAAGCTGGTTATGTGACCAATGAAAGAAATTCGATTCGTCCAACTTTAGATGTGAATGGAATTTGGGGTGGCTATACTGGAGAAGGAGCTAAAACGGTAATCGCAAGTAAAGCTTATGCAAAAATTTCGATGCGTTTAGTGCCTAATCAAGACTGGGAAGAAATTACCGAATTATTCAAAAAACATTTCGAAAGTATCGCGCCTAAATCAGTGAAGGTGGTGGTGAAACCGCATCATGGCGGACAAGGTTATGTTACTCCAATTGATAGTGTTGGATATCAAGCCGCTAACAAAGCCTATACCGAGACGTTTGGAGTTCCTGCAATTCCGGTTCGTTCTGGTGGAAGCATTCCTATTGTGGCTTTATTTGAAAAGGAATTAAAGAGTAAAACCATTTTAATGGGCTTCGGGTTGGATAGCGACGCTATTCACTCTCCAAACGAACATTTTGGAGTTTTCAACTATTTGAAAGGAATCGAAACCATTCCATTATTCTACAAGTATTTCACAGAAATGAGTAAATAAATTAAATCCCGATGTAAATCGGGATTTATTGTTTTATGATTTAGGTAGTGGTGATCCAACTGCAATGTCACATCGATGTCCTTCTTGACCATGTGGTGGATTCATTCCTGGAGTAGTTTGCGTTTGAGATTGTGACTGCGCTTGCACTTGTTGTTGAACTGGCTGCTGAACAGGTTGTCCTTGTCCACCAACTCTTTGCTTTAGCCATTCTTCACCTGAAAAAGGTTGGGCAGTTTGTTGTGCTTCTTCAGTAGGTTTAACTTCTTCATCTTTTTTACAAGACACAAAAAACATTGTACTTAATATACTTACTAAAATTATTTTCTTTTTCATTGCTAAAGCCTTCATAGCGTTTAGGTGTCAATTTATATTCATAACCCCATACATATCAATGCGTTCGCTTTAATTTACATAAAAATCAGCTAAAATGCGTAAAACCGTATTCTTGTAAGGGTAATTTTTAGTAAATTGTGACCAATTTTATTTCAAACAATTCATGAAAAACGTTAAAGAATCAGCAAATTTTATCTGGTCTATTGCAGACTTACTTCGAGGTGATTACAAACAAAGTGACTATGGAAAAGTAATTCTTCCATTAACAGTTTTGAGAAGATTGGATTGTGTTTTGGAAGGAACAAAAGCAGAAGTGCTTAAAAAATACGAGCAAATGAAATCTACCAACATTCAAAATCTCGACCCGATTTTGAACAAGGTGGCTGGTTACAATTTTCATAACAGAAGCCCATTTGATTTCAACAAGCTAATTGCAGACCCGAACAATATTGCATCAAACCTTCGCAATTATATCAACGGATTCTCTGAGGATGCTAGAGAGATTATAGAACAGTTCGAATTTGAGAACCAAATCAATAAGATGGATGATGCCAACTTGTTGTTTATGATTGTGAAACGTTTCCAAGAAATCGATTTGCATCCAGACCATATCTCTAGTATGGAAATGGGATACATGTTTGAGGAACTGATTCGAAAATTTGCTGAGATATCCAATGAAACCGCTGGAGAACACTTTACACCTAGAGAAGTTATCAAGTTGATGGTAAACATCCTATTCTTGAATGACCGAGAGATATTGACCAAAAAAGGTATTACCAAAACCATTTTTGACTGTTGTGCTGGAACTGGAGGGATGCTTTCAGTAGCGGAAGAATACTTGCATGAATTAAATCCAGATGCACGTTTGGAAGTATTTGGACAAGAACTGAATCCAGAATCCTATGCTATCTGTAAATCGGATTTAATGATTAAGGGGCAAAACGCATCCAACATCAAAAAAGGAAATAGTATCTCAGAAGACCAATTATCCAACGAAAAATTCGATTACTTGATTACCAATCCACCATTTGGGGTGAAATGGGAAAAGTTCGCTAAAAAAGTTAAAGAGGAACATGAACAGTTGGGTCATGGTGGTCGATTTGGTGCTGGATTACCATCAGTAAGTGATGGTTCGTTCCTGTTCTTAATGCATTTGATGAGCAAAATGAAGCCAGCTGACCAAGGTGGTTCGAGACTTGCAATTGTATTCAACGGTTCGCCACTTTTTTCGGGTTCTCCGAGCAAAACTAAGAACGAGAGTACAATCCGTCAGTGGATAATAGAAAACGACTTCTTAGAGGTTGTAATTGCGTTGCCAAACCAGTTGTTTTATAACACAGGTATTTCAACGTATATCTGGGTGATATCGAATCACAAACCAACTAACAGAAAAGGAAAAGTACAATTGATTAACGGAGTTGATTTCTTCAAGAAAATGAGTAAATCTCTTGGAGATAAACGTAATGAGTTATCAGATGACCACATTGGGGAAATCACCAAAATTTATGGTGAGTTCAAAGAAGGCGAACACTCAAAGATATTTGAAAACAAGGCTTTTGGTTATGCTAAAGTAACGGTAGAACGACCAGAACGCAACGATAAGGGACAAGTGGTAACCGACAAAAAAGGCAACCCAAAACCCGATTCATCTTTACGTGATACAGAAAACATTCCTTTGCTGATGGATGTAGAGGAATACATGGAAAAAGAAGTGTTACCTCACGTTCCCGATGCTTGGATTGACCACAGCAAAACCAATGTGGGTTACGAAATCAACTTTACCAAGTATTTCTACCAATACAAGCCATTACGCTCATTAGAGGAAATTAGAAAGGATATAATGGCTATTGAGCAAGAAACAGATGGTTTATTGAAAAATGTTATCGGATAATGAAAAGGTACGATAGCTACAAGGATTCGGGTATTGAATGGATTGGAGAGATTCCAAGTCATTGGGATTCTGTAAGATTATGTTCTTTGGGAAATTTTTCGTCAAGTGGTATTGATAAGAAAATTAACCCCGATGAGGAATTAGTTAAAATCATAAACTTCACCGATATCTATAAGAATCCTAACGGAGTTTTAGATAGTAGTATTGATTACATGATTGTTAGTACAACTCCTAATAAAAAAGTTGAGCATTCAGTAGTAAAAGGTGACTTAATCTTTTTGCCAAGTTCTGAAACATATGAGGATTTGGGTAAATCTGCAATCGTTAATGAAGAGATGGAAAACGTTTCATTTTCTTATCATGTTATTCGACTCAATTTTACAAGAGAACTGGCTCATGGATTCAAAAAATATCTTACAAACAATTATCAAGTATTAAATCAATTTTCTTCTAATGGTCAAGGAACAACAAGAAAAATAATTGGCAGAAATGTTTTTAGAAATATTAAAATTGTTATCCCACCAATCGAAGAACAAACTACCATTGCCAACTATCTCGACCAAAAAACCACTGAAATAGATATTTTAATTGCCAAAAAGGAGCGTTTGATTCAGTTACTAGAAGAAGAACGCACCGCTATCATCAACCAAGCGGTGACCAAAGGTCTTGACCCAACTGTTCCCATGAAGGATTCGGGTATTGAATGGCTGGGAGAGATTCCAGCGCATTGGGAGGTGAAAAGAATTGGTCATGTTGCAAAAGTTGTGAGAGGTGCTTCACCAAGACCAGCTGGTGACCCACTTCTATTTAATGGTGATTTTTTACCGTGGATTACAGTAAAAGAAGTTACAAATGCCGAAGGTAAATTTATTGTATCTACTGAAACTTATTTGACTGAGCAAGGTTCTAAAAATACCCGAATAATCGAGCCAGAAACATTATTATTATCAAACAGTGGAGCAACGCTTGGTGTTCCAAGAATCACAAAAATCAAAGGGGGAATTAATGACGGTTCTGTGGCATTTTTCAATTTACAAATTGAAAGAGATTACCTGTATTACTTCTTTATAACACATACAAAAATATATAGAGATGAGGTATCTGGTTACGGTCAACCTAATTTAAATACAGATATTATAAAATCTACTAAAATTGCCCTACCAAATAAAAAAGAGCAATTAGAAATTGTTCTTTTTATTGAAAACTATTTGGAGAAATTCGAATTTTTAAAGTATAAAACCCAACAGGAAATCGAGTTATTAAAAGAATACAAAACTGCATTAATAAGTGAGGTGGTTACGGGTAAGGTGGATGTTAGGGAAGAAAAATTGAGTTGAGATGAGCATATTAATCAACATAGAAGACCTATTGTCTGGCTCCATTGTGGAGGGAACTCGTATGGAGTTTAAGAAAGGATGGAATCCCGTTCCAATTATGCGTTCTATTTGTGCGTTTGCCAATGATTTCGAGAATGAAGGAAGTGGTTACATTATTGTTGGTGTGGATGAAGTGGACGGCAAGCCCATTCGACCATTTGAAGGTTTTAACCCTACTAATCTTGAGCGTGTAGAAAAAGAACTAGTTGGTTATTGCAACCTCATTCAACCGTCTTATTTTCCTCGTTTATCCCTTGAGGCTGTAGATGGAAAGCATGTGTTGGTTATTTGGTGTCCAGCTGGAGCAAATAGACCTTACAAAGTTCCAGATGATGTCACAGCTAAACATAAGTCTTATAATTATCGCATTCGTTTTCGTTCCAATAGTATTATACCCAATGACGAGCAAACCACTGAACTCATTCAGTTAACAGCAAAAATCCCCTTTGACGACCGTGTGAATACCTTTGCTTCAGTTACCGATTTGAGTAAGTCTTTAATGAGAGAACACCTCCAAGAAACAAATAGCAAACTCTATGAAGAAAGCGAAGAAATGCCTTTGGAGGAACTTGCTGAAAAAATGAATTTATCGCAGGGTGCAAAGGAGCATTTATTTCCGAAAAACGTTGGTTTGTTGATGTTTTCTAGAAAATCACAAGAATACTTTAAAGGAGCAGTAATTGAGTTGGTTGAGTTCCCAAATGGTTTAGAGAATCCATATACTGAAAAGCAGTTTGAAGGTACGATTCAAAAGCAATTAATTGACGTTCTAGCATACATAAAGACGAATGTGATTAAAACAAAGGTGATTAAATATACAGACCGAGAAAAGTCAGACCGTTTCTTTAATTATCCTTACGATGCTATAGAAGAAGCCATAGCTAATGCTGTTTTTCATCGTAATTATGAATTACAAGACCCAATTGAAATTCGAATTCTACCCGAAGCTATCGAAATTATAAGTTATAATGGAGCTGACCCATCACTCAAACAAACTGATTTTGACAAAGGAAGAGTAAGAGCCAGAAGGTATAGAAATAGAAGAATTGGTGAATTTCTGAAAGAACTTAGACTTACTGAAGGTAGAGGAACTGGAATTCCGACTATTGTTAAGTCGCTAGCCGACAATGGTTCTCCTGTACCAATTTTCGATGCAAATGAACCCGAGCGTCTCCATTTTATTGTTGAAATACCAATTCATCCTAAATTTATTGAGCAAGGTAACAATCAAGTGAGTGACCAAGTAAGTGACCAAGTAAGTGACCAAGTAATTTCGATTATTAAATATTGTTCAAGTCCAAAATCAAGACAAGAAATTTTGAATTTTTTGGGGTTAAAAAACCATAGCATGAACTTCAAGAGGAATGTGCAGCCTTTGATTGAGGGGGGGTACATTGATTATACGATTAAAGAAAATTTAAAAGATAGAAACCAAAAATATGTCGCTACCGACTTTGGAAAATCTGTACTAATTAAAATTGAGTGACCAAGTAATGACTAAGAAAACGACCAAGAAAAAGATGATTGATTTTGAAAAAATACTTTTAGACAAACTTCCAGAGATTTTAGACATTTCTCAAAAGAAAAATAAAATTAAAAACATTCTTCAATCAATGAAGAACCAAGGAAATATAAAGGTTGAAGGAAAGATTTGGAAAATTTCTAAGTAATCATAGTAGATATTTTTTAGACATTTTTTTAGACATTTTTTAGATATTATGGCAAAAGGAATACATACAGAACAAACTTTTGAAGAAGCAATTGAATCCAACTTATTGGAACACGGTGGCTATGTAAAAGGTAGTTCAACAGAATTTGATGTACAATTGGGTTTATTCCCAAGTTACATCACCAACTTTTTAAAGCAATCTCAACCTAAAGCTTGGGATAAAATAGCCAACATCCACAAAGATGAGGTGGAGAAAAAGGTCATTCAACGCTTGGTAAAAGAGATTGACCAAAATGGTGTTTTGCATATTTTAAGAAAAGGATTTACTGATTATGGAGTTAAGTTCCAAATGGCATATTTTAAGCCAGAAAGCTCATTAAATCCAGAAGCTGATGAATTGTATAAAAGCAATCATTTATCTGTAACCAGACAGCTGTATTACGAGCGTGTAGGTAAGAACTCATTGGATATGGTATTGTCACTGAACGGTCTTCCTATTGCTACCATAGAGCTTAAAAACCAATTTTCTGGGCAATCTGTAGAAAATGCCAAAAAACAGTATGTGTATGACCGTGAGCCAAACGAACCTATTTTCTTGTTCAAGAAAAGAGCTTTAGTTCATTTTGCAGTGGATACTGATGAAGCTTTCATGACCACAAAGCTGGATGGAAAGAACACCCGTTATTTGCCGTTTAATTTAGGTTACAACAATGGTGCTGGAAACCCACCAAACCCATACGGATACAGAACATCATATTTATGGGAACAGGTTTGGACAAAAGACAGTTTTATGGACATCATTGGTAAATTCCTTCACCTAAGTGTGGAAGAATTTGAAATGAATGGAGTGAAAAAGAAGAAAGAAACCATTATTTTCCCACGTTTTCACCAGATGCAAGTAGTAAGAACTGTTACAGCTGATGCACGTATCAGTGGAGCTGGTAAAAACTATCTCATTCAACACAGTGCTGGTTCAGGAAAATCCAATTCAATTGCATGGCTATCCTACAGACTTTCGAGCTTGCATGATGACCAAAACAACAGAGTTTTTGATTCAGTGATTGTAATTACCGACCGTAAGGTGTTGGATTCCCAGTTACAAAATACCATATACCAATTCGAGCACAAAGATGGTGTAGTTCAAAAAATTGATAAGGATTCAACTCAATTGGCAAATGCCATCACCGCTGGGTCACACATCATTATTACCACACTTCAAAAGTTTCCATTTATTTTGGATAAAATTGGTGAAATACCAGCTAGAAAATATGCTGTAATCATTGATGAGGCTCATAGTTCCCAAGGTGGTGAGGCAACCAAAAAAATGAAAGAGGTACTTTCTGCAAAATCATTAGAAGATGCAGAAAGAGATGAAGCTTACACTGGATTGGAAGAGGATGCTGAAGACGAAATCAGAAAGTCAATGCAAGCCAGAGGCAAGCAGAACAACCTTAGTTTCTTTGCTTTCACAGCGACACCAAAACCGAAAACAGTAGAAGTTTTCGGAACGATAGGAAAAAATGGCAAGCCAGAACCTTTTCATTTGTATTCTATGAAACAAGCCATCGAAGAAGGATTCATTCTCGATGTACTAAAGAGCTATACAACCTATAAGACATACTTTAAACTATCAAAACAGATTGAAGACGACCCAAAAGTCAATAAGAAAAAAGCATCCAGAGCCATAGGTCGTTTTATGTCATTGCATCCGCATAACCTTGCTCAGAAAACTGAAGTCATGGTGGAACATTTTCGCCAAATAGTTTCAAAGAAAATCGGAGGCAAAGCAAAAGCTATGGTAGTAACCAGTTCAAGGCTTCATGCTGTTAGATACAAAGAAGAGTTTGACAAATACATCAAAGAAAAGGGATATAATGATATTAAAACCATAGTAGCCTTTTCGGGTAAAGTTATATATGATAATGCTCCAGAAGGTGTTACAGAAGTTGAAATGAATGGTTTTGCTGAAAAGGAATTACCAAGAAAATTTGCAACCGATGAATATCAATTGTTGTTGGTAGCGGATAAGTATCAAACAGGATTTGACCAACCCTTGTTGCATACCATGTATGTGGATAAGAAATTATCTGGAGTGAAAGCGGTTCAAACGCTATCTCGATTAAACAGGATGTGTGCTGGAAAGGAGGACACATTTGTGTTAGACTTCGCAAACGAAACACAGGATATATTGGATTCCTTCCAACCTTATTATGAATTAACTTCAATTGGTGAGAACTCAGACCCTAATCATTTGTATGATTTAAAATCAGAGTTGGAAAAAGCCAATGTAATTTGGGAATCTGAAGTCAATAATTTTTGCAACATATTTTTCAAATCGAGCAAATCTTTAAGTGCATCTGACCAAGGAAAATTAAACTCGTATGTTGACCCAGCAGTGGAGAGGTTCAAGGCATTACCTACTGAAAAAGATGATGCAATGGGAACAATTACTAATCAAGATGATTTTAAGAACACTTTGCAGACATTTACTAGAACGTATTCATTCTTGACCCAAATTATGCCTTTTTCAGATGTTGATTTGGAGAAGCTTTTCACTTATGGAAGATTCTTATTGAAGAAATTACCAAGAACATCACAAAATGATAAATTCAAATTAGGTGATGAAGTATCGTTAGAATACTACAGACTTCAAAAAGTTGCTGAACAAAGCATTCTAATGGAAAGTCAAAGTGTTTATGAATTAGAAGGTGGTGGACAAGCTGGAATACGATTAACCAAAGAGGAAGAAGCTAATTTATCAGAAATTATAAATGTTTTAAATAAAAAGTTCCATACAGAATTTAACACAGCAGATAAACTATTATTTGACCAGATTGAAGAGGAAATGGTAATGGATGAGAAACTTGCATTGCAAGCAAAATCGAATACCATTGATAATTTTAAATTTGGTTTTGAAGAAATGCTATTGGATAAATTTATATCCAGAATGGAACAGAACCAAGATATTTTCACCAAAATGATGGATGATAAAGAGTTTGGTGATGAGGTCAGAAGCTATATGTTGAAAAAGGTTTATGATAGGTTAAGTAAGTAAAATTTAAAATCTCAGATTAACCGCATAATCCTCCCAGTTAATCTCTTTTAAAACATCTTTCACATTTTTTTCAACTGAAAAATCAAAAATAGAATCAACAGTAAAAATTAGGGCAAGTTCGCTATAGTCGAATTTGCCTTTTTTATCATTTACAGGTTTATCAGCTTGCATCCATACCCACACGGTATATGGTCTAAAGGTTTTTAATAAAATAAAATCATCCATCCTTAAAATGCATTTCGCAACACCCCAATCTTTTGGGCATGACAAATTCTCATAAATTCTATAATTATCCACAAAAAGATATTTACCCACTAAAATATCTGGATATGTTTCTTTTACTTGGATTGCTTTAACAGTTAATTCATATCCGCTTTCAAGTTTTATAGTTTCATGTTTCATTTATTTCTTTTAGAAATAAATATCACCAAAAAAAGGGAAAAAACATTTTATTTAATTGAAAACCAGGAAAGTAGTTCGAAAATTTGCATATTAAAAAAATGCCTGGAATCTTTGTGACGGTTTAGATTTAGACTATAGTTAATTATTAAAACATTATTAAAAATGACCAACCCAATAAAATAGGTCAAAGTGTTTTAAAATAATTTAGACTCTAAAATTAAAACGATTCTAACCTTTAAACTACAAATTCTATGGTATACTATTTTTATTCCAGAACGTCAACTGTTCTTCAGAATAGTGCAAGACAAATTGAGACATTTAAATCTCATGAAGGTTTTAATCCCAACAATTTATTTGTTGAACGCATCCAAGGGAACATTCCATTTATGGAAAGACCAGAAGCTGTTAAAATGTTTGATACCATTACCAACCAATCTGAACGTTGTACAGTGGTAGTGGATAGTATAGACCGCCTTGGAAGAAATCTCATAGATATACTTCGCACTATTGACTTGTTCACCAAAAACAAAATCAACTTGAAATCCATCAAAGAGGGCTTCACTACCTTATTAGATAACGGTGATGTTAATCCAATGGCTCAACTAGTCATATCCTGTATGGGTTCGATAGCTGAGATGAATAGAAATCAAATTAAGACCAGAGCTATGGAAGGAATCAAGGTAGCTCAGGCTCTAGGTAAGTTTCAAGGTAGAAAGGTTGGAGCTGTTCAAAGTGATGAAAAATTGTTGCAACGCCACCAATCAATAGCTAAAAAGCTCCAAAAGGGATTAAGTATTAGAGATATATCGGAAATTACAGGAGCATCCAGTGCTACTGTATGTAAGGTAAAGAAAGTAATGGTTAACCGTAAAATGTTGGAAGTATGAATTATATAAACCTATCTAGAATTTATTTGGAAATGATTTCAAGATTCAATGTTGCAACTTTTGATGTTATAAGCGTGATGGATGAAACGGATTACAAACCTTCTCAAACATTGATTACTTATTACTACGATGAGAGGATTCCAGTTGATGTGCCAAAGTTGAAAATGTTTTTAAGAAGGCACATCCGATTTGTTGACCAATACTTTGTTGAAGTTGAGGATGGAAAAATTATGATATGCATAATTTTTAGACAAAAAATGCATACAGTGGATTACGGTTTTGAATTTAGCTTAAACTAAGAAAAATGAAAAAGACAAGAATTACGATAACACAAAATTTAGAGAAGACACAGTATCATTTTATGGTCTTGAATCCAGATAAGCTATCAAGTATAGAAGTTGAAATGATAAAAGCGGAAATGGGTGTTGAAATGGTTTTTGTTAATGGGAAGCTTTACAGAGGATAAAAGTGAAACGTTGTTTTTGAAATATTGTGTCAGATTTCTATACTTTATTTTAAAAAAAAAGTGCTACAAAAATGTTGGCATCTATCAAAACTGGTTAGTACATTTGTTTTAGATTGATATTTAGGGTTAAAATTACTCCGATGTAGCTCCTGAATATCTTTTTACTCAAAAACTCGCATGAGGGCATTTTATTGCTAAGACGTATAACCAAATTCCACTTTGTTTTCAAAAAGTGGTTTCAGCAATTTTATTTAAGCATTAAGCCAATTATTTAGATTTATATTAGGTATTATCTGTATCTGAATCGCTTGACTAATGCGTTTCGGAATGGTCATAGTTGACTGAAAATAATTCTTCCGCCATAGTAAAAAAATGAAGATAGGCGACAGATTAAAAAATGTTATCCATAACTGAATGCAAGAAAAAACTAAACAGAAACGCTGTACACTTTGACGACAAAGAGGTCGAAACTATAAGAAGAGTACTATACATTTTGGCAAATGAATGTCATAAAATAAATAACAAAAATTTAAAAGAATTAAAATGAAAACAATAATAAACCAAAAAATCAATGTGATTTTGTACTGCCGAGTTAGTACAGATGAGCAAGCTGAAAAAGGATTCAGTTTAAATTATCAAGAAGATTCATTAGTAAATTATTGTAAATACAAAGGTTACAATGTTATTAAGGTTTTCCGAGAAGACCATTCTGCCAAAAATTTCAACCGTCCAGAATGGGAAAAATTGAAAACTTTTGTAAAAACAAATAAAAAAATAGTCAACATGGTCTTGGTAACTAGATGGGATAGATTTTCAAGAAATGTTGAGCAAGCGCTAAAACAAATTAGAGAGTTTGATTCTGCTGGAATTGAAAAAAACTCCTCAGAACAATATCTTGATAGGGAGAATAGTGACAATAAAATGGTATTATCAATTTATTTAACTGCTGGAGAAGTTGAAAGAGATAAAATTTCACAAAGAACAGCATTAGGTACATACCAAGCTAAATGTGAGGGTTACTATGCACATCGAGCTCCTTACGGATATTCAAGTAAGCAAGAAGGCAATAGAACAAATAGAAATGGGCAACAAGTAAAGAGAACAAAATTGTTTCCTAATGAAAATGCACATTTTGTAACAGAAGCATTCAAAGCTGTATCGTTAGGTATTGAACCAGCAGAAGTTGTGCGAAAAAGGCTTAACAAAAAAGGAATGGAATTAGGCAAAAGCTCATTTAATTTGATGCTAAAAAATATCGTTTATGCTGGCAAAATAGAAGTGCCTGAATTCAAAAAAGAATCCGCAAAACTTGTTGATGGTGTACACACGCCTCTAACTGATTTAGATACTTTTCTAAAAGTTCAAGATATTTTTCAAAACAAAAAATGGAAATATCTGCGTAAACCAGAAAAAGATGATGAATTTCCTTTGCGAAACTTTATTGTTTGTGAATGCTGTGGTCAAAACTTAACCGCTAGTTATTCAAGAGGAAGAAACGCAAGGTATGGATATTATCATGGTAGACATCAATGTAAAACTAGAGTACGAAAAGAAAAAGCAGAAAATACTGTTGCTCAATTATTGAATAATATTAGAATAAATTCTAATATAAAGTCATTATTTAAAGAAGTATTAAAAGAATCATTAAACGAATTAAATATTAATAAAGTAAATGAATTGAAATTAAAAAAGAACAGATTTGATGAAATTCAAATTCAACTGGCAAATGCTGATGAACTGATGTTAACTGGCAAAATACCTTTTGATAGATACAATGCCATAATAGAAAGGTATAATGCTGAAAAAATGCAGTTAGAACTAGAAATTGAGGTTTTAGAACAAGTTAATGATAACGTTTATGAAAGCGTTGAAGCTGGACTAATGTTACTTGAAAACCTTGACCAAATGTTCTATAAAACCGATAATCAAGGAAAAAAAATGATACTTGGTTCTTTATTCACTGAAAAACTAATTTTGGGAAATGAAGTGTGTCGAACCACAGAAATCAACGAGGTGATACGAATATTAACTAGGAATAATAGGGGTTCAGAAGATATTGAAAATAAAAAAGCTGTCATTTCTGACAGCTTTTCCGTGAAAGTACCCGGAGTGGGAATCGAACCCACACACCTAAGTACACGAGTTTGAGTCGTGCGCGTCTACCAATTCCGCCATCCGGGCAATGGAAAATGATATTTGTATCATTAAGTGGGTGCAAATGTAAAAAATATTTCTGCAATTCATAAAAAAATAGTTAAAAATATCCTTTCAGAGTTCGATTTTATTTCTAAATTTGCACCTCGTTTACACGACACAACACTAACTAACTACTAAACAATAAATTAACATGCTGTATCAAGAACCAGAAGCAAAAATTTTTGCATGTTCTCAGAGTGTGTATTTAGCCGAACAAATTGCTGAAAAGTATGGCGTTCCGCTAGGTAAGATTACGTTCTCTAAATATAGTGATGGCGAATTTCAGCCTTCTTTTGAAGAATCGATAAGAGGATTGCGCGTATTCCTAGTTTGTTCTACATTTCCAAGTGCAGACAATTTAATGGAATTATTATTGATGATTGATGCAGCAAAAAGAGCATCGGCACGTCATATTACAGCGGTTATTCCTTACTTCGGTTGGGCAAGACAAGACAGAAAAGACAAGCCAAGAGTGCCAATTGGAGCAAAATTAGTTGCAAAACTTTTAGAAACTGCTGGAGCAACCCGAATTATGACTATGGATTTACATGCCGATCAAATTCAAGGGTTCTTTGAAAAACCAGTAGATCACTTGTTTGCTTCTACAATCTTTTTACCTTATGTAAGAAGTTTAAATTTAGAAAATTTAACTATCGCATCTCCAGACATGGGAGGTTCAAAAAGAGCTTATGCGTATTCTAAATTTTTAGAATCTGACGTTGTGGTTTGTTACAAGCAAAGAAAAAAAGCGAATGTAATTGACACAATGGAGCTTATTGGTGAAGTAAAAGGTCGAAATGTTATCTTAGTTGACGACATGATTGACACCGGAGGAACATTAGCAAAAGCAGCTGATGTAATGATGGAAAAAGGAGCTTTAAGTGTGAGAGCAATCTGTACACACCCGATTTTATCTGGTGAAGCGTACGAAAAAATAGAAAATTCTAAATTATTAGAGTTAATTGTTACCGATTCTATTCCATTAAGAAAAGAATCAAAAAAGATAAGAGTCGTAAGTTGTGCGCCATTATTTGCAGAAGTAATGCATATGGTACAAAATAACAACTCTATCAGTGGTAAATTTTTGATGTAATCAAATAACCACTTTAACAAGAATTTATTAATTATATATATTTTACAATGAAATCAATTACGATTAAAGGATCAGAAAGAGAAAACGTAGGTAAAAAGGCAACTAAAGCCGTACGTGATGCTGGAATGGTTCCTTGCGTTATCTACGGAGGAAATCAGCCAGTTCATTTTGTTGCAGACGAAAGAGCATTTAAAGATTTGGTTTACACTCCAAACGCACACACAGTTGTAGTTGAGTTAAACGGAACGTCTTACAATGTAATTATGCAAGACATTCAGTTTCACCCAGTTTCTGACAAAATTTTACACATTGACTTCTTCCAATTAAGTGATGACAAAGAAATCATCATGGAAGTACCAGTTAAAGTTACAGGAACTTCTCCAGGGGTATTATTAGGAGGTGTTTTACGTTTAAACCAACGTCGTTTAAAAGTAAAAGCTTTACCTAAATTCTTACCTGACTTCGTTGAAGCTAACATTTCAGAATTACAAATGGGTAACAAATTATACGTTACTAAAATTGAAACTAACAATTTTAAATTAATGCACCCAGATAATACTGTAGTTTGTCAAGTGAGAATTTCTCGTGCGGCAATGAAAGCAGCTCAAGAAGCAGCAAAAGCAGAAAAAGGAGCAAAAAAGAAAAAATAATTTCTTTTCAATCTATACAAAAGAAGCATCAGTTTTTACTGGTGCTTTTTTTTATGCTTTTCAGTATCTAAACTTTACATTACTTTTGCAAAATGAATTGGCTATCAAATCTATTTAAGAAACAAAAACAAGAGCATTTACCCATGAAGAAATTCTTAATCGTAGGGCTAGGAAATATTGGCTCAGAATATGCAAATACACGACACAATATCGGATTTAAAGTTTTGGATTATTTAGCTCAAAAAGAGGGTATTTCATTTCAAACCGTGAAATTGGGGGAAGTTGCTGAACTAAAAATAAAAGGAAGAACTTTATTGTTACTAAAGCCAAATACTTACATGAATTTAAGTGGTAAAGCGGTAAAATACTGGTTAGAAAAAGAAAATATTGAAAAAGAAAACATGTTGGTCATTACTGACGACTTGAATTTAGCCTTTGGAACCATCCGAATTAAAACCAAAGGAAGCGACGGCGGTCATAACGGACTTAAAAACATTCAATTATTATTAAACTCAACAGAGTATCCTAGATATAGATTTGGGATTAGTGATGCTTTTAAAAAGGGGCAACAAGTTGATTATGTTTTAGGCGAATGGAGTGAAGAAGAAAAAGAAAAACTAAAAGAGCGTTTAGAAATAAGTTCAGAAATAATAAAATCATTTGCTCTGGCAGGCTTAAACAATACGATGAATGCGTATAATGGAAAATAAAAAAGGGAAGCTAAAAGCTTCCCTTTTTTGTATTTATAAAATTATTCCATTTATTGAACTACAATTTTCTTTACTTCTTTTCTAGCGCCATCTTGAACTGTTACAAGATATACTCCAGATTGAACACCATTTAATTGTAATGTTTCATTAAATAAACCATTGTTGTTATATGATTTAGCAAAAATTTCTCTTCCTCTAATGTCATGAACGTTTACTTTAATTTCATTTCCTGTATTAGAAGTAAATTGAATATTAAAGTTTCCGTTGTTAGGATTTGGATACAAAGTAAAATTATCTAAACCAAATGATTCTGATGAGAGAGTAACCGTTTGTGAACAAATCTCAATAGACCATGAATTAATTTGACCTAAATCACCTAAATAACCATCCCTTACTAATAAAGTCCAAACACCATTAGATGGTTTACCATTAAAAGCAGATAAAGAAGATGAAGGTGCAAAAGTTCCAGTCATATTTGCAACACAAGAAAATGCAGGAGAGCCATCACTTAAAGTTATATTAAAATTATCATTGCCAGCACAAGCTCTATTCCAAACCAAAACTTGGGTAGCATCTGGGTGATTAATAGCAATTTGTAAATCTTGAGGATAAGTATGCGAAACATTTAAACCAATGTTTACATCCGTAATAGTAACACTTGTAGGCACATTAATTGTATTTGCAACAACAGAACCATAAGCATTTGCACCTGTTCCGTCAGGTATTACCAAAACATTAGAATTTGTGTATGTATTACAAACATTTGTAATAGTATAACCTACAGAAAATGGTTGAGAAATATTAAAGAAAATATTAGCACTTGCTTTAACCATAAATCTACAATAAGGAGCAGCAACACCAGCAGGTAAAGTTACTGACTGAGTTCCATCATTTGGTGTTCCAGATAATAAAGTAGTCCATGTAACTCCGTTATCAGATGAAAACAAAATATCAACATTTGCACCTCCAGCTATTGTATTATGACCATTCGCTCCAGTTGCTCCAGTCCAAACAACAGTTTGAGTTGAACCCACAGGGTAACTAGTGCCTGCAGCCATAGTTACAGTAAGTGCAGTTTTATCTGCTACTGTTACTACAACATCGTCATAATTAGTTTGCCCTTGACCTACAACATTATCTCTAACGGTTAGTCTAAAATTTAATGTTCTTGCAACAGAACTTAATGCTTCCATGGTTACTCCTACACCTGCAGTAGTTGTACTTCCATTTAAAATAGAAGAAAAAGCTGGGAAATATCTAAATGAATTAGCAGACGCTGGATAACAAGCGAAATTTGGCCCAGTTGTTTTTGTTGGACTAGCCACACTTGCAGCAGCAGTATTAGCTCCTCCATCGTCATTCTGTTCCCAAGCATAAGTTAAAGATCCTCCACCAGCATCAGTAGCCGAACCAGTTAAAACAAATGGAGTACTTAATGGGATAGTGTAATCTGCACCTGCATTTACAACAGGAGCACTATGAGTAATTGGAGTACTAGTAGGACAAGTTTTTCCAACCATATTAGCCTGAACTTGTGCAATACTTGCTGAATGGAAAATATCAATTGAATTCATGTGTGTATTGTAAGAAGTAATACCAGCATATCCCATAATAGTTACACCCCCACCTACTTCTTTATTTACACCATATCCTTCATTACCATGAGAGAAAGTATGATTAGCACCAAATTGATGCCCTAACTCATGTGCTACATAGTCAATATCAAATGTGTCTCCCATTGGAACTCCGTCTGCAGGAGAAGTAATTCCTCTTCCTTTTGTTGCACCAGTTCCTGAAGCAACACCATTTACACATACACATCCTATACAGCCAGCACTTCCGCCACCACCTGTTTCACCAAACATATGTCCTACATCATAAGCTGCATTGTTATCTGCAAGAGTTGTAGATGGACCTGTTAATGTAGTATTTAGTGTTTTTTGTAATTGAGTATTCCAATTAGCCATTGTAGTATAAGGATCTGAAGCAGGATCGTAAAATATTACATTTGTAGTCGAGGCAACTATGTTCATATGAATAGCAAAATCTTTTTCAAAAACTCCATTTACACGAGTCATAGTTGCATTAAATTGAGCTAAAACTAAAGCCACATCAGCGGCACTTGAAGCTCCGAAGTGGTTAGCATATTCACCATTACAAGACAATGCTAATCTGAATGTTAAAAGTGATCCAGAACTAGAACGAGCAGTAACTTCTGGTGTAGCCAAATCATTTGTTAAAACTTGCTCAGGTGTAGAACAAGTAAAAGGTAATTTGCCTCTTTTTCTTGAAGAACTATATACTGCGTAAATTTTACCGTCTTGAGAATAAGGCTCCATAAACTCTGCTGGTTTACCAGCTCTTAGAACCATAGTTTGAACTCCTCTAGGGTCTAAACTCATTCTTAATATAGCATATTTATCATCAATTCCTGCTCCTACATATGAACGGATTTGGGGAAATTGAGCTTGTAATTCAGCATCAAAATTTGAAGCTTCATAAACTTGAAAACGCTCCAATTTTCCATCTGCATTTGGTATAGAAATAACAACATTATTTCTGTTAAGTGCAGTTCTGTCTGAAACGTTGTTAAGTGAAGACTTTAATACAGTTAAATCTAATTGCATTAAAGTATAATCTTGTGGAAAAGATTGTCTTTCTGCGGTTAATGCTACTTTAACATCACCACCATTAAAGGTCTTCCATGCTTTATCTGTTTGTGAATAGCCAAAACTAATCGACAAAAAAGTAAAAACAATTAGTAGTAAAGTTTTTTTCATTTTTGGTTAAATTATTGATTAATGTACAAACTTATTAAAAAAAATATGAAATTCGCAACATTGTTATTTTTTTTATAAACTTTCTTAGTTTTAAGATTATAGAATTTATCTTTGTAGATATTATATATTTAATTTTGAAAACATACGATTCAATTTTTAATTTTTCTTCACAAAAGAAAACCATTCTTACCTTAGGTACTTTTGATGGTGTTCATTTGGGACATCAATCTATTTTAAAAAAAGTAGTTGAAGCAAAGGAAAATAACACTTACGAATCTTCATTACTTACTTTTTTTCCGCATCCAAGAATGGTTTTGCAACAAGACACCTCTATTAAGTTGTTAAATACAATCGATGAAAAAGCAGAATTACTGGATAAGTTCGGCATCGATAACCTTATCATTCATCCTTTTGATGCAGCATTTTCTAATTTATCTGCAGAGGAATTTGTAAAAGAAATCCTGATTGATCGATTAAATATTCACAAAATTATTATTGGTCACGACCATCGTTTTGGAAAAAATAGAACAGCTGACATTAGTGATTTAATTTCATTCGGAAAAAAATACGGTTTCGAAGTAGAACAAATTAGTGCTCATGAAATTGATGAAATAGCTATTAGTTCTACCAAAATACGAAAAGCTTTGATGGAAGGAAACATCCAACTAGCCAATCAATTTTTAGGATATTCTTATTTTATTTCTGGAAAAGTGATTGAGGGCAAAAAAATTGGTAGAACTTTAGGTTTTCCAACCGCTAATATTCAGATTAACGAAAGTTATAAATTGTTGCCTAAAAATGGGGTTTACATAGTGTCTAGTGAAATTAACGATATTCTGTATTTTGGTATGATGAATATTGGGAACAATCCGACGCTTGGTGAGAATGAACAATCAATTGAAGTTCATTATTTTGATATGAGTGAAAATATCTACAATGAAAAATTAAAAATATCAATCCTAGAACATATTAGAGACGAGCGAAAATTCAATTCGCTTTCAGATTTACAAGCCCAACTTGAAAAGGACAAATTGTTTTCACTAAACTACATTCAAAATTTAAAATGAAATTTCTTTTCAAAGCAATCGATAACAGTCCATTAGTCGTTTTCCGAATCTTTTTCGGATTTTTAATTACTTGTGAAAGTTTTGGCGCCATTCTTACTGGATGGGTTAAACGCGTTTTTATTGAACCCCAATTTACCTTTTCTTTTATCGGTTTCGAATGGCTTCAGCCTTTGCCTGGCTTTGGAATGTATTTTTATTTCATCGCAATGGGAGTTTTCGGATTGGCAATTATGCTTGGTTATCAATATCGAATAGCTATTATTTCTTACACTATTTTGTGGACTGGAGCTTATTTTATGCAGAAATCAGCTTACAACAATCATTATTACTTATTACTTTTAATAAGCTTTTTAATGATTTTTCTTCCTGCAAATCGACATACTTCACTTGATGTAAATCAAAAAAGAATCCAAGAAGAAAAAACGATGCCTTACTGGATTAATCTTTTATTTATTATTCAAGTTGCTATTGTGTATTTTTACGCTTCCATTGCAAAACTTTACCCTGATTGGTTAGATGGCACTTTCACAAGAAACTTATTAGCAAATTCTACCGAAATCAGCGCTTTAAAAAAACTATTTCTTCAAAAATGGTTTTATCTATTCATTGCTTACATGGGGATAATTTTCGATTTATTAATTGTTCCATTACTTTTATTTAAAAAAACAAGAATGTTAGCCTTACTAGCATCCTTAACTTTTCATCTCTTTAATGCTATATTCTTAGAAATTGGTATTTTTCCTTTCTTTGCTCTAACTTTTGCGTTATTCTTTTACGAACCTGAAACCATTAGAAAAATATTTCTTAAAAAGAAACCTAAAATTGAAATTGAAAATTTACATCAAAACTTCTACGGAAAAAGAATCGTATACGTTTTGATGGTTCCTTATTTAATTATACAACTTTTACTTCCGCTTCGTCATCATTTTATTGAAGGGGATGTACTTTGGACAGAAGAAGGACATCGATTAAGCTGGCGCATGATGCTACGCGAACGAAATGGCTACATCACAATTCAAATTAGGGATTTAAAAACGGGAAATGTTTCTATTTACGATTACCAAAAAAACCTTACTGATAAACAAGCGCAAAATTTAGCCACTAAACCCGATTTCATTTGGCAATACTGTCAACGCATCAAAGAGGAATACAAAGGAAAACCCATTGCTATTTACATCGATTGTAAAAACAGTATTAATAGAAAAGAATATAAAAGTTTAATTGATCCAAAATTTGATATGGCTAAAGCTAAATGGGATTATTTTAGGCATAATGAATGGTTGTTGAACAGATAACTAAATAGTAATGCATGAAACACATGTCTATATTTTGTTATTTGACTTTTTATCTAAATAATTTTGTATTTACTGTCCCAGAAGCAATCCAAGAAGAGATTAATCCAAGAATTATGATTGTCATAATTACAATCGCCATGTTTTGCCATTCAAAAAGTACAGGATAAGGCATGGTAGGTGTAATCATGATGAATGAAAAATGCTGTTGAAGTAGAATGATACCTATAGCTAATCCTAACCCTATAATCAAACCAAATAAGGTAATGATAATTCCTTGTGTGAAAAATATATTGCGAATAGCTTTTTGTGTAACACCAATGTTATATAATGTTTTAAGATTGTCTCTTTTGTCAATAATAATCATTACAATAGCTCCAGCAAGGCAAAATAAGGTAAGAATTACAACTAAAGTGCTAAATAAATAAATGAATAGGTTTTCAGATTGTAACATTTTATAAAGAGAATCGTTCAATTGAGCTCTATTCTTTATTTTAATGTCATTTCCTAAAATAGAATTAAGCTCTTTTCTAGCTTTATTTTCGTCCATATTAGGTTTTAACTTGATTTCAATATTTGTGATTTCGTTGTTTTTTAGGTCAAGAAAATGTTGGGCTAACCCAATAGAACAAAAAACATATTTACCATCTAATTCTTCATTAATAGAGTAAATACCAGAGGGGAACAGTAAAGATTTATTGAAAGCTTCGTTTGCGTTTTCAATATCACCTTTTCCAGGTTTTGGAACATAAGCCTCTAAAGCATTATTGTAATCAAATAAACCTAAACCTAATTTTCTGCTAATATCAGCTCCAATGACTACGCTTTCGGAATTATTTTCAAACCATTCTCCTGCGTATAGATGTTTTTTAAAATCGGTTACTTGTATAAAATGATTGTCAACTCCTTTTATATGTGCCACCAATTCTTTATTATCATACATAAAATAAACACGCTCTTCAATAATTTTACTAAAGGAAGCGATATAGTTACTTTTTTTAAGTAATTCTTCTTGTTTTGGACTAACCGAAAAGGTTTTGCCTGATGTGGTTTCAATTCGTAAATCTGGGTCCGAAGCGTTAGCAATATTCAAACTAAATTCTTTCAAACCACTAAAAACCGACAAGAAAACAAAAAGAGCCATAGTGCTTGCTATAATTCCAACAGAAGCAATTCCAGTAATAATGTTAATTGCTTTGTTTCTGCTAAAACTAACAGCGTAACGTTTGGCTATGTAAAAGGAAAGGTTCAAATTACGATTTCTTTCTTTTTTCTAATAAATCTGGATTTTCAATTGGATTTTCTTCTCCAGTTAATGCTTTATCAATTTTTTCGATGTAATCTAAGCTATCATCAATGTAGAAAATCAAATTTGGAACTTTGCGTAATTGATTTTTCACACGTTGGGCTAAATCATGTTTGATAAGAGGTGCGTTGCTTTTTACAGCGGCTAAAATTTCAGCAGCTTTATCAGTAGGAAATATACTTAAATGAACTTTTGCAATCGATAAATCCGAAGTTACATTTACTTTTGAAACCGAAATTACTAAATTGTTGATATTATTTTTACGGATTTCACCCTGTAAAATCGAAACCAAATCGTTTTGTAAAAGTGCTCCTATTTTTTTTTGTCTATTTGTTTCCATGATGCAAAAATACATAAAAATTTATCAAGGCGTATTCTTTTGTATTATATATGAATGTCCTCGAATAACCGTTTGTTGTTTTTTGTTAACTTTGTTCGCATTAAAAATCGAAATTTATGAGAAAAATTGAACATATAGGTATTGCGGTAAAAAGTTTGAAAGAATCAAATTTGCTTTTTGAAAAATTATTTGGCCAACCTCCATATAAAGAGGAAGAAGTAGTCAGTGAGGGTGTTAAAACTTCTTTTTTTATGAACGGGCCAAACAAAATTGAATTACTAGAAGCTACAAATCCCGAAAGTCCAATTGCAAAATTTTTAGAAAAGAAGGGTGAAGGTATTCATCACATTGCTTTTGATGTTGAAGATATTTTGGAAGAGATTTCGCGCTTAAAAAAAGAAGGTTTTGTTGTCTTAAATGAAATTCCAAAAAAAGGAGCTGATAATAAATTGGTTGTATTTCTTCATCCTAAAGGCACGAATGGCGTGCTAATAGAGCTTTGTCAAGAAATAAAATAAAGTTTAAAAAAAGATTTGGTTGCCTTAAAAATTAGTCTTAATATTGCAACTTCAATACTGGTCCTATAGCTCAGTTGGTTAGAGCACCTGACTCATAATCAGGTGGTCCCTGGTTCGAGCCCAGGTGGGACCACTTTTATTGTTTTAAATTAAGGAGTAATTTCTTACGAAAAGCTTATTTTAAGTTTTTTTTAAGTTTTTTTTTAAAAAATAACTTGTAAAGTATAAAAATATTTATATTTTCGTGTTTTCTAAATAAGTTTGTGTTACAGAATATTAACTTATTATTAAATAATTTCTTTTATTAGTAAGGGAATGATATAAATTATACTTTTGCGCCCAATGAGAACAATTATGAATAAAATTATAACAATTTTAGTAGTACTTTTTAGTATTCAAGGTGTTTTAGCAGCAGATCCAACACCTCCGCCGCCAACTCCACCACCACCACCTGGTTTGCCTATTGATGGAGGATTGGTTATTTTATTCTTTTTGGCGTTAGTGTCAGGTTATTATTTGTCAAAGAAATATATATCTACAAAAAAAGGCTCTTTATAAGAACCTTTTTTTATTTTCTTAATTCATTTAATCGACTTACATACTTTCCTATAACATCAAACTCTAAATTTACTTTTGTACCAATTTTAAAAGTATTAAAATTAGTGTGTTCAAAAGTATAAGGGATTATTGTGACACTAAATGTGTTTAATCCTGAATTTACAACTGTTAAGCTAGTTCCATTTACGGTTATTGAACCTTTTTCAATAGTAATGTTGTTTAATGAAGCGTCGTATTCAAATGTAAAAACCCAACTTCCATTAGCTTCTTTAATATTTGTACACGTTCCAGTTTGGTCAACATGTCCTTGAACAATGTGTCCGTCAAGTCTGTCGCCAAGTTTCATAGCGCGTTCTAAATTTATGACATCTCCAACTTTCCAAGTTCCAATCGAAGTTTTGTCGATGGTTTCTTTTATAGCGGTTACAGTATAATTTTTGTTTTCAATTTTTACCACTGTTAAACAAATACCATTATGTGCTACACTTTGGTCAATTTTTAATTCATGAGTAATGTCGGATTCCACCGTTACATGCAGGTTTTCCTGATCTTTTTCGATTTCTTTTATAATTCCGAGGGTTTCTATAATTCCGGTAAACATAACTGATTTAATTTTACTAAATTTGCACATCAAAAGTAAGCAATAAATCACATTTGTTATGGTTAAAAAAGCAGAAAATATAATTGTTGGAATTTCGATTGGAGATTTAAATGGTATTGGAAGCGAAGTAATTTTAAAAACATTTGAAGATACTCGAATGTTAGAATTGTGTACGCCAGTAATTTTTGCAAATGCTAAGATTGTTTCTTTTTTGAGAAAAGAATTGAATATCGATATTGCCATTCACGGAATCGATAAAATAGAGCAATTTGTTGTTGGAAAAATCAATGTACTAAATGTGTGGCGCGAAGGTGTAAACTTGGAGTTGGGAAAAAACGATGATGTTGTTGGAAGTTACGCTATAAAATCTTTCGTTGCTGCAACAAAAGCTCTAAAAGAAGGTTTGGTAGATGTTTTGGTAACAGCTCCTATTAATAAGTATAATATTCAATCAGAAGAATTCAAATTCCCAGGGCATACCGATTATTTGAATAAAGAATTAGAAGGTGATGCTTTAATGCTAATGGTTCACGATGATTTACGTGTGGGATTACTTACTGATCATGTTCCGGTAAATGAAGTGGCAAAGCATTTGAACGAAAAATTAATTTCGAGTAAAATCAAAACCATCATTCAAACGTTAAAACAAGATTTTGAAATTGAAAAACCAAAAGTGGCTGTTTTAGGATTGAATCCACATTCGGGTGATAATGGTGTAATTGGTCAAGAAGAGGAAAAAATTATCAAACCAGCCTTGAAAAAATTATTTGAAGCAGGAAATATGGTTTTCGGGCCTTTTTCAGCGGACGGGTTCTTTGGTTCGGCTCAATATGAGAAATATGATGCGGTGATTGCAACGTATCACGATCAGGGGTTGATTCCTTTTAAAACATTGTCTTTTGGGAATGGTGTGAATTATACCGCAGGATTAAATAAAATTAGAACGTCTCCTGATCATGGTACTGCTTATGAAATTGCAGGAAAGGGATTAGCTAATCACGAGTCGTTTAAAGAAGCTGTTTATTTAGCAATTGATGTTTTTAATAAAAGAAATGACTATCAAGAGCTGATTAAAAACCCTTTAAAAGCAAAAGAAAAGCAGTTATAAACAAAAAAATGTTTACAACTAGTTTGAATTTATAAATATTTTATATCTTTGCACACCTTTTAAAAAGGTAAAACTGTTGTTATGAACAATTTAAAAGAATATTTAATTCCATTCGTGGGGTTAAAAATAGGGAAGCATCAGTTTGATTATCAAATAGATAATACGTTCTTTAAAAACTTTGATTACGACGAATTTAATGACGTTTCGGTCAAAGTTGATATTGTTTTAGAGAAGAAAAGCACTATGCTTGAACTTGATTTTAAACACAAAGGAACTGTAAATGTGCCTTGTGATGTGTCGGGTGAAGAGTTTGATTTGCCAATTAAAGGAAAATTAAAACTTTTAGTTAAGTTTGGAGATGCCTTTAATGATGAAAATGAGGAGTTGCTCATTTTGCCTCATGGCGAATTTCAAGTAAATGTAGCACAATATATTTATGAGTCCATAATATTATCAGTGCCTTTGCGAAGAATACATCCTGGTGTTAAAGATGGCTCGCTATCTGATGTAATTGAAAAATTAGAATCGCTTTCTCCAAAAGAAAACAAAAAAGAAGAACAACAAAATAATGATATTGACCCTAGATGGGAGAATTTAAAAAAACTATTAACGGATAAATAAAATAGAACAATGGCACATCCTAAGAGAAGACAGTCGTCTACAAGAAGAGATAAAAGAAGAACGCATTACAAAGCAACAGTTGCTCAAATTGCTACTTGTCCTGTAACTGGTGAAGCTCACTTATACCACAGAGCTTACTGGCATGAAGGTAAAATGTACTACAGAGGTCAAGTTGTAATTGATAAAAACGAAGCTGTAGCTTAATTATATCAAAAAAATAGAGAAAACTCTCACATCGTGAGAGTTTTTTTGTTAAATACCCATTCGTGTGTGCAATAATGCAATTCGAATAGGATTCGTTTGAAATTTTTTTTGTAATTTCCACCACTTTTTGAATCTTAAAAATTCAGAAGGAAAAATTAATCGAAGATGAATAAAATAACAGCAGCAATTACGGCAGTAGGTTCTTATGTTCCCGACTTTGTTCTGTCGAATCAAGTATTGGAAACATTAGTAGATACGAATGATGAATGGATTACCAGTCGTACCGGAATTAAAGAAAGAAGATTGTTAAAAGAAGAAGGTCAAGGAACTTCTTTCATGGCAATTAAAGCCGCTCAAAATTTATTAGAAAAAGCCAATTTAGATCCTAAAGATATTGATTTAGTGATTATGGCAACGGCGACACCAGATATGCCAGTAGCTTCAACAGGAGTTTATGTAGCTACACAAATTGGAGCAACGAATGCATTTGCATTTGATTTGCAAGCTGCTTGTTCGAGTTTCCTTTACGGAATGTCTGCAGCTTCAGCTTATATCGCATCTGGAAAATACAAAAAAGTTTTATTGATAGGTTCTGATAAAATGTCTTCAATTATAGATTATACAGATAGAGCCACTTGTATCATTTTTGGCGATGGTGCAGGGGCTGTTTTGTTTGAACCAAATACTGATGGATTAGGTCTTCAAGATGAATTACTAAGAAGTGATGGAATCGGAAGAGAATTTTTAAAAATCGAAGCAGGTGGTTCAATTTTGCCTCCAACAGAAGAAACAGTTAAAAGCAAACAACATTTTGTTTTCCAAGACGGAAAAACGGTTTTCAAATACGCTGTTTCAGGAATGGCCGATGTAAGTGAAAAAATCATGGAACGCAACAATTTGTCACATGATGACATCAATTGGTTAGTCGCACACCAAGCCAACAGAAGAATTATCGATGCCACTGCAAATCGTATGGGATTAGACGAATCTAAAGTCTTAATCAACATTCAAAAATACGGAAATACCACTTCGGCAACCCTACCTTTATTACTGTCAGATTTCGAAAACCAATTGAAAAAAGGAGATAATATTATCTTTGCAGCATTTGGTGGCGGATTCACATGGGGTGCTATCTATTTAAAATGGGCTTATACTAAATAAAAACAAACTAAACTAAATCAAATATTATGGATATTAGAGAGATTCAAAACCTAATCAAATTTGTAGCAAAATCAGGTGCTACAGAAGTAAAATTAGAAATGGACGATTTTAAAATCACCATAAAAACAACTGCTGAAGGTACAGAAAGTACTACAACTTATGTTCAGCAAATGCCTATGGCAGCTGCGCCACAAATGGCAGCTCCACAAGTAGTAGCGGCTCCTGCTATTGCAGATGCTCCAGCAGCAACTCCAGCAGCTGATGATAATGCAAAATATATTACAGTAAAATCGCCAATCATTGGTACTTTCTATAGAAAACCAGCTCCAGACAAACCAATGTTTGTTGAAGTAGGTTCAACTATTGGAAAAGGAGATGTTCTTTGTGTGATTGAAGCAATGAAATTATTCAACGAAATCGAATCTGAAGTTTCTGGTAAAATTGTAAAAGTTTTAGTAGATGATTCATCTCCAGTTGAATTTGATCAACCATTATTCTTAGTTGATCCATCATAATAAAGTTAGAAGTTAGAAATTTGAAATTAGAAGTTTTCAGTTTTTCTAAATTCTAAATTCTAAATTCTAAATTCAGAATGGTCTAATTGTCTAATTAAAAGAACATGTTTAAAAAAATATTAATTGCCAATAGAGGTGAAATTGCACTACGTGTAATTAGAACTTGTAGAGAAATGGGTATTAAAACGGTTGCGGTTTATTCAACTGTTGATGCGGAAAGTTTACACGTAAAATTTGCTGATGAAGCGGTTTGTATTGGGCCTGCACCAAGTAAGGATTCTTACTTAAAAATGTCAAATATTATAGCTGCTGCCGAGATTACAAATGCAGACGCTATTCACCCAGGATACGGATTCTTATCTGAGAATGCAAAGTTTTCAAAAATTTGTCAAGAGCACGGTATCAAGTTTATTGGTGCTTCTCCAGAAATGATTGAAAAAATGGGAGATAAAGCTACAGCGAAATCAACAATGATTGAAGCTGGAGTTCCATGTGTCCCTGGTTCTGAGGGGATTTTAGAAGATTTTGAACAAGCTAAAAAAGTAGCAAAAGAAATTGGATATCCAGTTATGATGAAAGCTACTGCTGGTGGTGGTGGAAAAGGAATGCGTGCAATTTGGAAAGAAGAAGAGCTTGAAAAAGCTTGGGAAAGTGCACGTATGGAAGCTGCTGCTGCTTTCGGTAACGATGGTATGTACATGGAAAAACTTATCGAAGAGCCTCGTCATATCGAGATTCAAGTAGTAGGAGATTCTTATGGAAAAGCATGTCACCTTTCTGAAAGAGATTGTTCGGTTCAACGTCGTCACCAAAAATTAACCGAAGAAACGCCATCTCCATTTATGACGGATGAATTACGTGAGAAAATGGGAACAGCGGCTGTTAAAGCAGCAGAATATATTAAATATGAAGGTGCTGGAACAGTAGAGTTTTTAGTTGACAAACACCGCAATTTCTACTTCATGGAAATGAATACTCGTATCCAAGTAGAACACCCAATTACTGAACAAGTTGTAGATTACGATTTAATTCGTGAGCAAATTATGGTAGCGGCTGGAATTCCAATTTCTGGTAAAAACTACTATCCACAATTACATTCAATTGAGTGTCGTATTAATGCTGAGGATCCTTATAACGATTTCCGCCCTTCGCCAGGTAAAATTACGGTTTTACATGCGCCAGGAGGACACGGAGTGCGTTTAGATACTCACGTTTACGCTGGATATACAATTCCACCAAATTATGACTCTATGATTGCTAAGTTGATTACAACTGCTCAAACTAGAGAAGAAGCCATCAACAAAATGAAGCGCGCTTTAGATGAGTTCGTAATCGAAGGAATCAAAACAACAATCCCATTCCACAGACAATTAATGGACGAACCAGATTATGTGGCAGGAAATTATACTACAAAATTCATGGAATCATTTGTAATGAATGAGCCAAACGAATAAAAACAAAAAAGCGATTTCAAATTGAAATCGCTTTTTTTATCCTAAACTTTTAATTAATTCGTCAATTTCTATTTTCTGATTTTCATACTTCAATCGCAACGGATTGGCTTCTTTTTCAGAACGGTTGTAATAAATCATCGCTTTTTCTGCAAAAAACTTTTGATGATGCACTGAAGCTTGAGGAATTAATGGGAATTCTTTGTGAAACAACATTTCGTAATACGCTTGCCATTCGCGCTCGTTTTTGTCTTGCATGGCAACTCCTGGTGCTTTTTGTTTTACGTGCATCATTTCGTGAGCCAATAAATTCAAAACTAAAATCAAAGAAAATGAAAACGTGTTTTTTGGAATTCTAACGATTTGAGGTCCGCCAATAATGCCTTCAGCTGTCATTAAAATACTATCGGGTTGAATTTCGTCTCTAAATTCAAAGCCTCCAAAATTAGGATGCTCCATTTCATAAATCTTTAAAAGCCACAAACCTGCTTCTTTCACTAAATCATGCTTGTGAAAGGTTTTGATAGTAAGTTCTATGTCTTCGAATGGCATCATTTTCAAGGTCAAAAATCAAGTTCAAGAACAAGAACAATTTGAAAATTGAACTTGCTCTTGCCCTTGAAATTTTAAAGTGTTTCTTTTAACCAGCCAAAAAATTCCCTTTGCCAAACTAAGGCATTTTGAGGTTTTAATACCCAATGATTTTCATCAGGGAACAATAAGAATTTACTTTTAATTCCTTTTAATTGAGCCGCTTGAAAAGCTTCTTGTCCTTGTCCAATTGGTACACGGTAATCTTTTCCGCCTTGGATAATTAAAATTGGTGTATTCCAGTTGTTGATTAACTTGATTGGATTGAATTCGTTATACGTTTTTTGTGCTTTAGTATTGTCTTTTTCCCAATAAGCGCCGCCTGAATCCCAATTCGTAAAGAACACTTCTTCTGTAGTTCCATACATACTTTCTGTATTGAAAATACCACAGTGCGAAATAAATGTTTTGAAACGATTTTTGTGAATTCCAGCTAATTGAAACACGGAATAACCTCCGTAACTCGCCCCAACAGCACCTAAACGCGTTTTGTCTACGTACGATTCTTTTGCTACATCGTCAATTGCTGCTAAATAATCATCCATTACTTGTCCGCCCCAATCACCTGAAATTTGTTCGTTCCAAGCCGTTCCGTGTCCTGGCATTCCTCTTCGGTTTGGTGCCACAATTACATAACCTTGCGAAGCCATTAATTGGAAATTCCAACGGAAAGAATACGATTGAGTCAACGCACTTTGTGGTCCACCTTGGCAGTATAAAAGCGCTGGATATTTTTTAGTTTTATCGAAATTTGGAGGTAAAATTACCCAAACCAACATCTTTTTGCCATCGGTAGTCGTAACCCAACGTTTTTCTGTTTTACAAGAAGCAATTTTAGCATAAGCTTCATCATTTACTTTGGTAATTTGTTTCCAAGTTTTCTTAGCTAAATCATACGAATAGACTTCTGGAGCATGATTCATATCATTTCGAGTTACTAAAACCGAAGTTCCTGAAAAACCTACAATCGCATTCACATCAAAATCGCCATCAGTTAATTGAGTTACACGAACCGCAATTTTTGTTAAACCAGGAAAATTAACTTCAAAAAGTTGTTTCGTTCCTTTAATTGGAGCAATGAAATATACTTTTTTTCCATCGGTACTCCAAGTAAAACTATCAACTGTTTCGTCCCAACCAGCAGTTAAATTGATGTCTAATCCTCTATGACGAACGATAATATCGTTTTTATCGGCTTCATAACCATCGCGTTTCATTTGTAACCAAGACAAATCGCCTTTCGGAGAAAATATCGGATGCGTATCGTAACCTAAATTGCTTTCAGTAAGATTTTTTGTTGTTTTTGTAGCTAAATCGTATTCGTATAAATCGGTGTTGGTACTGGTTGCATAAGCTGTTCCGGCTTTCTTTTTACAAACATAGATGATTTTGGTTCCGTCAGGCGACCAAATGTAATCTTCATCACCACCAAAAGGTTTTTGAGGTGCATCATAAGGTTCGTTTGGCATAATGTCAATTCCAACCGCATCTTTTTTATTCTCTGAATAGAAAACATGATTGTGTGTTCCGTCGTTCCAAGTATCCCAATGACGGTAATCCAAGCCAGTATAAACTTGAGCTGTGGTTTTTGATAATTCTGGATAAAGGTCTTTTCCCAATAATTTTTCCACCTTAACTTCTTTAGAAAACAGCAATAATTTTCCATCAGGAGAAACATTTTTGTCGGCTAAAAATGATTTATAATCCTCCACCAAGGTAGCATTTCCTCCTTGAACTGGAATCGTGTAATATTTTGAATTGATTTTATTTTCTTCAACAGAAGGTGTTCCCACTTTGTAAACTAATAGTTTTCCATCTTTTGAAATTCCTAAAGGAGTAACTCTTCCTAATTGCCATAAGGTTTCGGGAGTTAGGTTTTGCTGTGCTAATGTACTCATGCTTATCATGCTGAAAATGAGAAAAATGTAATTTTTCATATCTGTTATTTTTAAAACGAAGCTAAATGTAGCAATTTTTTCAAAAAATATCCCTATTTTCACAATCTTAAAAGCGAACTTGATAATGAAAAAACTAGCATTACATTGGCAAATATTACTTGGAATGGTTTTCGGAGTATTATTTGCTTTTATATTGATTCAATTTACTTGGGGAAAAGACTTAATTGTGGATTGGGTTAAACCATTTGGAACTATTTTCATTAACTTATTAAAGTTAATTGCTGTTCCTTTAATTTTAGCCTCTTTGATTAAGGGAATTTCTGATTTAAAAGATATTTCGAAGTTGTCTAAAATGGGAGGTAGAACCATCGGATTGTATGTGATGACTACAATTTTAGCGGTTTCAATTGGTTTAGTAATTGTTAATATCATTAAACCTGGAAGTTATATTTCTGAAAAAACTAGAACCGAATTGGTCTCAAGTTATACCGCTGATGCTAACTCTAAAATTGAAGCTGCTGCTAAGCAAAGTGAAGTTGGGCCATTACAATCCTTAATCGATATTGTTCCAGACAATATTATCAAAGCTTCATCTGATAATGGTAATATGTTACAAGTGATTTTCTTCGCAGTGATTTTTGGAATCGCCATGATTTTAATACCTGAAGAAAAATCAAAACCCGTTAAAGACTTTTTCGATAGTTTTAACGAAGTAATTTTAAAAATGATTGATTTAATCATGTTGTTTTCTCCGTTCGGAGTTTTTGCATTATTAGCAGCAATCGTCGCTGAATCACCAAGTTTAGATTTGTTCAAAGCGCTTGGTATGTATGGTTTAACCGTTTTAATCGGATTGTTTTTGGTGATTTGTGTTTATCTTGTTTTGGTAAAAGTATTGGCTAAAAAGAGTCCGAAATTCTTTTTCAACGGAATTTCTCCAGCACAATTATTAGCTTTTTCAACTAGTTCAAGTGCGGCAACTTTACCCGTTACTATGGAAAGAACCGTAGATAATTTAGGAGTTGATGATGAAGTAGCAAGTTTTGTTTTGCCTATTGGTGCCACAATTAATATGGATGGAACCAGTTTATATCAAGCCGTTGCAGCGGTTTTTATTGCACAATCTTTTGGGATGGATTTATCTTTGGCTACTCAATTAGGAATTATTGTAACCGCAACTTTAGCTTCTATCGGAAGTGCAGCTGTTCCTGGTGCGGGGATGGTAATGTTGGTAATTGTGCTAGCGCAAGCTGGAATTCCAGAAGCTGGTTTAGCTTTAATTTTCGCCATTGACCGACCTTTAGATATGTGTAGAACTACTGTTAATGTCACAGGCGATGCAGCCGTTTCTATGATTGTAGCAAAATCTGTAAATAAACTAGCTTAGTATGAACGATTTCCATTGGACCAAACTTTTCAATCCCGAGTTCTATATTACTATGGAAGTCGGAGGAATTCCTATAGGAATTTACATGGTTTTATTCATAGTTTTTGCTGAAACAGGTTTGTTTGCTGGGTTTTTTCTTCCTGGCGACAGTCTTTTGTTTTTGTCAGGAATTTATAGTCGTGAATTGGTAGAAACTTTTTTCATGATTCCAAGCGATTTGTCTAACGTTACCATTCTGGCTTTGTTAATTGCATCAGCAGCAACTTTAGGAAATATCTTCGGATATTGGTTTGGTGCCAAAAGCGGTCAATTTTTATACAACAAAGAAGATAGTTTCTTTTTCAAGAAGAAATACTTATATGAATCTCAAGCTTTCTTCGAAAAACATGGTGGAAAAGCCATCATTTTTGCTCGTTTTTTACCAATTGTTAGAACATTCGTGCCAATTATTGCAGGAATTGTACATATGCAGAAAAGTAAGTTTATGTTTTACAATGTTTTAAGTTCTCTGCTTTGGTCGTTTACCTTAGTTTTTGCAGGCCATTATTTATACGGATTCTTCAATGAAGAATTTGGCATCGATTTGAAGAAACATATTGAAACCATTATCTTAATTTTAATCGCCGTAACTTCATTTCCATTGATAATGAAAGCAATTAAAGCAAAGAAAAATTCTGCAAATAAAGAAGAACAATGCAACTCAGTTATTGGGAAATAAAAAATTGGTTTTCAAATGTCGATTTCACTATCGTTGGTAGTGGAATTGTAGGTTTGCATACTGGATTAGCGTTACGCGAAAGATTCCCTTCAGCAAAAATTTTAATTCTCGAAAAAGGCATTTTACCACAAGGTGCCAGTACCAAAAATGCTGGTTTTGCTTGCTTTGGAAGCATTTCTGAAATCATAGACGATTTAAAAACACATACCGAAGAAGAAGTAATCCAACTAATTCAAAAACGATATGCAGGGTTACAATTACTTCGAAAAAACCTCGGCGATTCGGTAATTGATTTAAAACCTTATGGTGGTTATGAATTATTTCTAAAAGAAGACGAATTGTTTTATAATGAATGCATTCAGAAGATTCCGTTCATTAACGACATCATCAAACCGCTTTTCAAGACCGATGTTTTTTCAAAAGAAGTCGATCGATTCAATTTTGGTGGAATATTTGAAAATTTGATTTTCAATCCGTTTGAAGCGCAAATTGATACCGGAAATATGATGCAAGCGTTACTAAAAAAAGCACATCAAAACGATATCTTGATTTTAAACAGTCAAACGGTAACGAGTTTTCAAGAAGTAAATGATGGTGTTAAGGTTGAAACCAATGGAATTACATTTAAAACTAATAAATTGTTGTTCACCACAAACGGTTTTGCATCGCAATTAACTAATAATCAAGTTAAGCCGGCTCGTGCTCAAGTTTTGATTACAAAACCAATTCCGAATTTAGATATTAAAGGCACTTTTCATTTAGACAAAGGTTATTTTTATTTTAGAAATATAAACGATAGAATTCTTTTTGGTGGCGGAAGAAACTTAGATTTCGAAGGCGAAACCACCACTTCTCATGATACCACAGAATTGATTCAAAATCGTTTGGTAGCCTTATTAAAAACAGTAATTTTGCCACATCAAACGTTCGAAATTGAACACCGATGGAGCGGCACTATGGGTGTGGGCACACATAAAAAACCTATAGTAGAACAACTTTCAAATAATGTCTACTGCGGAGTACGCATGGGTGGAATGGGAGTTGCCATAGGTAGTTTAGTCGGACAAGAATTAGCAGATTTATTATAATTTTTTAGAGTTTTTAACTTGAGACTTGAAACCTGAAACAAAAAAGCAAAGCTTTTATCTATGGCAAAAAAAACTACAACTACAAAAAATAAATCACCAAAATCACCAGCAAAAAAAAGAACTACAGGACAAAAGATATTACGTTTCTTTTGGTTGCTGTTTTTATGGTTCAATATCATTAGTTTTTCGATTGTTTTACTTTTCAAATTTGTTCCAGTTCCTTTTACACCTTTAATGGGTATGCGCGCTTTAGAACATAATGAAGCAGGGAAAGAAATGACATGCAGTCATGAATGGGTTCCAATTGACGAAATTTCATTAAACCTTCAAAAAGCGGTTATTGCTAGCGAAGATGGTCGTTTTTTAGAGCATTGGGGCTTTGATTTTGAAGCGATGCAAAAAGCGTTCAAGAATAATCAGAAAGGAAAACGTTTAAAAGGTGGAAGCACCATTTCGCAACAAACGGCAAAAAATGTTTTCCTGTGGCAAGGTAGAAGTTATGTTCGTAAAGGTTTAGAAGCTTATTATACGGTTTTAATTGAACTAATTTGGGGTAAAAAACGTATTATGGAAGTCTATTTAAATAGTATAGAAATGGGCGATGGTGTTTACGGAGCCGAAGCAGCAGCAAAACATTGGTACAGAAAAGATGCCGCTAGTTTAACCCGTTATGAAGCTGCCGGAATTGCCGCAATTTTACCAAATCCAAGAAAATACAAAGCGTCTAATTCTTCTTCTTACATTAATAGAAGAAAAGCTAAAATCAGCAGAGAAATTGGTTATGTGAAATTGGATTACTAATTGCAACCAAATAAAAAATAATGCAAACCGAAAGCGATTTTGTTTTCGGTTTTTCTTTTTCGTAACATTTCGATTATCACTTCGACTAATATAGAAAAATTAAAAATTATGAGAGCACACGAAATAGATTACCATATTTATGGTGAAGAAATGCAATATGTAGAAATAGAGTTAGATCCGCAAGAAGTAGTTATTGCCGAAGCCGGAAGTTTTATGATGATGGAAAACGGCATCAAAATGGAAACTATTTTTGGCGATGGAAGTCAAGATCAACAACAAGGTGTTTTTGGAAAACTCTTATCAGCTGGAAAACGTGTTTTAACTGGTGAAAGTTTATTCATGACAGCTTATCAAAACCAAGATTTTGGAAAAAGAAAAGTATCATTCGCTTCTCCATATCCAGGAAAAATTGTTCCAATTGATTTGCAACAATTAGGTGGAAAATTCATCTGTCAAAAAGATTCATTTTTATGCGCAGCAAAAGGCGTTTCAGTTGGAATCGAATTCACTAAAAAAATCGGAACCGGATTATTTGGTGGTGAAGGTTTTATCATGCAAAAAGTTGAAGGTGACGGAATGGCATTTGTACATTCAGGAGGAACTTTAGCTAAAAAAGAATTACAACCTGGTGAATTACTTCGCGTGGATACTGGATGTTTAGTAGGTTTTACAAAAGATGTAGATTACGATATTGAGTTCGTTGGTGGAATTAAAAATACCATTTTTGGTGGAGAAGGTGTGTTCTTTGCAACACTTCGCGGACCTGGGACGGTTTATATTCAGTCGTTACCATTTAGTAGATTAGCAGGTAGAATTTATGCAAGCGCTCCTCAAAACGGCGGAAGCAGAGAAGAAGGAAGCTTACTTGGAGGTTTAGGTCGAATGCTTGACGGCGATAACCGATTTTAATAATAGAAATCCCGATGAAAATCGGGATTTTATTTTAAGGGGCGAAGGGTATTACTATAGGTGATAACGTATTGAAATTTTCCTTTGTTAATTTTTTTCATTAAGTAAATATACTTGTGTTTGCCAATTTTAGAAGCTGGAATCATGATTTCTTTTTTGGTGCTTATATCTTTCACAAGAACATCCAAATTATTTTTTACACTGAAATAATTCGCAATTCTACTTTTTAAATTGGTAATTGGATATTCAGAAAAAATGACTTTTCCGTTTTGCGAAATGATGATTTTTTCTCCCTTGTAAGTTTGCGTCAGTATCAAGATGCTTTTACTTGAACTCGTTGCCCCAACTTCTTCTTGAATGTTTTTAATTTCGGTTTTGGAAGCACTTCTAAAATCATCACGATACACACTTTTTACGGTTGAATTACAACTTTGTAATCCGACAGAAGCAATAACGATGGATATAAAAACTAGAATTCTCATAATTAGAAAACCCATTTTTTGAAGTTTTATTGCATAAAAAAAGAGCCCGAAGACTCTTTTATCAGTTTTTTAACTTTTCTATTTTAATTCTTTAACACCCATATTGTAAAGTGTAAAGACTTGCATATCTACATTTTCTTGAATCGTAGCCGCAACCGATTTTCCAGCTCCGTGACCCGCATTTACATCTATACGAATTAAAACTGGATTATCTCCCGCTTGTTTGGCTTGTAATTCTGCAGCAAATTTGAAACTGTGTGCTGGAACTACACGGTCGTCATGATCGCCTGTAGTTACCATAGTTGCTGGATATTTCACACCTGCTTTTACATTATGAACTGGTGAATACCCTTTAATGTATTCAAACATTTCCTTGCTTTGTTCAGAAGTTCCGTAATCGTAAGCCCAACCTGCTCCAGCGGTAAATGTATGATAACGTAACATATCTAAAACACCAACAGCTGGTAATGCTACTTTTACTAAATCTGGACGCTGTGTCATTACAGCACCTACTAATAAACCGCCATTTGAACCTCCTTTGATTGCTAAATAATCAGATGAAGTGTAGTTTTCTTTAATTAAATATTCAGCTGCGGCAATGAAATCGTCAAAAACGTTTTGTTTTTTCATTTGTGTTCCCGCATCGTGCCATTTTTTACCATATTCTCCACCACCGCGTAAATTCGCAACGGCATAAACTCCGCCATTTTCTAACCAAACAGCGTTAGCAATACTGAAAGCCGGAGTTAAACTCACATTAAATCCTCCGTAACCATATAATATTGTTGGATTTTGACCGTTTAATTTTGTTCCTTTTTTATACGTAATAATCATTGGAACTTTTGTGCCATCTTTTGAAGTATAAAACACTTGTTTTGATTCGTAATCTGCCGAATTAAAATCAACTTTAGGTTTTTGATAGATTGTTGATTTTCCTGTTTTTGGATCAAAAGCATAAGTAGTTCCAGGGGTTACGTAATTCGTAAACGAAAAATATAAAGTAGTTTCTTTTTCTTTTCCACCAAAACCTCCAGCAGTTCCCACGCCTGGCAATTGAATATCGCGAACTAATTTTCCGTTGTAATCATATTGTTTGATAAATGAAACCGCATCTTTCATATAACTCGCAAAAATGTAACCGCTTCCAGTATTTGGCGACAATACATTTTCAGTTTCAGCGATGCAATCTTTCCAGTTTTCTTTTGCAGGATTTGATAAATCAAAAGTCACCACGCGTTTGTTTGGCGCTTTGTAATTTGTTACCAAATAAATTTTAGAACCTTTGTTGTCTAAAACATCATTATCGTTTTCGTAATTATCAATTAAGGTTACGATTTTAGCATCTGGTTTAGATAAATCTAAGTAATATAACTCATTTCCAGAAGTTGAATTCGCTGCTGAAATAAACAAATATTTTTCATCCTCTGAAACATAACCACCTACATATCTTCTTTTAACATCGCCACCAAAAATCAATTTATCTGTTTTTTGTGAAGTGTTTAATTTGTGATAATACAATTTGTGTTGGTCTGTTTTTGCAGATAATTCGCTTCCAACAGGTTTGTCATAACTTGAATAATAAAAACCTTCGTTTTTGTACCAAGAAACGCCACTAAATTTTACATCTACAATGGTATCGCCAATGATTTTCTTAGTTTTAGCTTCCATAACAATCACTTTTCTCCAATCACTACCGCCTTCGGAAATAGAGTAAGCTACTAAACTTCCGTCTTTACTGAAATTTAATCCACCTAGAGATGTAGTTCCATCTTTTGAAAAAGTATTCGGATCTAAAAAGATTTCTTCTTTACCCGCTTTATCTTTTCGATACAAAACCGATTGATTTTGAAGTCCGTTGTTTTTGAAGTAATACGTAAAATCACCTTCTTTGAATGGAGCCGAAATTTTCTCGTAATTCCACAATTGTTCCATTCTAGATTTAAGTTGATTTCTGTATGGAATTTGCTCTAAATAACCATACGTCACTACGTTTTGAGCTTTTACCCAAGCTTCGGTTTCTGCACTTCGGTCATCTTCTAACCAACGGTAAGGATCGTTGATTTTTTCGCCAAAATACGTGTCAACATGGTCGATTTTTTTTGTTTCTGGATAATTGATTTTTGTTTGTGCGTTCATAACAAGTGTACAAACAATAGCGGATAATGTTATTGTTTTTTTCATATTGTGTTTATTGATGATAACAAAGATATTCAAATGAATTGTAAAGAGTTGTTAATTATAAATCAAAGTTTAAACTCAATATTACATTTTTACCCATATTGTTAATGCCGTCTGCTTTTAATCTTGATAAGTGATTCGTATATGTTTTATCTAAAAGATTGTTTGCATTTAAATTTATATTAAAAGCTGTTTTACCCAATGTTACTTTTCCGCCAACTGCGAAATTAATCAACAAGTAGTCTGGCGTTCTAGTTTCGAATTCACTAATATTATTTTGCTTGAATGTATAATTGAAGAAATAGGATAGATAGGCGTTTTTGAAATATTTAAACGATTCAAATTCCATACGAATGTTGTTTTTCCATTGATTTGCTGGAATTAATGGCAAGTAATTGTCGTCTTGTTTTCCTGTTACGCTTTCAAAACTACTGGTAAAATGCAACCAATCATACGGATGTGGATGAAAGTGAATTCCGGCTTCTCCACCAAATAAATACGCATTGTTTTGGATGTAATTGAACACATCATTTCCGTCAATTTCAGCACCTGTTGGCGTAATGTAAATGTAATTGTTTACGTGATTGTAAAATCCGTTTACAAACCATTCCAAGTGTTCGCTTTTGTATTCCAAATTCAAATCCACTTGAAAATTTTGCTCGTTTTCTAAGTCAGAGTTTCCAATTTCATAACGATTACTTCCTTCGTGAACTCCGTTTGAAGTTAATTCGGATAAATTCGGTGCTCTAAATCCAGAAGCAATATTAATTCGGGTTGAAATGGAGCTTGATAAATCGGTTTTGTAGCCTAACGACGCATTAAAACTGTTGAATTCTTTATCAATGGCTTCAAAATAACCTTCTTCGCCTTCAATTCCGTGAGTGGAAGTGTTGATTTTTCTGTTATCATAACGAATTCCCGCTTGTAAAATATTTGAATTCCAACTGTAATTTGTAGTTGCAAACGCGCCAAAATCTTTCACATTTGCATCTGGAATCAATAATTCCTCTCCAAAATTGGTATTGGTTTGGTCTATTCCTTGAATTCCAATGATGCTTTCCCAACTATTCATTTTTGGAAAGAAGTATTTCACATTATAACTCGCAGTTTTCAATTTCATGGATAACGCAATTTCATCTGGTGCTTCTAATTCTTTTCTGTCGTTTAATGAGTAACCGAAATCACCTTCTAATTTCGAATTTTTGAAATATACTTTTTGGTTCAAACTCAATACATGATTATCTACTTCTTGTTTTGGATATAGCGGATTTCTAAAACCTGAATTTTCTAAATCTTCTTCGGGTAAACCCAAATTTAAGTTGTTGTAATTGTATCTAAAATCGGTTGAAAATTTAGAGTTGGAATAACCAATTCCTGATTTAAAATCTTTCTCGATGAAACGCGTATTGATAATTTTATCTCCCGAAGGTACTTTGTAATCGGCATGCGATGTATAATTTCCTCTAACCAAAAACCTAAAGTTGGATGGTGAAGCTTTAAACCCGAAAGTTGTTGAAGTTCCTTGTGTATTCGTAAAATATTTTTGTTCAAAATCAGCCGATTTTTCTTGAAAAGAAGCATATTTCTCCGAATTAAAATACACAACGCCACCCAAAGCATCAGAACCATATAATAAAGAAGCCGGACCTTTGATGACTTCCACACTTTCAATTCCGGCAGCGTTTAAACCTAAACCATGTTCTTCGCCAAATTGTTGATTTTCCATGCGAACGCCTTGCGAATACACCAAAACTCGATTGCCACTTAAACCACGAATCACAGGTTTTCCAATAGAATTTCCTGTTGAAATCTGAGAAACGCCTGGAATAGTTGCAATTCCGTCAATAAGCGAAGTAGCTCCGTTTTCTTTTAATGTTTTTACCGAAGCATGCTCCACTTTCATCACATTTTGCGATTGCATTTTGTTGTATAAAGTAGAAATGATGACCTCTTCTAAATGCAATTCTTTTTCTAATAGAACAATATTAAATGTTATTTCGGTTCCGTTATTGGTGATCGTTTCGGTTTTTGTTTCATATCCAGATAAATGGAAAATAATTTTATTGGTTCCTTTTGGGAAATTTAAAAATTGGTAATACCCATTTTCATCAGTTGTTGTTTCAAGGTTGTTTTCTTCAACATGAACAATTACACCCGATAATTTTTGTTGATTAACATCGGTCACAAATCCGCTAATTTTGTTTTGGGAAAACCCAGAAATGGTTATAAGTAGAAGTGTTAAATGGAAAATTGATTTCATTTAATTGTTTTTTATTTGATAAATAATGTAATAGATGAAGTTGTAGGGAAATAATACCTACAACGATTTGCTTTGAAAAGCATCAAAGTCAAATTATTTATGAAATAAAAGCAGGAGGTCCTCTTAGATAAAACGAATTCCCTTCAAACGTAATGCAAGATTCATTACTGTTGAATTGATACGGGATTTCGTAAAACGAAGGAATAAAATCAAAGTGGAATACTTCTGGTGAAAGGAAAGCCGCGAATTTGAAATCACAAACAGGACAATCTTCACTTTCGGTAATCGTTTTTTCAGAAGTTTTAAAAGTCAAATGATGCGAATCATCACAACATTCTGTTTTAAGATGGTGTTCGTGCGAAAAAGTATGAATAGACTGATAGCTTACAGCAAATAATACTGCGAGCATCAAAACTAGATTGATATAGAGTAACTTCTTTTTCACAAACACAAAGATATGTTTTTTAAAAGAAGAGATAAAAAGAAACCACGAATTAACGAATTTTTAGGTTTTGATGACTTATTCGCTAGTTCGTGGTTGTTTGTTTTAGCCACGGATTAAAGGATTCAAAAGGATTAAATCCGTGCTAATCCATGTAATCTGTGGCTAAAAATTTATTCTAGATTATTTTCAAACAAGTATTTTGAAATTAATTCAAAGTGAATTCTTATTGCCACGGATTAAAAGATTCAAAAGGATTCAATTCGTGTTAATCTGTGTAATCTGTGGCTAAAAATTTATTCTAGATTATTTTCAAACAAGTATTTTGAAATTAATTCAAAGTGAATTCTTATTGCCACGGATTAAAAGATTCAAAAGGATTCAATCCGTGTTAATCTGCGTAATCTGTGGCTAAAATTATACTAGATTTTTTGCTACCAAATATTCCGCAATTTGAATCGTGTTCGTTGCTGCTCCTTTTCTTAAGTTGTCAGCAACAATCCACATGTTAATGGTGTTCGGTTGACTTTCATCTCTTCGGATTCTACCTACAAAAACATCGTCTTTTCCTTGAGCGTAAATTGGCATTGGATAAGTAAACGTTTCTAAATTATCTTGAACTGTTACACCAGGCGTGTTGTGTAAAATTTCACGTACTTCATTCACCTCAAAATCATTTTCAAACTGAATGTTTACGGCTTCACTGTGTCCGCCAACGACTGGAATACGAATTGCTGTTGCAGTAACCGCAATGGTTTTGTCGTTTAGTATTTTTTGCGTTTCGCGCACCAATTTCATTTCTTCTTTGGTGTAGCCGTTTGCTTCAAAACTATCACATTGTGGAATGGCATTTCTGTGAATAGGATATTTGTATGCCATTTCACCTTCAATTCCTGCATATTCATTTTCTAACTGACGCACTGCTTTTACTCCAGTTCCTGTAATCGATTGGTAAGTTGAAACTACAATACGTTTGATGTCATATTTAGCATGTAAAGGTGCTAAAGCCATTACCATTTGAATCGTAGAACAGTTTGGATTAGCAATAATTTTGTCTTCTTTTGTTAAAACTGATGCATTGATTTCTGGAACTACTAATTTCTTAGTAGCATCCATTCGCCAAGCAGAAGAATTGTCGATTACGGTTGTTCCTACAGCAGCAAATTTTGGAGCCCACTCTAAAGAAGTTTCTCCACCTGCCGAAAACAAAGCAATCTCAGGTTTCATATCTACAGCGGTTTGTAAACCTACTACTTTGTAGGTGTTACCTTTCCATTCGATTTCTTTTCCTACTGATTTTTCAGAAGCAACTGGAATTAACTCCGTTACAGGAAAATTACGTTCTGCTAATACTTGAAGCATTATTTCGCCTACCATTCCGGTAGCGCCAACTACGGCTACTTTCATATGTTTTGATTTTATTTTTTAGCGGAAACATATGGAATCGCCTTTTTATTTATGGTTGTTTGCTTGCGCAAATCAGTTATTTGTAGCGATTTCATTGTGTGTGTTATTTAATGATGCAAAAATATAGAATAATCAAACGACTTAGCAAATATTGATGAAATTATAACAAAAGTTTGAAATTACATCATAAAAAAACCGCCAAGTTAATGACGGTTATAGTTGGTTTTACAAAGTGGCCTTGTGGGCGGTAATTGCGGCAATAAAAGCATTAACTTCATCTAATTGTTTGTTAACACGTTCTAAGTCCAATTGCTTTTCTAAAAGCGCAACAGCTCCATAGCTTTCTTTTCGGTTTTCTAATAAAAACTTTTTGTACTCTAAACGTACTTTTCGTTTTTCTTCCGTTTCTTTTGTTGGGCCTTCTGGTAAAGCAGCTATAATAGTATCAACAGCACTAATTTCTGCTAATACTCCTTGTAGCACGGCATCAATCTCTACCGAGGTGGTGCTGTAGTTGGTTACCAAACGTTCTTCGGAAAGTTTTTTGAATGTTAAATCTCCTTGTTCTTTGTTGGCCATGGTTAACAACACATCGCAGTCGGCAATTGTTGTAAGATTTGTTACTGAGTACATAATAAAAAAATTTATAGTTATTGTTTTTACATCAGCAACTCCAATGCCAGATCATTTTTTATTTAGTATTTTAATACAACTTTAACTATAATAGTTAAACTTTAATTAAAAATATAATAACCTACATTTTCTTACGTTTTTTTACTCTTTTAAAAAGTTTTATTTTGTTTTTTTATCTTTAGTTAGTAGAGAATTGGTTTCTTTTAGTTGTTCTTTTATCAATTGCTCTTCATATTCTAAAACCTTTTTTTTGAGTTGAAGAGCAACTAATTGTGTATTAAAATTAGGTTGTGTTTGGTTTTTTGTAGTCCTATATTTTAAAAGACTTAGGTCATAGTTTTTTAAATTTTTTTCTTCTTGCATGATAAGTCTGCTCATCTTTTCTAAAACAGCTATTCGCTCTTGTTTTTTTATAAAGCTAGTAATCTTACGTGCTACTAAAAGTTGTTGATGATTGTTTTTAACGATACAATTTTGCAAGAATTCTTGTTCTTGAGTTCGAGTTGCTTTTTTGGTTTCGGTGGTAGTGCTTTCTTTTTGTGAAAGTGTTAATAACAAAGCTAGTTTTTCCATCGCTTGGATGGGTAAGTTGCGTTTGCCAGATTCAAACATAGCAATTTGACTTCGACTCACCTGAAGCAGTAAAGCCAAATTTTCTTGACTCATTCCTGTTAATGCTCTAATGTTGTTTTTGTTTTTCATGTAGTGTGACACTTTTTTTTAAACCATTTTTTTGTCACGCTTTCTGTGACAATTTTTTCAAATCAAAAATTTTGCCACACTTGTTGTGACATTTTTTTCAAAATGAAAATTTTGTCACGCTTTTGTTTTAGTTTAGGTAATTTACAAAATACTTGTTGATAACTTGTTTTTGCGTTCATTAAAATATTGCCTAATTTGGTAAACCCAAAACAATTGAAAATTAGTTGTATTTGAACTTTTTTCAGCTTCTTTTTTAAAATAATCTAACAAAAATTCTTTTCTGCTTTCTTTTGGGTTTTCTTGTATGGCTTTGACAACGCTTCTACTTGTAAACCTTTTAAAATCGCCTAATAAAAGTTCTGGTTTTTGATTTTCTATACTTCTAAAAATTAAATGAACATGGTTGGTCATTATGCACCAAGCATGTATTTCCATTCCTTTGTTTTTTTGACAAAATTCTAAACTTTCTAAAACTAAATCTTTGTATTCATTTCTTGTAAAGACATCCAGCCAACCCACAACAGCAAAACTTACAAAATATAATCCTTCGGAATTATGAAACTTATAATTTCTACTCATTTTTTCTTTTTATCAAAAATAGTAAAAGCTTTTTTGTTAATCAAGTGCCACGCGAAGGGATTCGCGCGGGCAATGTCATTAAGTTAAGGGTTTAATTACTTGAAAATCAACAGATTAAATTTGTTTTTTTGTGAATAAATTCGTATATTTATATGGTAATCAGATAATTAGTATCATGCAAAAAAACAG
>NZ_JAYRPD010000031.1:0-40199 GCF_041911335.1 Flavobacterium sp.
AATAGAATACGTTTGCAATGAACTAAAGCCAATTGTAAAAAAAGCTGAAAAACCACCAGAAAAAAACATTTTTTCAACAGATAATTTTATCAATCAAACAAAATTAAGCATATAAACAAAGGGATACAGAAGTTTTTTTTATATTTTTGAAAAACTTTCGGATAGTAGTGAATAATAATATTTTAAGTCAAATTAAGGTTGTTGGTAATGGGGTTGGTTATAGAAACTATTATTTAGCTCACAACACAACTTCGTTAGGTTATGAACGATTGACAAGTATTACAGAAAAAACAGGAGATAATTCAAAAAGTTTAAATCCAACTATTTTTACCTATGATGATTTAGCAAACGATATGGCGTTTGATTCTACAACAGCTAGTTTTGGAACCACAAATACAAATCAATTTAATACTGCAATAATTACTGGTGATTTTACAGGTAATGGTTTAATGGATTTTATATTATATCCTACAAATGGCACAAATGCTAAAAAAGAACTATGGTTATTTACGGGAATTAACGATACTAATACATATAATTTGGGGTATGTTCATAATGTTGGTAGTTTTCAAGATGTTTTTCCCGTTTCTTGGTTAGGCGGTAGTGCAAGTTATGGTTATAAATTGATGCCAGACCAAGCATGGTGTGTAGTAAAAGCAAACACATCTTCTAATCTTGTTAATTTTAGTACCTATTCTACGGGTACAACAAACCCAATATATTTTCAGTATTCAAAAGAATATGCCTTTCCAAAATTTACTTATGGGTATTGGAGAGAACCTTGTGGAAACATCATTAATAATCAGAATGATTCACAAAGCGAACAGCAAAGAGTTGTAGATCCTAACGATCCTAACGACCCAGTTTGGGTATCCATTGAAAAAGTAATTCCAAAGGTGTTTTTAAGTGGTGATTTTAATGGCGATGGTTTAACAGATGTTTTAACTGTTGAAAAAAAAGTAACCTATCAAGTAACACAAAATTGTTCTACTTATACTCAAACTTATCAAGGTGGTAAAGTATTTTTTGTTGATTTAGATAGAAGAAACACAACAAATTTTATAAACGTCGCAGGTTTTTTAACAACAACTGATGATACTAAATTTCATGTAGCGGACTATAATGGTGATGGTAAAGCGGATATTTTAGTTGTAAACGCAGGTAATGCAAAAGTTTATTCTTTGAATGATAACAAACAATTAGTTTTACAATGGAATATTCCAGATGCAGACATTACATTAGCCACTAATTCACCAATATTTTTTAGGAGATTATAATGGTGACAGTAAAATGGATTTTATGATCCCAAAGGCTTATGGTAATGATTTTGCCTTTTTCTATTCAACAGGCACTTCATCTGTTAAATCAGTGAAAATTTTACCGTTTTCACATAATGAAATTGCAACAGGTGGTTCAATTTCAACAGGATCATATTTTGATTATTGGGATATAATTTCAACGGATATTAATAATGATGGAAAAACTGATTTGATTCAATCAAAATACAGATTTAATTCTTCTGGAAACACACTCCTTAATTTTGACATTAATGTCAAAATTTATTCTAATAAAAATGATAATTTTCTATTTACACTAGAAAAAGATTTAGTAGCAAACTCCACTTCTAATTCAAGTTGTCTTCCAATCCCCATATTTTTAAATCCTAATTCGCAAAACAAAAATTTAGAGTTGGGATTTGTTTATGAAAACAAAATTATTAGCACTTTTTACAATAGAAATTTTGGAGGTGAAAAGTTATTGAAATCTATTACTTTGGGTAATGGTGTTAAAGAAACAATAACTTATAGTTCTTTGGTACAAGATGATTTTACATTTGAAGATATATTTACTCCTACGACATATACAGAAAATTATCCAAATTTTGATATAAGTAATGCACCTGACATTAAAATTGTTTCAAGATTAGAACAACAAAGTAGTATCGAATACAAAAAGCAAGACTATAAATATAATGGTGCTGTATCTAATGTAGAAGGGCTTGGATTTATTGGTTTTAGAGGTTTACTAAAGACGAATTGGTACAATGATAATTATTCTATAATCTCAAATATAAGTAAACATGATGTTAATAGAAGAGGCATTATTACAGAAATGTTTTCAGTTTTGGGAAGTTTTTATAATGGTAATTTTGCAACTTTAACACCTACATCTTTTATTTCAAAGTCGATTATAAATTATGAAGATGAGTTACTGCCTAACAAAGTGTATAAAATAAAGAACACATCTTCAACTATTTATAACGGATTGGAAGGAACCTCAAAAGAAGTTGTAACAACCTATGATAATTTTAATAACCCAACTCAAAATATTACATACAGTAAATTAGGATATACAATTCAAAAAACAGAAAAGACAGATTATTTATATGATAATCTGCCAACAGCAACACCTTATATAATTGGTAGAAAAAATAAAAAAAATGTAGAATTAATCTATGAAGGCAGTACAATGACTTCCGAAGAAATTTACACATACAATGCAAACCAATTATTATCTCAAGTTAAGAAAAAAGGCACAGGTACGAACTATGTAACTGAAGATAATCTTTATGACATTTTTGGAAATGTTACTAAAAAAACAATTACAGCAGTTGGATTAACACCCAGAATAACAAATTATGAATATGACACGACAGGAAGATTTTTAACAAAAAGTATTGATATTGAAGGGTTAGCAACAAATTACACCTACAACAATAGCACAGGGCTGTTACTCACAGAAACCAACCCTTATGGATTAACAACAACTTACAGCTATGATGTATGGTTGCGAAAAAGAAAAGTAGTTGATTATTTAGGCAAAAAGAAAACCTATTTGTTTCAAATGACAAATACTACTGATGTTAAGGTCACAACTACAAATGATGAAGGCGGTCAAACAATTGTTGTTTTTGATGATTTAGGAAGAGAAACAATCTCTGGTAATAAAAACATTGATAATACATGGTCTTATGTAAAAACTGATTATGACATTTATGATAGAAAAATTAGCGTGAGTGAACCTTATGCTAATTTATCTGGAGCACCAACACAAGTGAACACCAGTTCATTTGACAATTATGGTAGATTAGTTCAAACAGTTGCATATACAGGTAAAACAACCAATATCAGTTATTCTGGGTTAGCATCTACAATGAATGATGGATTTAAAACGGTTACAACAACAAAAAATGCAGTTGATTTTACAGTATCAATGACTGATGATGGAGGCACTATAAATTATCAACATTATCCTAATGGTAATTTAAAACAATCAAATTATGATGGGGTAATTATTAGTGTAGATCAAGATGGTTGGGGTAGAAAAATTAAATTAACAGATCCATCTGCTGGTATTTATGAATACACATACAACGATTTAGGCGAGTTAACTTGGGAAAAAACTCCAAAAGGAGAAACAACTTACACATTAAATTCAGTTGGTAAATTAACTCAAAAAGAAGTACTCGGCGATAATACCCATCTAATTTCATATTACAATTATGATGGAACTACAAAATTGTTAACGGGTATCACAACAAACACCAGCACATCCTATTCTTATGAATATGATACTTATAAAAGATTGTGGAGAACAACAGAATTTAGCCCGTATGCACATTATCAAATGGCTTCTGTGTTTGATTCGTTTGGTAGAGTTGAAAAAGAATACCAGCATAGTCTTCATGTAGCAACTGGTAAAAGTTCATCAAAATGGACAAAAAACACCTATAAAAATGGTTTTCATTGGCAAATTTTAGATGATGCAACAAGTCAAGTTTTATGGCAAACCAATACCGTTAATACAAGAGGGCAATTAACAAGTGCAACTTTAGGTAATGGAATTGCAATTTCTAAAACGTATGACAATTTTGGATTTATTACGCAGTCTAAGCACGATTTAGCAGGTACAACACCTGTTAACGTCATGACTTTAAACACCACTTTTGAACCACAAAGAGGTAATTTAACTTCTCGATATAATAGTATGTTTGCTTGGAATGAAACCTTCCAATATGACACATTAGATAGATTAACACATTATACTGATGCAACTGGAAATCAAGTGCAACAAATCTATGACAACAGAGGTAGAATTTCAGACAATAATCAAGGGCATTATAATTATTCAGGGCCTGTTTATCAAAATTCTTCTATAGATCCAACACCTGCCGCTTTCAACTATTATCAAAATAGAAGCGATTTAAATGTCACTTACAATGCCTTCAAAAGCCCTGTTGAAATTTTTGAAGATGGTTTTGATAGAATAAGTTTTGATTACAATGTGTTTCAAAACAGAAGTACTATGTATTATGGTAGTTTAGAAACAGATAAAACACAACGAAAATACCGTAAACATTATGCCACACTTGGCGCATTGGAAATCAAACACAATACACTAACAAATGAAGTTGAGTTCGTTACTTACATTGGAGGGGATGGATACACAGCACCAGCAGTGTTAAAAAGCGACGGCATAACGCAAAATTATTTATATTTGCACAGAGATTATTTAGGTAGTATTGTGGCTATTACGAACCAATCAGGACAAGTAGTTGAAAAACGTTTGTTTGATGCTTGGGGTATTATAGTAAAAGTACAAGATGGTGTAGGTAACGTACTTACAGGTTTAGTAGCATTAGATAGAGGATATACAGGACATGAACATTTACAAGGGGTTAATCTAATCCACATGAACGGTCGTTTATACGACCCTTTAGTACATAGATTTTTACAACCTGATAATTTTGTACAAGAACTTAATAATACTCAAAATTTTAACCGTTATGGGTATGTGTTAAATAATCCGTTGAAATATAATGATAAATCAGGTGAATTGTTTTCTTTTGTTGTGGCTGTTTTTGAAACTCTTGCAAACATTGTTACACATGGTGTGAATTTTCATAATTATGATTGGGATAAAACTCAGAATGCATGGAAGATTGATATGGGATTATTTAAAACCGATTCGAATAGAACCTTTTTTGGGCAAGTATTACAAATTTTCTCACGATTTACTTGGGAAGCCATTCAAACATCAGTAGGTTATACTTATTCTCATGCTAGAAATGTAGCGGGAGAAGTTGATGAAGTTATGTATTTTGGAGGAGCAACTTTTATTATTAATGAAGATTCAGATGTAGAAACTGGATGGGGGGTATCGTTAGGAAATTACATAAATGCAAATATACCAGGTCAATTAGATAAAGAATATTCTGGTGGCTGGATTTTTAGTAATGGTGGTTTATTTTGGCATGAATATGGGCATACGTTTCAAAGTCAAAGATTTGGATTGTCATATTTATTTGCGATAGGCATTCCGAGTATATTTGGTGCTGAATGGACTGAAACTTCGGCAAATAGATGGGCATGGCGTTACGCAAATCAACATGGTTATATGCAAAATTGGTTATATTCAAGTGATCACCCTTTAAATTAATAAAATTATGAAAACACTAATTAAATACATTTTTATTTTTTTTATTTTATGTTCCTGTCATCCTGAAAAATTTCCTGGTAAAGCTATACGTGTTAAAAACAATTCGGCAGAAAGGATATATTATTGGTATTCAAAAAGTTATGATGTATATCATTTTCCGGAAATAATTTTACCAATTGAAAAACCAGTATTAATTAGTTCTTGTGATGCAAATAATATTGAATTGGCCTCTGGTTACGATCCTGATTGGGTAGAAATTTATTCTCAACTTCCTGAAGGCAAGTTTAGTATTTATTTCTTTGACGAATTAGCAACAACTCAAGAAGAATGGGACGATATTAGGTTCAATCACATGGTTTTAAGAAAGGACATTACTTTTGAAGAATTAAAAAATAATGATTATATAATTTATTATCCATAAAAGAGAGATGAAAAAACTATTTATTCTATTAACAGGATTATTAGTCCTTTCTTGTAGTTCAGACGACTCAAAAGAAAACAATAATCCAACACCTACTACTTTTACCATAAATGCAGTAGCGAGTAGTACGGCAGTAACTGTTGACCAAGAATTTACTGTAACCATCACAAGCGATGAAAACATGACAGGTATTTTATACTCGTATGATAATTTTGTCACAGAGGCAGGTTTATTTACTGGTTTTGGTACTTCTAGAACATTAAAATTTAATTTAGACAAAGTTGGTTCTAATACCATTTATTTTAAAGCAACCAAAGAAGGTAATGTTTACAGCAGTGTAAAGTCAGTACCAATAACCGTTAATAGAGGAAATGCCGTAAAAGTTACAGGTATGCAAGTTATATCTTTTAGTGGTATCAATACGACTTGGGATCCAGAGTTTCCAACCTCAAATCCAAATCATTTGGCTGATGTTTACTTTGGTTTTAATAAATCAACTTTAAATTCACCATTTGAAGATGCTTATAGTTTTAGAAAATGGTACACTTCATCCGTTAAACAAAATCAAGGAGATTTAACATGGAGTTTTATAACTGAAAATTTATACATTCAACCAGAGAAAGCAATTAGAATGGGCTTGGCGGATGAAGATAATCCACCACTTGGGCAAGATTTAATGGTAGGTCCACCAGATTATAGAGATTTTAATTTTAGTGCCTACACTACCACAAAACCAAATACAATAACTCTTAGCTATCCCGAAATTAATTTAGAGTTCATTGTTACAGTAGAGTGGCCAAATTAAATAATAATAAAATTGAAGAATGAAATCCAATTTATCAGTTTTACTCATAATGCTATCAGTATTAGCTTCCTTTGCACAAGGGGAAGCTAATAACTGGTATTTTGGACAAAATGCAGCCATAACTTTTAATAGCGGTACACCAGTAGCCTTAACTAATAGTGCTATGCAAACCTATGAAGGTTGTGCAACACTATCAGATGCAACAGGACAACTACTTTTTTATACCGATGGTAGAACAGTTTATAATCGTAATCATCAAATAATGGTTAATGGTTCGGGACTTTTAGGACACGAATCTTCTACACAGTCTGGAACAATAGTTCCATTACCAGGTTCAACAAATTTATTTTATGTTTTTACTTTAGACGAAGTAGCTAAAGCCAATGGTTTTCGGTATTCTATTATAGATTTGAATTTAGACGGAGGATTAGGTGCTGTAACTACAACTAAAAACGTTTTGGTTTATACTCCATCTTGTGAAAAAATTTCAGTAGTTAAGCACGCAAATAATATTGATTTTTGGATATTGACACACGCTTTTGAGAGTAACAATTTTTATTCTCATCTATTAACAGGTTCAGGATTAAGTTCAACTCCAGTAATTAGTAGTATTGGTTTTGCTCCACATACTGCAAGTAATGGAACAAATAAAAATGGAGCACCTGGCGGTATGAAAATTTCTCCAAATGGGCAAAAGTTAGCGGTATGTTATCAAAAATCGTATTCTTTAGATCAAAATTTTTTAGAATTATATGATTTTAACAATAATACAGGAGTGGTTTCAAATTTTATTACATTAATTCAAACAACTTCAAATTCAATATACGGTGTTGAATTCTCGCCTAACAATCAAATACTATATGCAACAGCTAATAATTCGTTTTTTTTGTATCAATTTGATTTAACAGCAGCGGATATTCCAAATTCAATTGTAACAATATTTCAGAACTCAACTTCCACACCTAATCTATACAGACCATTATCATTGCAATTAGGTCCAGACGGAAAGATTTATAGCGCAATGGGTAGTAATCCGTTTTTGGGTTGTATAAACAATCCTAATGTTTTAGGAGTTGGGTGTAGTTTTGTTCCGAATCAAGTTGATTTATTAGGTAGAAATTCTTCTTTAGGTTTGCCTGTTTTTAATCAGTCCTATTTTGCACCAGCTATTCAGTTACAAAATGCTTGTGTTGGAGAATCCACTCAGTTTCAACTGAGCAATTCATCTATTGTTAGTGCAATTTGGAATTTTGGAGATGGGAATACTTCTAATAGTATAAATCCTATTCACTCATATGCAACAGCAGGAACTTATACCGTTTCAGTAACTGCAACAAGCAGTTATGGTACAGGTGTGACTACAAGAGATATTGTAATTTCTGAAGTACCCATAGCCACACAACCCATAAATAGTTTAATTTGTGACGACAACAATGATGGCTTCTATAATTTTGATTTATCAACGAAAACATCAGCCATTTTAAACGGTCAATCACCAACACAATATGGCGTTCGCTACTTTGTTAATGCAACAGATTATGCAAATAATATTGCCATAGCTAATCCAAATAGTTATCAAAATGTTGCTGCTTACCAAGCACAAACCATTATTGCTGAAGTTTATAATTTAGATAATTCAGAATGTAAAGCAACCACTACTTTTGATATTCAAGTTTTTGAAAGCCCATTGCCAAGTAACACAATTTCACCTATTCAACTTTGCGATAACACCAGTTTTGGAACTGATGTTGATGGTAAAGTAGTTTTCAACTTAACAAGTAAACAAACCACAATTTTAAACGGACAATCAGCAATTGATTTTTCGCTTTCATACTATAAAGATGTTGCATTAACCGATTTAATCAGTAATCCTGCTACCTATGTAAATACAAATGTGGTAGAAACTATTTATGTGAAAATGACTAACAACCAAAATGTAAATTGTTTTGCCATAACTTCTTTTCAGATAGAAGTATTTAGTTTGCCTAACATTAATGCAACAACTAGTTTAAAACAATGCGACGATAACAACGATGGTTTTAGTGCTTTCAACTTAACAGAAGCAAACGAATTTGTAGTTACTTCAACTACTGGTTTGTCTTTTTCTTATTTTGAAACACTTACAGAAGCGCAAAATAATACCAATCCTATAGTAAACTTTATAACATATACGAATCAAACTGTAAGTACTGACCAAGTTTTTATTAGAGTTCAAAATGCAAATGGTTGTTTTCGAGTAGCGACTTTAAATTTAATTGTTTCTACTACATTAATTCCTACTACATTTCAACGAACTTTTACAGTTTGCGATGATGCCGTTTCAGGTTCAAACTCAGATGGTATTGCTACGTTTGATTTTAGTAGTGCAACAGCAGCTATTCAAACGTTATACCCAGTAGGACAAGTTTTGGATATTACTTATTATCAAACTATAACAGATGCTTTAGCCGAACAAAACGCAATTACAAATGCTTCGAATTTTACCAATACAAGTTCACCAACAACACAAAATATTTTTGTTCGTGTAGATAGCCAGATAGATAATGAATGTTTGGGTTTAGGAAATCATATTACATTAAATGTAGAGCCTTTGCCAATTATAGTACCTTTAAGTTACACCCATTGCGATGACGACCAAGATGGAAGTTTTGGTTTTGATACTTCAACATTAGAAACTACTTTGTTAAACGGATTAACAAATGTTACTTTGGCATATTGGGATGAGAATAATAATCCGTTGCCAAGCCCGTTGCCAAATCCATTTAATACTATCACTCAAATTGTAAAAGTTAGAGCAACAAACAATACAACAAACGCTTGTTATTTTGAAACAAACATCACATTTACAGTTGATGATTTACCCGAAGCTTATGCAATTCCAACCAACTTAACAACAGTTTGCGATGATGAATTAGATCCAACGGATCAAGATGGTTTATTTGCATTTGACACTTCAAGTTTTCAAAGTACTATTTTAGGAACTCAAACAGGAATGCTGGTTAATTATTTTGATGAGACAGGAAATTCGTTACCGAGTCCGTTGCCCAATCCATTGGTTAGTGCTACGCAAAATATTCAGGTTGAGGTTATAAACCCAATAAATACAATATGTAAAGCAGTTTTGACTATTCCATTAATCGTAAATCCTTTACCCGAAATTGAATTATATGGTGATGAATTAGTTTGTAGCAATAATCCATTGTTTACAAAAGAAATCAATGCGGGTTTATTAGATGAAACCACTGTTTCAAATTTTACCTATCAATGGTTTTTAGATGGTTCTGTTATTTCTACTGGAACAAATTATGACTTAACAGTAAATACAGAAGGTATTTACACTGTTGAGGTCACTAATTCAAATGGTTGCTTGAGAACTCGAGCTATAACGGTTACTGCATCAGACATTGCAACTATTAATGATATAGAAATTGTTGATTTATCCGATGATAATTCAGTTACCGTTTTAGTTACAGGTTTAGGAAATTATGAGTTTAGTTTGGATAATATAGATTATCAATCATCAAATATTTTCCAAAATATTGCATCAGGAATTTACACAGTTTACGTAAGAGATTTGAATGGCTGTGGAGTTGTAACTGAAGAAATTAGTGTGCTTGGAATTCCAAATTATTTCACACCAAATGGAGATGGAATCAATGATTATTGGAATGTTAAAGGCGTGAATTCAAATTTCAATATAGATACCACGATTCACATATTTGATAGATATGGCAAACTATTAAAACAAATTAGTCCATTAAGTCAAGGATGGGATGGTACTTTTAATGGAGTCCAAATGCCGTCATCGGATTATTGGTATTCAATTCAGTTAGAAGACGGACGTGTTTTGAAAGGACATTTTAGTTTGAAGAGGTAAGTTCATAACTTTATTGTTTTCAAATCAAAACCAAACATTGATATTTTTTTCAAAAGAATGCCAAAATAATTTCTCATTTTATATGCATACTACTATATTTGTAAGTTAGTAAAATAAAAAAATCATGCATAAAGATAGTAAACGTAGAGAAGCCTTATTATATCACGCAAAACCTACACCTGGTAAAATTCAGGTAGTTCCCACAAAAAAATATGCTACACAAAGAGATTTAGCTTTAGCTTATTCTCCAGGAGTAGCAGAACCTTGTTTAGAAATTGAAAAAGACGTTAACAACGTTTATAAATATACCGCAAAAGGAAATTTAGTAGCTGTAATCTCAAACGGAACCGCAGTTTTAGGTTTAGGAGATATTGGTCCAGAAGCTTCAAAACCTGTAATGGAAGGAAAAGGTTTGTTGTTCAAAATCTTCGCTGATATTGATGTATTTGATATCGAAGTTGGAACAAAAGACATTGAAGAATTCATTGCAACGGTAAAAAATATTGCTCCAACTTTCGGAGGAATTAACCTAGAAGACATCAAAGCACCAGAATCTTTCGAAATTGAAAGACGTTTGGTAGAAGAGTTAAATATTCCGGTAATGCACGATGACCAACACGGAACTGCAATTATTTCATCAGCCGCTTTATTAAATGCTGTGGAATTAGCAGGAAAGAAAATGGAAGAAGTGAAAATGGTCATTTCTGGAGCAGGTTCGGCTGCGATTGCTTGTGCTAATTTATATGTTTCTTTTGGTGTGAAACCAGAAAATGTTGTCATGTTCAACAGTAAAGGAGCCTTAAGAAAAGACGATCCAAGAGTTACCGATATGCAACGCCGTTATGCAACGGATAAACATTATGACGATTTAGCCCATGCTATGAAAGGTGCTGACGTGTTTATTGGATTGTCTTCTGGAGATATCGTTACGACTGAAATGTTATTGTCAATGGCAGATAATCCTATCGTTTTTGCGATGGCAAATCCTACACCAGAAATCAACTATAATTTGGCAATTGATACGCGTAAAGATATCATTATGGCAACAGGCCGTTCTGATCATCCTAACCAAGTGAATAATGTATTAGGTTTTCCATTTATTTTTAGAGGTGCTTTAGATGTTAGAGCGACTAAAATTAATGAGGAAATGAAAAAAGCTGCTGTTATCGCTTTAGCGGAATTAGCAAAAGAATCGGTTCCAGAGCAAGTAAATATTGCTTATGGCGAAACGAAATTAACGTTTGGTCGCGATTATATCATTCCAAAACCTTTTGATCCAAGATTAATTGCAGCAGTTCCACCAGCCGTAGCCAAAGCTGCTATGGAATCAGGTGTTGCAACAGCTCCAATTACCGATTGGGAAAAATACAAAGACGAATTGTTAGAACGAATGGGTTCAGATAACAAAATGATTCGTTTGTTAACTAATAGAGCTAGAACGAATCCAAAACGTATCATTTTTGCGGAAGCAGATCAAATAGATGTGTTAAAAGCAGCGCAAATTGTTCATGAAGAAGGTATTGGTTTCCCAATTTTATTAGGAAATCAAGAAATCATTAAAGAGTTAAAATCAGAAATTGGTTTCGATACCGAAGTGCCAATTTTTGATCCAAAAACAAAAGAATCGGAAGCTAAAAGATTAGCCTATGCCAATCATTTTTGGGAAACCAGAAAGCGTAAAGGAATTACTTTGTTAGATGCTGAAAAATGGATGCGCGAGCGTAACTATTTCGGTTTAATGATGGTCAATACAGGAGAAGCAGATGCTATGGTAACAGGATATTCTAGAAGTTATCCAACTACTATTAAACCAGTAATGCAATTAATTGATAAGGCTCCAGGAGTTTCTAAAATTGCTACTACGAATATGATGATGACGGCAAGAGGTCCGATTTTCTTATCGGATACTGCAATCAATCCAAACCCTTCAGCTGAAGAATTGGCAAGAATCGCTTTAATGACAGCTAAAACAGTAAAAATGTTTGGAATGGAGCCAGTAATTGCAATGGTTTCGTATTCAAATTTTGGTTCTTCTCACAATGAAGGTGCTACTAAAATAAGCCAAGCCGTAGCCTATTTACATGAAAATTTCCCTGATTTAATCGTGGATGGAGAAATTCAAACCGATTTCGCATTGAATCCGGATATGCTAAAAAGCAAGTTTCCATTTTCAAAATTGGTAAATAAAAAAGTTAATACACTTATTTTTCCTAATTTAGACGCAGCAAATATCACTTACAAATTATTGAAAGAGTTAAATAAAGCCGAATCTATTGGTCCAATTATTTTAGGATTAGACAAACCAGTTCACGTATTTCAATTAGGTGCAAGTGTTGAAGAAATGGTGAATATGGCGGCGGTTGCTGTTGTAGATGCTCAAGAGAAAAGTAGAAAACAAAACAAATAGGAATACCGTATATATGATAGCACACATTCAAGGAAGATTAGTTGAAAAAACACCTACCGAAGTTGTAATTGATTGCAATGGTGTGGGCTATCATATTAATATTTCATTACACACTTTTTCATTAATTCCAGATTCTGAGAGTTTGAAATTATATACGTTTCTTCAAGTTAAAGAAGATTCGCATAGTTTGTTTGGATTTGTTGAAAAACAAGAAAGAGAACTTTTTAAGTTACTACTTTCAGTTTCAGGTGTTGGTGCCAGTACAGCAAGAACAATGTTGTCGTCTTTAGCGCCAGCACAAATTATTCAGGCTATTGCGGCGAATGATGTGGCAACGATTCAATCGATGAAAGGAATTGGTGCTAAAACAGCCCAAAGAATTATCTTAGATTTGAAAGAAAAAGTGTTAAAAGTGTACAATTTAGATGAAGTTTCTGTTGTTGAAAGCAATACAAATAAAGATGAAGCGTTATCTGCTTTAGAAGTATTAGGTTTTGCTAGAAAAGCGGCCGAAAAAGTTATTGATAAAATTATAAGAGATACCCCAAATGCCTCTGTGGAAAACTTAATAAAACAAGCTTTAAAAAATTTATAAAACTTGAAAAACATTAATATAAAAGCGATAAATAAATTACAATATAGTCTTGCATTATTATGTGTTCTTTTTTCTTTTTCACTACAAGCTCAGGTAGATGAAGAAGAAAAAGATTCTGTGAAAACAGGTGTTGATTTAGGTAAGTTAAGTTTGCCAAATCCAGCTAGTATATTGGATAAATATACTTATGATCCTGCATCTGATCGTTATATTTACACCAGTTCTGTTGATGGTTTTAATATCAATTATCCTATGATATTAACACCAAAACAATACGAAGAATTAGTTTTGCGTGAGCAAATGCGTAAATATTATCAGGAAAAATCTGCTGCAATCGATGGAAAGAAAGTGGGTTCTGAAGAAGCAAAGAAGAATTTATTACCCAGATATTATGTTAATTCTAAGTTTTTTGAAACAATTTTTGGTGGGAATACAATCGATGTAAAGCCTACAGGTTCTGTCGAATTAGATTTAGGAGTTCGTTTTACCAAGCAAGATAATCCTTCCTTTTCTCCTAGAAATAGAAAAACAATAAGTTTTGATTTTGATCAAAGAATTAGTGTTGGTCTTCAAGGAAAAGTAGGAACACGTTTGAATGTTAACGTAAATTATGATACACAATCAACTTTTGCTTTTCAAAATTTAATAAAATTAGAATACACCCCCACGGAAGATGATATAATCCAAAAAATTGAAGTGGGTAATGTTAGTTTTCCATTGTCAAATTCTTTAATCAGAGGCGCGCAAAGTTTATTTGGGGTTAAAGCCCAGTTACAATTTGGTAAGACCACGGTTACAGGAGTTTTTTCAGAACAAAAATCACAAACTAAATCGGTAACAGCGCAAGGTGGAGGAACTCTCCAAGATTTTGAATTGTTTGCATTGGATTATGATGTAGATCGTCATTATTTCTTATCGCAATACTTTAGAGATAAATATGATAAAGCTTTGGAAACATTTCCTTACGTAAATTCTCGAGTTCAAATTAACAGAATTGAAGTTTGGATTACGAACAAGCAAAATAGAGTAAATTCAACAGAAAATAATTTAAGAAATATAGTAGCCCTACAAGATATTGGGGAAGGGCCATTAACCAATGTTTTGCCAGAAGAAACAGTTCATGTTAATACCACAGCCAATCCTACTTTCTATAATGTAGCAGCTGATAACCCATCAAATAACGGAAATAATAAATTTGACCCAACAAATATCGGTAGTAATTTTTTGAATAGTTCTATTAGGGATGTTTCTACAGCTTCTAATGGTTTTAATATTCCAGGAATGGCTGAAGGGGTTGACTTTGCAAAACTTGAAAATGCAAGAAAATTAACAGCTTCAGAATATACATTCCATCCTCAACTTGGTTATATTTCACTTAATCAACGTTTGGCAAATGATGAAGTGTTGGCTGTTGCTTACCAATATACTATCGGTGATCAAGTTTATCAAGTAGGAGAGTTTGGTACAGATGGAGTAGACGCTACAAACGTTGATGCTTCAGGAGTTCCAAGTTCTCAAGCCTTAATTTTGAAGTTGTTAAAAAGTAATTTAACAATTGATAAATATCAAGTGGGAGGCTCTGGACCTTATTTTACCATGCCAACATGGAACATTATGATGAAAAATATTTATCAAATTCCTGGAGGTGCTCAATTACAACAAGATGATTTTAAGTTAAATATATTATATACCGATCCCTCTCCTTTAAATTATATTACTCAAGCAGGAACAGATCCATTGCCAGCAGATGTTGTTGAAACTCCATTATTAAAAGTTTTCGATTTAGATAAGTTGAATTTTACTAATGATCCTCAAGAGGGTGGTGATGGTTTTTTTGATTTTTATCCAGGTTTAACAGTTGATGCTCAAAAAGGGAGAATTATATTCTTAAAAGTGGAACCTTTTGGAAAACACTTATTTAATAAATTAGATGTTTCTACGCTTGCTGAAAATTACGATGACCCATTAACTTATAATAGCAATCAGGCTAAGTACGTTTTTAGAAATTTATATAAAACAACACAAGCTGCCGCTTTACAGGAGAGTGCTAAAAATAAATTTCAATTAAAAGGACGCTTTAAGTCTATGGGTGGCGATGGAATTTCTATTGGAGCTTTCAATGTGCCACAAGGTTCAGTTGTTGTAACGGCTGGAGGAAGAGTTTTAGTAGAAGGTATTGACTATACAGTGAATTATCAAATGGGTAAGGTAAATATTCTAGATCCTTCTCTAGCTAGCACACCTATTGAAGTTTCGGTAGAGAATAATTCTGTTTTTGGTCAGCAAACAAGAAGATTTTGGGGTTTTAATGTTGAGCATAAGTTTAATGATAAGTTCTTGATAGGCGCAACAATGTTAAACATGTCGGAGCGACCATTTACAACCAAATCTAATTATGGACAAGAATCGGTTAACAATACTATTTTTGGATTTAATGGGAATTTCTCAACAGAAGTTCCATTTTTAACAAGATTAGTAAACAAACTTCCAAATATTGATACTGATGTTCCTTCAAATATTTCTTTAAGAGGAGAAATTGCTTATTTAAAACCAGGAGCATCAAAAGCGGATCAATTTAATGGAGAACCAACATCTTATATTGACGATTTTGAAGGGTCGCAGTCAACAATAGATATGAGAAGTCCCCAAGCATGGTCTTTAGCTAGTATTCCTTTAGAAGGTGCTTTTGATGGTGATGCAACATCAAATGAAACATCAGTTGACAATCTAAGTGTAGGTTATAAAAGAGCTAAACTATCATGGTATAGTATTGACCCTATATTCTATATACAGCCTCCAGCAGGTATTTCTGATACTGATTTATCTTTTAATAGAACAAGAAGAATTTTTAGTAGAGAATTGTATCCAGTTACGGATATTGCTCAAGGACAATCAACAGTAATTAATACTTTAGATTTAACTTATTATCCAAAAGATAGAGGTCCATATAACTTTAATCCTACTTTGGCTGCTACTAATCAATTTACAGATATTGAAGCTCCAGAAAATTGGGGAGGAATTATGCGTTCTATAAATTCAACCAATTTTGAACAGTCAAATGTTGAATATATTCAGTTTTGGGTGTTAGATCCATACTATGGTAATCCTGGTGATGTAGCAGATCCTACCAATACTGGTAAATTAGTATTCAATTTAGGTGAAATATCAGAAGATATTTTAAGAGATGGTAAAAAGCTATATGAAAATGGTTTGCCTGAAGAAAATTCACTTCAACCTGTAGTTTCAACGTCTTGGGGAGAAGTTCCGGCAGCACAATCTTTAATTTATGCTTTTGATACAAATGGGGGAAATAGAGCGGTTCAAGATGCAGGTTTTGATGGTTTAACCGATACCGATGAAGTTTTAAAATTCCCAGCATTTGCTTCTCAATCAGATCCATCAGCAGATAATTATGAATTTTATTTAAATACAACAGGTGATATTGTTACAAGATATAAAAATTATAATGGTTTTGAAGGTAATTCCCCTGTAACGGTAACAGATAATAATAGAGGTAATACAACCTTTCCTGATGTTGAAGATATCAATCGTGACAACACAATGAATACCATTAATGCCTACTTTAAATTTGAAGTGCCAATCTTGAAATATCCAGATGCAGATAATGGAGTTCCTGTTGGTCAAAATTATATTGTTGATTCAAGAAAATCTACAGAAGTATTACCGAATGGAGAAACGGCTAATGCTAGATGGATTTTATATAAAATTCCAATTCAAGAATTTACAGATGCTAATAAAGTAGGTCCTATCAATGATTTTAGATCGATTCGTTTCATGCGTATGTATATGACTGGTTTTAAAGATGAAGTCACATTACGTTTTGGAGCTTTAGATTTAGTAAGAGGAGAATGGAGACGCTACGTGAATTCATTAGATTTTAATGATCCACAAACAGATGATGATAATACCGCGTTTGATGTTGTGGCTTTAAACATTCAAGAAAACGGAGATAGAACTCCAATTAAATATGTAACGCCTCCTGGAGTAGTTAGAGAGCAATTATACAATAACAATACGGTAATAAATCAAAACGAGCAATCATTGTCATTGAGAGTTTATGATAAAACGGGAGGTGTTGTGAATGGATTACAACCAAACGACTCAAGAGCTGTTTTCAAAAATGTAAGTGTCGATATGCGTCAGTATAAAAAACTGCGTATGTTTTTACATGCTGAAGCTACTGAAAATGGAGGTTTACAAGATGAAGGTCTAACCGCTTTTATTCGTTTTGGAAATGATTTTACAGATAACTTTTATCAAGTTGAAATTCCTTTAAAGGTAACCGCTTATGGAGCATCATCTCCTGAGGCAATTTGGCCATCGGAAAATGAAATAGATGTGCCATTTTCTCTTTTAACTCAATTAAAAATATTGGCTTTAGCTAATGATGCTTCAATCACTTATGATGCAAACGGAATAGGTTTTGTGGAAGAGGAAAATTTAGGTTCTTCAAATGATAGGCTAACATTAGGGATAAAAGGAAATCCAAATTTTGGTCTAGTTAGAACTTTAATGATTGGTATAAAAAATAAATCAGGACAAATTCAAAGAGGAGAAGTTTGGTTCAATGAGTTGCGAATGTCTGATGTGGATAATAAGGGCGGATATGCTGCTGTTGCTAATTTAGATTCTAATTTAGCAGATTTTGCTACCGTATCTGCAACTACCAGAATGAGTACTATTGGATTTGGATCTTTAGAGCAAGGTCCAAACGAAAGAAGTAGAGAAGATGTTTTTCAATATGACATTGTAACAAATATAAATTTAGGGAAATTATTACCAAAAAAATGGGGAATTAATCTACCTTTTAATTACGGAGTAGGTGAACAAACTATTACGCCAAAATACGATCCTTTTTATCAAGATATTGAACTACAACAATTGTTAGATCTTACTACAAATCCGACTGATCGTTCTAATATCGAAAATCGAGCAATTGATTATACAAAGAGAACAAGTATCAACTTAATTGGAGTTAAAAAAGAGAAAAATCCAGAGAAAAAACCTCATTTTTATGATGTTGAGAATTTAACACTTTCGTACTCATTAAACGAAACGCAACATCATGATTATGAAATTGAAAATTTAATTGATCAACAAAATAGATCTACAGTTGATTATGCTTTTTCATTTAAACCGTTAACTGTTGAGCCTTTTAAAGAAACTAAAGTATTTAAAAAGAGTAATTATTATAAATTGTTGAGTGATTTTAATTTTAATTTCTTGCCAACAAATATTTCATTCAGTTCTACCATATTAAGACAGTTTAACAAACAAAGATTCCGTTTGGTAGATGTTGAAGGAATTGGATTAGGAGATTTATATAGAAGAAATTATTTCTTTAATTATCAATACGGTTTCAATTACAATATCACAAAATCATTACGTGTAAATTATACAGCGGCTTCTAATAATATCGTTAGAAATTATTTAGATGAAAATAATTTGCCAATTGATGGACTGGACATTTGGGATGATTACTGGAATACAGGAACAGCAAATCAACACAATCAACAATTTGTGGTAAATTATGATCTTCCAATTAATAAGTTACCAATATTTAGTTTTGTAAAATCTACTTATACTTACACAGGAGATTATAATTGGCAACGTTCTTCAGATGCGTTTTCAAGTATAGAAGCAGAAGATGGAACAATATATCAATTAGGTAATACAGTTCAAAATGCTAGTTCTCATAAGTTGAATACTGTTTTGAATATGGATATGTTTTATAAGTATGTAGGCTTAACTAAAACGAAGTCAAATAAAGGCAAAAATGTATCTAAAAATAAGCAAGTAGCGCCAAAACCAGGTCAAAAAGTTACTTCAGCAGGAAATAATAATATTTCTAATGAACGCAATCTTTTTATGTCGGGATTAATAGGTGTTATAACAAGCGTAAAAAATATTCAAGTAAATTATACTGAAAATAAAGGTACTGTGTTGCCAGGATATTTACCTGGTTTAGGTTTCTTTGGTTCTTCTAAACCTTCTCTAGGTTTTGTTTTTGGAAGCCAAGCGGATGTGCGTTATGAAGCTGCAAGAAATGGATGGTTGACATCTTTTCCAGAATTTAACCAAAATTTTACTCAAGTAGAAAATAAAAAATTGAATTTGACAGCTCAGTTAGAAGTATTCCCTGATTTGAAAATAGATTTAAGTGCAGATCGTTCTTATACTTATAATTTTTCAGAGCAGTACGATGTGACTAATGGAGATTATAATTCTCGTTCTCCATACGATTTTGGTAATTTTAATATTTCAACAATATTAATCAAAACCTCATTCTCTCAAAACGATGTAAATTTTTCTCAAGCCTTTCAAGATTTGAGAGATAACAGATTGGTTGTGGCAAATCGATTAGCAGAAAGTTATTACGGTTCTGCAACTTTCCCAAGAGATGCTGAAGGTTATCCAGTTGGTTACGGTAAAAATAGCCAACAAGTATTATTGCCTTCCTTCATTGCGGCTTATTCTGGACAAGATGCAAGTAAAGTAGCAACAGGAGTTTTTAGAAATACGCCATTACCAAATTGGAATATTAAATATACAGGTTTAATGCGTTATTCTTGGTTTAAAGATAATTTTAAAACTTTCTCAATTCAACATGGTTACAGAGCAAGTTATAATGTTAATGCTTTTCGTTCTAATTTGAATGACGCTCCAGTAGATGCTAATGGAAATTTTTATGCGAATAAGATTGTGTCTAATGTTAACCTTACTGAGCAATTTAATCCTTTAGTAAAAGTTGATATGACACTAAAAAATTCATTTAAATTCTTAGCGGAAATTAAAAAAGATAGAACCTTAAACATGAGTTTTGATAATAATTTGTTAACCGAGGTTAGCGGTAACGAATACATTATCGGTTTAGGATATCGTATTAAAGATGTTACCATAAATTCTGCATTAGCAGATAACGCATCAGGTATTATCAAAAGTGACATCAACATCAAAGCAGATTTTTCATTAAGAAAAAACAATACAATAGTACGTTACTTAGATTATGATAACAATCAATTAGGTGGTGGTCAAGATTTATGGTCGTTAAGATTAACAGCAGATTATTCTTTCAGTAGAAACTTAACGGCAAGTTTCTTCTACGATCATCAATTCTCTCAAGCAGTAATTTCTACTTCTTTTCCAATAACAAATATTAGAAGTGGATTTACTTTACGATACAATTTTGGTAATTAAATAATTTAACTATAAAGTAAAACACCCGTTAGAAAGTTTTTTTTAATGGGTGTTTTTTTATGTAAAAAAATAACAAAAACCTTTTTTTCAATTCAATAAATACAATTACATTTGTACGTCAAAAAATTATAACCAAATGAATATACCAACTAATTTAAAATACACTAAAGACCACGAGTGGGTTTCAATTGAAGGCGATGTTGCAACTGTTGGAATTACAGATTTTGCTCAAAAAGAATTGGGTGATATCGTGTATGTAGAAGTAGAAACTTTAGATCAAACTTTAGATAAAGACGAAGTGTTTGGAACAGTTGAAGCTGTTAAAACCGTTTCAGATTTATTTTTGCCATTATCAGGAGAAATTATTGAATTTAATGATTCTTTAGAATCTGATCCAGAAAAAGTAAATTCAGATCCTTATGGAGATGGGTGGATGGTGAAAGTGAAAATTTCTGATGCTTCTGAAATAAATGCACTTTTATCGAGTGAAGATTATAAAGCACTTATCGGAGCGTAATTTTTTATTTTTCGCTATTGTTTGGACTGTTTTCATTACAGTTGCAAGTTTAGTAAATTTTAATAATGTTCCTAAGGTAGCAATACCAGGAAATGATAAGTTAGTACATTTTTTGTTTTACTTCTTTTTTGTTGTGTTTTGGAGTTTTGCATTGCATAAAAACTTTTATTTAAAAAAATATAGTTTTATTATTATTGTATTTGCAATAGTTTATGGCATAATTATTGAGGTTTTACAAGGACTATTAACAACTACAAGAGAGCCTGATTTATATGATGTATTTGCAAACTCATTGGGTGCAATTATTGGATATTTCGGATTCTATTGTGTGAAGTATAAATTTTTTTAATAAATTTTTTTAAAACATTTCTAATATTAACTATATTAGCACCTCAAAATTAAAATTATGGAAATAAAGAAAAATCCTAATGTAGACCCTAAGAGAAATAGTTCATTATATTTCCTTGTAGGTCTTACTGCTGTGTTATTGTTGACTTACGTTGGCATTGAGCTTAAATCAGAAGATCCAAGAGTAGAGGTTGAAAAATTAGATATAGTGGATAATTTTGTAGAAGATGAAGAGGCAATCTTAACTATGCCTCCTGTGCAAAAATTACCACCACCACCACCGCCAGCACCAGAAGTAATCCAAATCGTAGATAACAAACAAGTTATTGAAGAGAAAAAGATTGAAACTACTGAAGTTGATGAAAATAAGGCAGTTGTAGTTAATACGGCTTCTTCTTATGGTGAAGAAGGTGGTACTGCTGAAGAAATTGATGAAGAAGTTCCTTTTACTGTTATTGAAGATGTTCCAGTATTTCCTGGATGTGAAGGTGTTGCGAAAAACAAACGTTTAGAATGTTTTATGGAGCAAATGGCTAAGCACATCAAGAAAAACCAACAATATCCTGAAAAGGCTATGGAAGATAATATTCAAGGTAGAGTAGCAGTTCTTTTTGTTATTGATAAAGATGGAAGTATTACTAATGTTCAAGTTCGTGGTCCTAAAGGTGGTGAACTTTTAGAAAAAGAAGCGAAACGTGTAATTGAGAAATTACCTAAATTCAAACCAGGTATGCAAAGAGGTAAACCTGTAAAAGTAAAATACAGCCAGCCGATTACATTCAAATTACAATAATATTAAATCCCAGCTTTTTAGTTGGGATTTTTTTTGGCATATAAATTGTGTAGATTAATTAACAAAGTGTTAACTATTAATCTATATAATCATGAAAGCAAATGTTGATTTCCCGAAAAGAGTAAAAAATAGCTTTATCTATTTTCAAGTTGGTTTAATTGCAACCATGTTAGTTGTGCTTTTTATTTTAGAATTTAATTTTAAGGATGTGTCAAAACCTTTTAGTCATGTTCCTGATACTGGGATTTATTCGGAGCCAATATTTGTTTATAATCCAGCTCCTGTAACAAAACAAGAAGTAAGTAAGCCGGTTATTGTCAAAGTTACTAGAGTTACAGATGTTTTTAAGCCTACAAAAGAAGAGCCCAAAAAAGATGATACTAGTGTTAAAGTAGCACCTCAAGAGAATCCGGATAATCAAAACAATAATTCAAATACAATTCCAACAGGAGACCCTAAAGATAATGGAGATGGGAAAGAAGAGTTGCCTAAAGAGTTTACTCCTTATTCTGTTGATAATTTACCAATGTTTGAGGCTTGTAAAGGTTTGAGTAGAGTTAATCAAAAAGCATGTTTTGATGAGCAAATGGCGAAAGCAATCACAAAATATCTTGTGTATCCAGATAATGATTTAGAAAAAGGGAGACAAGGTGTAGCTTTGGTAGAGTTTGTTATTGATGAAAAAGGAATGATAACAAATGTTAAAGCTTTAGATAATAAAAGAGCTACAATTGATATGCAAAAAGCTGCTGAAAGAGCAGTTAGAAAAATCCCAAAGCTTATCCCTGCAACACATGCTGATAAACCTGTTAAAATCAAATACAGTATTCCAGTTGGATTCAGAATGAAATAAATAAATATAATTACTATAAAATATCCCATTTCGATGGGATTTTTTTATTTTTACACAATATAATTCTTTTTGAAATGAACATCAAACAATATTTAGACTCAACCTATCTTAAAACTGCAGCTCAGGCGAATCTTTCTGAAAAAGAAAATACTGAAGTTGTGAAAAATTGTATTCAAGAAGCCATTGATAATGATTTTAAATTAATCATGATTCGACCAGACAAAGTTGCTATGGCAAGAAAAATGATTCATGAGGCTAATTCAAAAGTTACAATTGGAACGGTTATCGATTTTCCATTTGGAAATGGAACTTTAGAAGATAAATTAGAGGAAGCTAAACAAGCTATAGAAAATGGTGTTGATGATTTAGATTATGTTGTAGATTATGAAGCTTTTAAAAGAGGTGAAATTGATATTGTAAAAGAACAAGTTTTACAAGGAACTAAATTAGGCTTAGCACATAATAAAATAGTAAAATGGATTATTGAAGTAGCAGCTTTAGATAATCATCAAATTGTGCAATTATCGGCATTAATTAAGAATGTGGTGATTGCTAATTTCAGCGAAAAAGAATACGATAAGGTATTTGTAAAATCATCAACAGGTTTTTATAAAACGCCAGAGGGTGTTCCAAATGGAGCTACAGTTCCAACTATTAAATTAATGCTTGAAAATTCTTGTCCGCTATCCGTTAAAGCTGCAGGTGGAGTAAGAACCTATGATGAAGCTGTAGAAATGGTTCAATTAGGCGTAAAACGAATTGGAACTTCAGCTGCTAAAGCAATTGCAAATGGCGAAATTTCAAATAGTGATTATTAAAAATATCTTATGAGAAAAATATATAGTTTACTGTTGTTGGTTTTCGGATTTACGACTTTTGCTCAAAATTCGTCAAACGAACAATTTCCAAAATTTCCTGATTGCGTAAATGCCATTGGTAACCAACAAGAATCTTGTTTTTACAATACTCTTCAAAATTATTTCTACAATAATTTTAAAGTGCCACAAGAGCTTCAAGAGCAAAATTACAAAGGAACGGTAATCGCTGTTTTCGAAGTGGATACTGTCGGAAATTTCAAGGTTTTGTATACCGACGCTGCTCACGAGTCATTAAAAAAAGAAGCTAATCGTGTTTTTGAATCTTTGCCAAAAATTACGCCAGCTACTTTTTCTGGAAGACCTACGTATGCAAAATTCTCAATCAAAATTAATATTCCTTTAGTTGCTCCAACTGTAAAAGAAGAAAACGAAGCTACTAAGTATGCGAAAACAAATACAACTTTAATAGACAATAAAAAAGAATTGTCAGAATACGATGAAATTAAATATAAACCATTTGAAAATCCACAATTCAAGAGTTCTGGAGTTGTAGCATTTTCACATCAAAATTATGGTGTTTTTGATGCTTTAATGAATCAAGTGGGGACAAATAATCACACGGCTTCAAAGCCTTATTCGTATGATGAAGTAGCAAAATATTATGATTTCGAAACCGTAAACAAGGCCTTTTTAAAGCAAAAAGAATCATGGTGGGGAAGAAAATTATGGAACGAAAATTTAATTGCAATTCAAGGAGAAGAATATTGGTTTACCTTAAATCCAATTTTTGATTTTAGAGTAGGAAAAGATACCGAAAGTGAAGCTTCTAATACATTTGTAAATACTAGAGGTTTAATTGTGAATGGAGGACTTGGTAAACAGTTAACTTTTACAACTTCAATCTACGAAAGTCAAGGACGTTTTGCTGATTATTATAATGCTTATGCTGAAAGTATCAAACCGTCAGGTGGAAATCCAGCGATTATTCCAGGAATAGGAATTGCAAAACGTTTTAAAGACGATGCTTATGATTTTCCATTAGCAGAAGCAAATATTAAGTACAAACCAAATCAATTTATCGACCTTCAGTTAGGATATGGTAGAAATTTCTTAGGAGATGGATATCGTTCTTTATTACAAAGTGATGGTGCAAGCCCATATCCGTATTTTAAAATCAATACTACTTTTTGGAAAATTAAATACACCAACACTTATATGTGGCTAAAAGATGTACGTGATTTGGCAACTGTTGATGGAACTTACGCTACAAAATACATGGCAAGTCATTATTTAAGTTGGAATGTAACTAAAAGATGGAATTTAGGTTTCTTTGAAAATGTAGTTTGGACTAATACTAATGATAGAGGTTTCGATTTCAATTTTGTGAATCCATTAATTTTTTACAGAACGGTTGAGTTTGGCTCATCGTCTAAAACAGGAAATGCATTGCTAGGATTAACTTCAAAATACAAATGGAACAACAGCATTAATTTCTACGGACAATTTTTAATTGATGAATTTGCAATTGGAGATGTTAAAGAAAGCAATCAAAGTTGGAGAAATAAATTTGCATACCAAATTGGTGCTAAATATTATGATGCTTTCAAAATAAAGAATTTATTGCTTCAAGTAGAATACAATCAAGTTCGACCTTATGTGTATTCACACAGTAATCCTTTGACAAATTACGGTCACAATAATCAAAGTATGGGGCATTTATGGGGAGCTAATTTTAGAGAATTCGTAGCCATTGCGCGTTATTACAAAGGAAGATATTTTGCCGATGCGAAATTTATTTACGGTCAACGCGGATTTGATTTCAACAACGGAACTGACAACTTTAATTATGGGGGAAATATCTATTTAGATTACGACGATAATCGCCCTTACGATACCGGGGTTTCGATTGCACAAGGAAATAAAACAACAGTTATGATTGCTGATTTACAAGTAGGGTATTTGGTTAATCCAGCTTCAAATTTAAAAGTTTTTGGAAATGTTATGTTCAGAAATTTCGATCCAACTGCTGAAACTGCTGCAACTGTAAAATCAAACACAACTTGGTTTTCAATTGGACTAAGAAGCGATTTATTTAACTGGTATTTTGATTATTAATAGATTTAACTAATTTTCTAAATTCTAAATTCTAAATTCTAATTTTCATATCGTATCTTTGCGCGCAATTTCACAGCGAAAAACACTAAAGTGGACACAAATACACAACCTCAAATTAAAAAATCTCTTTACAAAGACTTTGTAGAAATTACAAAGGCACGCTTATCTATTAGTGTAGTGGTTTCTACCATTGCAGGTTATTTGTTAGGATTTAATGGGGAACAACCTTTTCAATGGCTAGTTTTAGTGCTATTAATTGTTGGGGGTTATTGCATGGTGGGCGCTTCAAATGTTTTCAATCAAATCATCGAAATTGAATTAGACGCCAAAATGGACCGAACTAAAAATCGTCCATTACCTTCTGGTCGAATTACAAAGCAAAATGCTTTTATATTAGGTTGCGTTTTAACCATTTTAGGATTGGCTATTTTATACAATGTAAATCCTAAAACCGCTATGTTTGGCGCGATTTCGATTTTCATGTATGTGAGTTTGTATACACCATTAAAAACGTTAACGCCGCTTTCTGTTTTTGTTGGAGCCTTTCCTGGAGCTATTCCTTTTATGTTAGGTTGGGTGGCAGCAACAGGTCAATTCGGAATTGAAGCTGGAACGTTATTTATTATTCAATTCTTCTGGCAATTTCCACATTTTTGGGCCATCGGTTGGTTCTTGTATGACGATTACAAAAAGGCTGGGTTCTTTATGTTGCCAACAGGAGAACGCGATAAAAAAACTGCACTTCAAACTATTTTGTATACGATTTGGATGATTTTAGCTTCAATAATTCCAGCTTTCGGATTTACCGGTAATTTGATTTTATCGAAAACTGCAGCGGTAATCGTATTTTTGTTAGGATTATGGATGTTGTTTTATGCGGTACAATTGCACAAACAAATGGATGCAAAAGCGGCAAGAAAATTAATGATTGTTAGTGTTTCGTATATTTCGTTGTTGCAAATAATATATGTTATAGATAAATTTTTACGATAGTTATGGAAAATAGAATGACTTTGGAAGAAGAACAAGCTCGCAAAGGCAGAACCTACAAAATGCTACTTTGGTTTGGTATGATTAGCATCTGTATGATTTTTGCTGGACTAACAAGTGCGTATGTAGTAAGTAAGTCAAGACCGGATTGGTTAAAAGATTTCGTATTGCCCTCTGCATTCGTTATCAGTACGGTAGCTATGTTGGTGAGTAGTTTTACATTTTATTTAGCTTTACAAGCGACAAAAAAAGACAATAGAAATGGTGCTACTGCCTTTTTATTGATTACTTTAGCGCTTGGAATTGCATTTATAGTATTACAATTTAAAGGATTTGGGCAAGTTATTGAAAACGGCTATTTCTTTACAGGAAGTGAAAGTAATGTAACTACTTCGTTCTTGTATATTGCTGTTTTGGTTCATATTGCGCACCTTTTGGGAGGTATAATATCGCTTTTGGTGGTAATTTATAATCATTATAAACAAAAATACAATTCGGCTCAAACCCTTGGTATAGAGCTAAGTGCGATGTATTGGCACTTTATGGATTTTATTTGGGTTTATTTGTTTTTATTTTTCTATTTTTTCAAATAGAAAAAAAATAATAAATTTGGGAACTTTTTAACAATTAAAAAATTTATGGGAGCGACAGTTATTTCGAACGAACACGCTTTAGACGGAGGTCCAGGACCATTAGGAGCAACCTATGGTAAAATGATGATGTGGTATTTCATCTTATCAGATGCATTAACTTTTTCTGGTTTCTTAGCTGCGTATGGTTTTTCAAGATTTAAGTTTATTGAAACTTGGCCTATCGCCGATGAGGTTTTTAACCACTTTCCATTTTTACACGGTGTAAATGCACCAATGTACTATGTAGCGTTAATGACTTTTATCTTAATTTTCTCTTCAGTTACTATGGTTTTAGCTGTTGATGCAGGTCATCACATGAAAAAAACTAAAGTAGCTTTCTACATGTTTTTAACTATCATTGGTGGTTTTATCTTCTTAGGTTCTCAAGCTTGGGAATGGAAAAACTTCATTAAAGGTGAATATGGTGCAGTAGAAACTAATGGAGGTTCAATTTTACAGTTTGTTAAAAAACAAGAAGATGGAACTTACAAAAGAGTTGCTTTAGCTGACTTTGCTGCAACATTGCCAGAAGCAAGAGAGCAATTAGATAGAAATGATGGAGTTTGGTTTATGAGCGAAGCAACTTTGCCAACATACTCAGTTAATGAAGTAGTTCAAGGTTTCAAAGCTGATGAATCGATTTTAGTTCGTTCTGAATTAATTAACGCTGAAAAACATAAAACAGTTTTATCAAGAGCAGAATCTTTAAAAAGATTAGAAGAAGCTAAATATGTTGTAGAAGGAGCTAACCTAGTTAGAAACGAATACGGTCATAAATTATTTGCAAACTTCTTCTTCTTTATTACTGGTTTCCACGGATTCCACGTATTCACTGGAGTATTGATTAATATCATCATTTTCTTTAATGTGTTATTAGGTACTTACGAGAAAAGAAAAAGTTACGAAATGGTTGAAAAAGTTGGATTGTACTGGCACTTTGTCGATTTAGTGTGGGTATTTGTATTTACTTTCTTCTATTTAGTATAATCATATAATAAAAGTATATCATGGCACACGCACACGAATCAAATACAAAAAGAATTTGGGTAGTTTTTGGAATCCTATCTGTGGTAACTATTGTTGAGGTTATATTTGGTATTTACAAACCAAAATCGTTATTCTTCAATAATTTCTTAGGAATGAATTTACTGAATTGGTTGTTCATTATCTTAACTATCGTTAAAGCATATTATATTACTTGGGCTTTCATGCACATGGAAGGTGAAAAGAAATGGTTCAGAAGATCTGTGGTTTGGACAGCTGTATTCTTAATTTTATATTTATCTTTCATTTTATTAGTAGAAGGAAATTACGTTTACGAAGTTTTCAAAACAGGACATTTAAAGTGGATATTTTAACACTTGTTTCTCATATATAATCCCGATTTACATCGGGATTTTTTTTACTTTTGTAGGAACATAATCTGACCTTTCTGATGAAAAATAAAATAGTCCTTATATCTCTTTTTGTACTGCCAATTGCCATTTATTTGGTGTTTTCAACGGCTTCTCACAATTCTTTATTTTTACCCACGCTTTCTAAGAACAATCAAGACATTCCAATGGATTGGTCTAGTTTAGATGGAACAAAAGAATCGATGAAAGGTAAAATTACGGTACTTGGTTTTGTTGGAGATAAAGTAATTGAAAATCGAGGAAACTTTTTTAATCTAAATCAGAAGATTTACAATAAATACAAAGGCTTCAAAGATTTCCAAATGATTATGGTGGTTCCAATAGGGAATGAGAAAAAATGCCAACAAATTATTGATGAACTAGCACCAATTACGGGTGATATGAAAGGATGGCGTTTTGTTTTTTCAACACCAGAAAAAATTCAAGCGTTTTATGATAGTTACAAACTAATGGGGCAACTAGATGGAAACAAAGGAACGCCTGCAGTAATTATTGTTGATAAAGAATTGAATCACCGAGGAAGAAAAGGGAAGAACAAAAAAGGAGAAGAAGAATACAAAGAAAGTTACAATACCATTTCAGCGGCTGATTTGCATAACGAAATGACCGATGATGTAAAAATTATTCTTCGCGAATATCGATTAGCTTTAAAAAAGAATCAAAATGCTAGAAAAGATGCTTTTAGAGATAACATCAAAGAGAATATTGAAAAACAAAAGTAATAGGTAATAGCGATGAAAAATAAATCATATATCGGAATATCTTTTATAGTATTAATTTTCGGAATTTGGGCCATTCCCAAGATTGTTGCCAAATTTCAAAAATCAGATTTAGTTGAAATTGGACCTGTTCCAACATTTAAATTGACGGACCAAAATAATAAAACAGTTTCTGATAAGGATTATTTAGGAAAAGTATATGTAGTAGAATTTTTCTTTACAACTTGTCCAACAATTTGTCCGAAAATGAATGAAAGTATGTTGCAATTGCAGAACGAGTTTTATGGCAATCCAAATTTCGGAATCGCTTCAATAACTATTGATCCCGCAAAAGATACTCCGCAAGTTTTAAAAGAACACGCCGATTTGTTGGGAGTAAAACATTATAATTGGCATTTTTTAACAGGTGATAAAGATTACATTTATAGTTTGGCTAATAAAGGTTTTAATTTATACGCAGGTGAAAATAATAAAGCTGCTGGTGGTTTTGAACATTCAGGATTGTTTGCTTTAATTGATAAAGAAGGAAAAATTAGATGTAGAAAAGATGCACAAGGCAACCCAATTTTATACTATGACGGACTTGATGCTGCAGGAGTAGAAGCTATCAAAGAAGATATCAAAAAATTATTAGAAGAATAATTATGGAAAATAATATCGAAACAAAATATAACAAACTAATTGTTGTTTTATCAGTAGCAATTCCTTTAGTTGTTGCTTTGCTTTTTGGTGTGAATTTGAGAAAATTAGGTTATGATGTTCAGCCTTTGTCATTTTTACCTCCAATTTATGCAACAATTAACGGATTGACGGCCGTAGTATTAGTCGCTGCAGTAATAGCTATCAAAAATGGAAACAGAAAATTACACGAAAACTTAATGAAAGTGGCTATCGGTTGTTCGGTTGCCTTTTTAGGAATGTATGTGGCTTATCACATGACTTCTGATTCTACAAAGTTTGGTGGAGAAGGAATGATTAAATATGTGTATTTTTTTATTTTGATTTCACACATCTTATTGTCAATTATCATTATTCCTTTGGTTTTGATAACTTATGTGAAAGCTTTGGCGCAACGCTTTGATAAACATAAAAAGATTGCAAAAATTACATTTCCTATTTGGTTATATGTAGCAGTAACGGGTGTGATAGTTTATTTAATGATTTCTCCTTATTACGCAAATTAGATGAAAAAGTTTTTTTTTGGAATAGTTTTCTTCATTATCAGCATTTCTGCTCAAGCGCAATGTGCGATGTGTCGCGCAGCACTTGAAAGTGAAGAAGGAGGCGTTCAAGCTGAGGCTGTGAATGATGGAATCGTTTATTTGATGGCAATTCCCTATATATTAGTCGGAATTTTAGGTTTTGCTATCTACAGATTAAAATACGGAAAGAAAAAAGAGATATAAAAAAGTCGTTTCACATGAAACGACTTTTTGTTTTATTCTAAACCATCAATTTTAATATCCATTTTTCCACTTGTGGTTATAAAAGCAATGATAGCTTTATCGGTTAATTCAACTTTTTCAAATTCGAAATCATTTATCGTTCCATTTACGAAAACGCCTTTCATCGGAGAATAATTACTCAAATAAGGTTTCATGTTTTGTTTCCCTTCTTCCAAGTTTCCTTTAATCGAATAACGACAATTGGCTTGAATACTTTTTAAAATGGTTCCATGTAACAACCAATTGGCTGATTTCATCAAAACACTTTTTGTGTTTAAAACGTATTCCATTTGGTCAAAATAAATTTCTTTTGTAATAGGATTGTAATTTGGTATTCCTGATAAATAAATCGTTCCGTTAATACTTCCTGAAACATCTAAAGCAATAATCATTTTGCCATCTTTTTGCCATAAATCTACTTTTTGAACTACAATTTTTCTACTTCCCGATGCAAATTCTTGTCCCTGAAAATTTTTAGTTACAATTTTACTAGCGCTTTCAAAAGTAGAAACTGCAACTACCGAAACAGTAGTATTGTCTGGAATTTTTTCAACAGGTTTTAATACAATTTTTGAAGCATCAAAACCGCTTTTTGGCTTTTGTCCCACCATAGTTTGCATGTTGCATTTTAATCCCATGTTTAACATGATTTTAGTTTTGCTAAGTTTGGCTTCGGTTACATATAGTTCTAAAGGAACCATTTTAAACCAGGTTTCGTATTGTTCGCTTGTTAAAATAGGATTGCTTAATTTGTCTAAAGCATCTAAAACATGAGGTTTAAAGTCACAGGTTTTGTCAATAGCTTCATCAATTTTTTTCGAAATTTTCGATTTAAATAGGGTCAATGTGGGATTAATGATATAAGTAATTGGAACGTTTTTTCCAGCTACCAAAATCGTAGGACTTTCGCTCCATTCAAAATCTTCTATTTTAGAAGTAGTGGTGAGCTTCCAATTCGTTAAATGGGTTTTGCTGTCTAAAGTTATGATTCCATTTAGATTGATTTCACGAGTGTCATTTAATCCCATAAAATCAGTTCCGTATTTAAATTTTGCCCAAATCTTAAGTGGAATTTCAGAAATAATGTTTCCGTTTTTTTCGCTTAGTTTAATAGGAGCAGTTTTCCAGATTTTCATTTCGGTTTTATCATCATTTAAGATAGAATCGTTAAATATTAATCCGTTTACATTTTTATTTAGTTGTTGCTCGAGTTCTTTCAATGTTATTTCAACAGGCATTGAAATAAAAGAAACTTTATTCTTAAAAACTACAGGGTTTTCGTTTGAAGGTGCTGGTTTTATGGCTTCAATTTTTTTTGCTGTACCACATGAAATGGTTAGAAGCAAGGTAAAAAGTAAGGCAAAAATTACAAGAAATGTTTTCATAGGAAATCTAATTTTCGATGTAAAAGTAAAATTTTAATTGATATACTGTAACAAAATATTGAAAAAGAGGTCTTATAAGAAATGAGAATAAAAGCACATAAAATGATAACAAAAAAAATAGTTTTTTTTCTATTGTTGATAGGTTTTCAACTTTCGGCACAAAGTAAAAAATGGACTTTGGAAGAATGTGTAGATTATGCTATAAAAAATAATATTTCGGTGAAACAGTCCGAATTAGATTTAAAAACTTCTGATGTTGAAAAGCTAGAAGCTATTGGTGGTTTTTTGCCTACACTGAATGGAAATGCAAATTATAGTATAAATACAGGAGCAAGTATTAACCCAGTTACAAACCAGTTTCAAAATCAAACATTTAAATCGTTTTCAGCTTCTGCAAACTCAAATATAATGTTGTTTAATGGTTTGGCTAATTGGAAAACATTGCAGCGATCAAAACTAAATCAGATAGCAAACACATATCGTTTAGATAAAATGAAAGATGATATTGCTCTTTCAATTGCAAATTCGTACTTACAAATATTGTTTAATAAAGAACAATTGAAAGTTCAAAAAAATCAAAATTTAGTTACCAAAGAAAATATCAAAAGAACCCAAGAGTTAATAGAAGCAGGTTCACTTCCTGCTGGAGATATATACGAACTACAAGCTACAGATGCTACTCAAGAACAACAAATTATTAGTACTGAAAATGCACTTTTAATTTCTAAAGTTGCCTTGTGTCAAACTTTATTGTTAGAAGATTATGCTACGTTTGATATTTCAGATGAATTGATTGATTTGCCAATGTCTAATATAACAAATGAAACACAGGAGGCTATTTTGGCTAAAGCTAAAGAATCGGTTAAAGATGTGAAAATAGCTTTGTCAAATGTTGATGTGGCAAAAAAAGACGTTGCGATTTCTCGTTCTTCATATTTGCCAACATTAGCAGGTTTTGTTGGATACAATACACGCTGGTCTGAAAGTACACCATTTAATTTTGCAGATCAATTGTCATTATTTGATGGAACTGCAGTTGGTTTACAGTTAAGTGTTCCAATTTTAAATGGATTTGCTACAAGAGGAAGAGTACAACGTGCTAAAATTAATCAAGAGCGTTCAGAATTTCAGCTGAAACAAGCTGAGTTAGATTTAGAGCGAAATGTGTATCAAGCTTATAATGATGTTATTAATGCTAAAAAATCATTTGAAGCAGCTCAAAAAACTTTAGAAGCTAGAAAACAATCGTTCAATTTTTCAAAAGAGCGTTATGAAGTAGGTTTAATGAATTCATTTGATTTTTCTCAATCTACAATAGCTTATGAAAACGCACAATCAGAAGTATTAAGAACCAAATACGATTACATTTTTAGAACCAAAATATTAGAATTCTATTTTGGAATTCCATTAATTAAAAAACAATAATAAAATATAAAAACCTAGTCATGTCAAAGAAAACCATATTCATTTTATTAGGAAGTGCAATCGGATTAATCTTGTTATTAGTTGGACTTAAAAAAGGTGGTATTATCGGAAATAACGATGAATCTAAAATTGTTGAATTATCAAAAGTAACGCAAACTACAATTGTAGAAACAGTTTCGGCAACAGGAAAAATCCAGCCAGAAATTGAAGTAAAAATATCATCCGAAGTTTCAGGTGAAATCATCGCTTTGCCAATAAAAGAAGGACAACAAGTTAAAAAAGGCGACTTGTTAGTAAGAATCAATCCTGATTTATATGAATCAGGTGTGAATCGTTCTGTAGCTTCGATGTCTACAACAAAAGCAGGTTTAAGTCAAGCAGACGCCCAAGTTAAAGAAGCAAAAGCAAATTACGATAGAAATCAAAAATTATTTGAAAAAGGTATTATTTCAAAAGCGGAATGGGACAGAATTGTATCAGCTTACGAAGTAGCGGTTGCCAATAAACAATCGGCTTATTATCAAGTAAAAAGTGCTTCAGCTACGGTTACAGAAGCTAATGATAATTTAAGACGAACTACAATTTATGCTCCAGCTGATGGAACCATTTCATTGTTGAATGTAGAGTTAGGAGAGCGCGTTTTAGGAACGCAACAAATGGCGGGAACAGAAATTTTAAGAATCGCTAACTTAAATAACATGGAAGTAGAAGTTGATGTGAATGAAAATGATATCGTAAAAGTAAACATCGGAGATTCTGCTAAAATTGAAGTAGATGCTTATTTAAAGAGAGAATTCAAAGGAATTGTAACAAGTATTTCAAATTCGGCTAGTACGGCTTTAACAGCAGATCAGGTAACGAATTTTAAAGTAAAAGTTAGAATTTTGAAAGAATCGTATCAAGATTTATTAGAAGGAAAACCCGAAAATTTCTCTCCATTTAGACCAGGAATGACTGCCACAGTTGATATTATTACAAAACGTAAAGAAAACATTGTAGCTGTGCCAATTAGCGCAGTTGTAATAAAAGACGATACCACTTCGGTTAAAAAAGATATTGTTGCAGAATTGGAAAAGAAAGAGCAAGAGCAAAAAGGAACGGCACCAAAAAGTGATAAAAAATACGAATGTGTTTTCGTGAAAGTTGGAGATAAAGCAAAATTGAGAGTAGTTAAAACAGGAATCCAAGACGATACCAATATTGAAATTATTTCTGGATTGAAACCTGGAGAAGAAATCATTATCGGACCTTACACAACTGTTTCAAAAGATTTAGTTTCAAATGATAAAGTTCGAGTAGAAACTGAAAAGGATAAAAAAGATAAAAAAGAAAGTAAGAATTAGATTTCTTATTAGTTAATTTGGGTAGATAAGGCGTAGGAAACTATGCCTTATTTTTTTTACGGGTTTATCTTCTTAACTTTGCAATTCAAAAAACCAAATATGGCTATTATTCTGAATATAGAAACCGCTACTAAAAATTGTTCTGTTGCTTTAGCAAAGGAAGGAAAAACGATTGCATGCAAAGAAATTGCAGAGCAAAATTTTTCTCATGCCGAAAAATTACACGTTTTTATCGAAGAATTACTAGCTGAAAATAATTTGCAATTTTCTGACTTGAATGCTATAGCGGTTAGTCAAGGTCCGGGTTCTTATACTGGATTACGAATTGGCGTTTCTTCTGCAAAAGGATTTTGTTATGCAATGAATATCCCAATGATTGCTATTGATACATTGCAACTTTTAGCAAAGCAAATCCAAATTGAAGACGGAATCATCATCCCAATGATTGACGCTCGCAGAATGGAAGTTTTTACGGCTATTTACGATAAAAATTACACACAAATCAGAAATACGCAAGCCGAAATTATTGATGAAACTTCGTATCAAGAAATTTCAGAGAAAATTCATTTAGTTGGTGATGGAACAGAAAAGTTCAAAAATACCTTAACAGATGATAAATTTGTATTTCATTCAAATATTATATTTCCATCAGCTAAAGAAATGAGCGAATTGTCATTTGAGAAATACAAAAAAAGCGACTTTGTTGATGTCGCTTATTTTGAACCTTATTATTTGAAAGATTTTGTTTTGAGTAAATAAAGTTATTCTTTGTGAATTTCCACTTGGTGTGGGTAAGGGATTTCAATTCCTAATTCGTCAAATGTTCTTTTTGTTTTCTCTAAAACATCAGATTTAACTTTCCAGAAATGTTCGTTTTTTGTAAAAGGTCTAACGGCAAAATCAATTGAACTCGTTGCTAAATTATTAATAAAAACGGCTGCTTCAGGTTCTGATAAAACTTCGGGAATTGATTTTAATATGTTTTCTAAGGTCGTTTTAGCTAATTGTAAATCAGTTGCGTAATCTACAGAAATTACTAAATCAACTCTTCTGATTCCATTAACAGTGTAGTTGGTTATAACTCCATTTGATAAAGCAGCATTAGGAATAACAATTTGTTTGTTATCTGGCGACGTGATAACTGTAGAAAATATTTTGATGTCTTTGACAGTTCCTAAAACACCTTGTGCTTCAATGAAGTCGCCAATTCTAAATGGTTTGAATAAAATAATTAAAATTCCACCAGCAAAATTAGAAAGCGAACCTTGTAAGGATAAGCCAATTGCTAAACCAGCGGCTCCAAGAACAGCAACAAAAGAAGATGTTTCTATTCCAAGTTTAGAAATTACAGTTACAAAAAGTAAAATGCGAAGTGTCCAAAAAATGAGATTTCCAATAAAAGTTGAAAGCGTAACTTCTACATTACGTTTTACCATTATTTTTTTTGCTGTTTTGGTGATAAAACTTGTTCCCCAGAGCCCAATTAATAAAATTAATATTGCTACAACAAATTTTGGAGAATACTCTAAGATTAGTTTTTTAATGGTTTCGAAGTAATTTTGAATTTCAATTGGCGTCATATCTTTTTTTTTACAAAGATATTAATCGCAAAAAACATAGAAAAATAAAAAGCGCCTGTTTATTTGGCGCTTTATGAGTTATTCAATTTCAAATGTGATTTTTAAATTTACCCTGAATTCAGTTATTTCATTATCTTTGACCGAAGCACTTTGATCTTGAACATAAACTGATCTAATGTTTTTTAAAGACTTTGCTGCTTGTGTAACAGCTTTTCTTGTTGCGTCTTCCCAACTTAAAGTTGAACTAGACAATACTTCAATTACTTTTAATACCGCCATAGAAATAAATTTTAATATTAAATTAAAGTTAAGAAAATTATTTTAAATAATTGTTTTTGTTTTAATTGATAACATTAAATTAACGTAAATCTAAATTTCTTAAAGGAATTTTGCACCAAAATTAATTCATAAAAAAATGGAGCAAATTTATATTATAATGTTAATTGCATTAGCCATCCTTGCAATTACCGATTTAATGGTAGGAGTAAGTAATGATGCGGTTAATTTCTTAAACTCAGCTATTGGTTCAAAAGCGGTTTCGTTTAAAACCATTATGATAGTAGCGAGTTTAGGTGTTGCTGTTGGAGCACTTTATTCTAACGGTATGATGGAAATTGCGCGAAACGGAATCTTTACACCAAGTATGTTCAGTTTCAATGATGTAATTGTCATCTTTTTAGCCGTAATGATTACAGATGTATTGTTGCTCGATGTTTTCAATACGCTTGGATTGCCAACATCAACTACGGTTTCAATTATTTTCTCTTTGTTAGGGGCTTCTGTAGTATTAGCAGTTTACAAAGTTTATGTAAGTGGTGATGGTTTTGATACTCTTGGGAATTACATAAATACTGAAAAGGCTTCAGAAATTGTTTATAGTATTTTACTTTCTGTAGCATTATCTTTTGCTTTAGGTTCGTTAGTACAATATGTTTCAAGGTTAATTTTTACTTTCCATATTGAAAAAAGATATAAGTATGTAGCAGCTCTTTTCGGTGGAGTTGCTATGACAGCGATTACTTTCTTTATTTTAGTAAAAGGATTGAAATCAATCACATTTGTACCTTCAGAAGTGAAAGATTTTATTAAAGAAAGTCCGTTTACAATTATTTCATATTCGTTAATTCTATGGACAATTGTTTGTCAATTATTAATTAGTGTTTTTAAATTCAGTGTTTTTAAATTCATTATTATTGTTGGGACTTTTGGATTAGCACTTGCATTTGCGGGTAATGACTTAGTTAACTTCATTGGTGTTCCAATTGCGGCTTATCAAGCTTTTGAAATTTGGGCTGCGCCAGGACAAACTGTTGGAGCAACTGAATTTATGATGTCTGGTTTGGAAAAAGAAAATTTACCAGCTCCTTTCATCTTTTTAGCAATGGCAGGTGTAATTATGGTGTATACATTATGGACATCTAAAAAAGCTAAATCGGTTATTGAAACTGAGCAGAATTTGTCTCGTCAAGGAGAAGGAAACGAAAAATATAACGCTAATACACTTTCAAGAAACATTGTTAGAGGATTCATGTATCTTGGAAATATCATTAGTTTTATTTTACCAAAATCGTTACAGAAGAAATTAGACGCTCAGTTTGTTCAGCCTGAATATACAGGAAAAAGAGATGAACAACCTATGTTTGACATGGTTAGAGCTTCTGTAAACTTAATTGTGGCTTCTATTTTGATTTCTATCGGAACTTCGATGAAATTACCATTATCAACAACTTATGTTACATTCATGGTGGCAATGGGTTCGTCTTTCGCTGATAGAGCTTGGGATAGAGAAAGTGCTGTTTATCGTGTAGCTGGAGTTTTCAATGTGATTGGTGGTTGGTTTGTAACGGCTTTAGCAGCATTCTTATCATCTGCAATTATTGCTTTTGTGTTATTCATTGGTGAGGTGTTTGCGTTCTTTGCTTTCATGATTATTGTGGCAATTTTCTTCTACAGAAGTAACCAAATTCACAAAAAGAAAGTTAAAGAAGAAGAGGAAATTAAGAAATTAAGAAAAGAAGACATCGTAACATTAAAAGAAATGATTACAGAAAGTTCTTCTCAAATTTCTAAAGTGTTAAGAAAAACTAGCGCCTTATATTCAAATGTTGTTGATAATTTAGGTTTACAAGATTTGGCGAAACTGAAAGAGAATAAAAAGTCGCTTAAAAAACTTGAAAAAGAGATTGATGAGTTAAAAAGTAATGTTTTCTACTTCATAAAGAATTTAGATGAAAATTCGGTTGAAGCAAGTAAGTTCTATATTTTAATTTTAGGGTATTTACAAGATATGGTTCAGTCAATCGACTTTATTACGACTAGCAGTCATGCTCATGTGAATAACAATCACAAGAAATTAAAATTCAATCAAATCAGAGATCTTAAAACTGTTGATACGCAATTGCAAGAATTGTTCGGTCGTTTAGAAGAGAGTTTTACAACAGAAGATTTTTCTAAATTGGATGAGATTTTAAGAGATAAAAAAGCGTTCCTTGATACTGTTTCTGAATTAATCACAAAACAGATTACTAGAATTAGAACTACTGAAACCAGTCCTAAAAACAGTAAATTGTATTTCTCTTTACTTCTTGAAACAAACGACTTGATAAAATCAATTATGAATTTATTAGAGTTGTTTAAAGAATTTAATCAACAGAATAAGAAATAAAAAAAGAGCCGTAATAGACTGCACCCAAAAGTTTAGACAAATTTATAATTAATTTTGATAATAGTGAGCTCGATATTTAATCGGGCTCATTTTGTTTAAATTTGATTTAATTCTATCGTTGTTATAGTAGTCTATATATTGTTTGATTTCGTTTTTTAATTCTTCTATTGTTCTGAACTTTTTTATATAAAAAAGTTCAGATTTTAATGTTCCAAAGAAGTTTTCAATAATAGCATTATCTAAACAATTTCCTTTTCTTGACATACTTTGTATAATTCCTTTTTCTTTTAATAAATACTGATATTGTTTCATTTGATATTGCCAACCTTGGTCAGAGTGAAGAGTTAAATTAGTATTATTTGGTATTTTTTTAAATGCTTTTTTCAACATCATA
>NZ_JAYRPD010000032.1:0-3310 GCF_041911335.1 Flavobacterium sp.
AAGATAACTTTTTTGGGAGAATTTGCTACAAAAGGGCAAAAACCTTATACCAATGAAAAACTAAACATACTACAAGCAGTGGCTATTGGCGGAGGAACGAATGAAAATGCAGACCTTAAAAATATTAGATTAATTAGAAATATAGATGGCAAAGACCAAACCATTACTTTAGACCTTACAGATTATAACCTATCTAATTCTCCATATTATTATATCCAAAATAATGATATCTTGTATGCTCTTCCAAACAGAGATGCACAGATTGCTGCAAACAAAACCCCTATTTTAAGTAAAATCCTAACCTATTCTGGAGTATTAGGACTTTTATTTGCGGCATATAATTTTATAAAAAATTAAAATGGAAACGCTTCAGCCCATACAATCTTCTCTACCACAAAGAGCTAAAAAGCTCAATATTAAAAAAGAAATCTTTAAATACGTAAGGGTTTGGTATTGGTTTGTACTCTCTTTTGTTCTTTTTGCCATAGCAGCAAAAATATACCTGAGATATACCACTCCTATCTACAGCTCCCAAGCATCAGTATATTTTAATAACTCTACCAAAAAAAGTAAAGGCGTTATTGGGCTCAATGATTTGCAAAACATGGGAACAGGAGGGATCGCCAAAAATCCCATTTCAGATGAAATAGCCCTCATGAAGTCTAAACCCATTTTAAATAAAGTGGTGAAGCATCTTAATCTAGATGTAACCTTTGTTCAAGAAGCCAAAATCAAGAAAATAGAATTATATGAATTAAGCCCTTTTCGAGGGGAGATTATTGCGCTAAAAGACGAAAAAAATTTCGGAGGGGCTTCATATAAAATTAAAGCTTTAGACAATAAGAGATTTCTGCTTGCAAATCTAGAAGGCAAGAATCCTAAATCTTATTATTTTGATGTTCCTTATGACTTAGGATTTGGGATAGTAAAAATTTCTAAAGTTGAAGGGATAAATTACCAAGACTATATCAATGTAAATTTTTTCAACTACAAGAATATAGCGGCAGGTTTAGAGGGAGCCATCACGGTAACCAATCTCAATACAGATACCAATATCATGGACCTCTTCTACAGAGGTGAAATCCCACAAAAGTCAGAAGATATTCTCAATGAATTAATAAAGCAATATAATCTAGATGCAGACAATGACAAAAAGTTAGAAGCTCGTAACTCTGCTGCTTTTATCAATGAAAGGCTGCAACTCATTACCAGCGAGCTGTCTAACATTGAAGGGAAGAAAACCAATTATAAAAGATCCAACCAGATTTTTGATATAGAAACGCAGGCACAATCTAGCATCAAAGGTTTAGATGAGGGAACCCAAAAAACACTAGAACTCGCTTCTCAACTAGAGATGGTAAATGCAGTACTCAGAATGGTCAATGCGCCCAATGATCAGTTGCTTCCTACCAATATTGGGGTGCCTAATGCTGCTGAAGGCTTAATCACCCAATATAATGAATTGCTCCTCTTAAAAAATAAAACCCTTAGACAAGCCACACCTGCCAATCCTATGATTGTGCAGTTCAATAAAGATTTGTCTCAGCTCAAAAGTCTCATTAGAGAAAGTTTGAATAAATCCAAAGAAGTAATATCTACGAACTTAGGGTATCAACAAGGCAAAATCTCTAAATACAAACAAGAAATGTCTATGTTTCCAGAGCAAGAAAATTTCTTTAAAAACATAGACCGCCAACAGAAAATTAAAGAAGCGCTGTATCTTTACCTACTTCAGAAAAACGAAGAGATTTCTATGGCTTTGGCAGTAACCACACCAAAAGTGAAAACCCTTAACCCTGCTTATACGACAGGGGTAGTATCACCCAACGCAAGCAAAATTATGCTGTATGCCTATGCACTAGGGTTATTGTTACCTTTATTATTTTTCTTTGTCAAGAATGCATTAGATACCTACATTCATACAAAAGAAGACATACTAGACTCAGTAAAAGACATACCTGTAGTAGCAGAAATTCCCAATATACCGAAAGGGGTAGAAAACATTATCGGTAAGAACGACCTCTCAGCTTTTGCAGAATCTTTTAGAATTCTCTATTCTAATGTAAAATATTTCTTTAACAAAGAAAATAAATGTCCCGTTATCCTCATTTCTTCTTCTATTAAAGGAGAAGGGAAAACCACCATTTCAGTAAATACAGCACTTACCTTGGCACAAAGCAAAAAAGTATTGTTAGTAGGAGCAGACATCCGAAATCCTCAGCTCAAACAATTTATGCACCTCAAAGGAGAGGGACTTTCAGAATTCTTAAGCAATTATGCTGCACAGCCTGAGAGATTTATTTCAGAATCTGCCATTAATCCAAACCTTAAGCTCATTCACTCAGGAGCCATTGCTCCCAATCCTAATGAACTTTTAGAAAGTGAAAAATTTGCAGACTTGTTAGACTATGCACAGCAGCATTTTGATTATGTGGTCATAGACTCAGCGCCTATGCTCATGGTAGGAGATACCTATAACTTAATCAAATATGCAGATGTGTTGTTATTTTTAATGCGCTCAGAATATACCGATAAGGAGATGATAGGATTTGCGAATCAGGTATCTAGAGACCACGCCAAAGGAAAAATGGCTATTGTGCTGAATGATGTAAGCTACCTAAATCTTACCTACAGCAATAAATATGGCTACGGATATAAATACGGTTACGGATATTCTTATACCGCAGACACGGATAAGAAACCTTGGTACAAAAAGATATTTTCTTAAAATAATTTTCTGAAAAATGAAGGAACCCAAACAAATGTGGACTGAAGAAATAAAAGCAGAGTCCTCTCTTTTTGCCATTAATTTCAGGGAAATATGGCATTACAGAGACTTGCTGTTCATGCTCGTAAAAAGAGATTTCATCACTTTTTATAAGCAAACCATTCTTGGGCCGTTATGGTTCATCGTGCAGCCACTGCTTACCACGCTTATTTTTGTTATCCTTTTTGGGAATATTGCCAAACTCTCTACAGACGGGATTCCGCAGTTGGCTTTTTATTTGGCGGGCATCACCATCTGGAATTATTTTTCAGAAAGCCTCACCAAAACATCATCTGTTTTCACCGCCAATGCTTCGATTTTTGGGAAAGTTTATTTTCCTAGACTCATTATGCCACTGTCTATAGTCGCTTCTAGTTTATTGAAGTTTGCAGTGCAGTTTGCCCTTTTTATTTTGGTAGTTCTATATTACACCTTTGTAGCACAAAGCATACAACCCAATCTTTGGATATTGTTTACCCCTGTATTAATTTTATTGATGGCACTTTTTGCTTTAGGCGTAGGAATGATTTTCTCTTCCCTCAC
>NZ_JAYRPD010000033.1:0-53451 GCF_041911335.1 Flavobacterium sp.
AACAACCTGTAAAAGCCAAAAACAAACTTATACAAACTACAATAAAAAACAGTTGCAAAAAGAAAAACGCTTATAACGGATGTTTAAAATCCTGTTACAAGCGTTTTTTTATTGACTAAAAAAGGCACTAATCAAAATAGTCGATGTTTTTCAGTGCCCTCGATTTAATCGGGACTTTTTTATTTTTCGTTTAAAAATTTCAAATACAACTCTTTCATGGTTTCATCCGAAGTTGCTGCTATTTTTTCAACTATTGTTCTGTATTCTTGTTTTTTGAATAATAAGCGAATGTTATCTCTAGCAAATTTGGTAAACTGCCATTTGTGATGTACAGTTGCTTTAAACAATAATTCAATTACTTTTTCATCATTTGGATTTAGTTGCAATAGCAATTCTAAAGCGTTTTGTCTAACGGAACTTTCGTAGTTTTCAGAAGCAAAATCCAACAATTGATTATACGAAGTAGCTTTTACTTGTTCTGGAAGATTTTCGGTATTCATTGCTAAAGCTAACCAAGTTAGACGGAAACTTTTATCATTGTTCCCAACAATCTCTTTTGTTTGTTCTAAACAACGCAAACGGTCATCTGGAAAGTTTTTCCATAAATTAGTTAAAGCAATTTCTTTAGTTTGATATGAATTGTCATTCAACAACGTTTCATATTGCAATTTAAAAGCTTCTGGAATTACAGGTGTTGATTCTGCAACGGCTCTTCGAACTAAAATATTATTTGTGGCTAAAGCAGTTTCTAAAATTACTTTTCGTTCTTCGAAAGGAATATTTCGCGTTTGATATACAATGTATTGTTTGATTGGATAATATGCGTCTGATTTTAAAATTTCAGTCAATTCAGCTAATGATTTTTTACTTTTCTTCAAAGCATAATAGTCTTGAATGAATTTATTTTTAGACAGATATTTTTGAGCGATTTCCATTTCAAATCCTGACTTTTCTAACCAAACCTTTTTAAAATTCTCCACATCATAACCCGAAACTTGTTTCACAATTTTCAAGAAATCATCCGTGTTTACGTTTTTGTATTGGTATCTCTTTAAATACTTTTTTACCGCTTTTTGGAAATTCTTTGCACCAATGTCTTCTCGCATTACATGTAATGCCCAAGCGCCTTTTTTGTAAAACGATAACGAACTAGCCTTTTCATTCATCACTGGAATTGTATCGGTTTTGGAAGCACGTTTTAATTGTTCGGCATAATCGTTTAATTCTTCGTAGAAATAATCATCTCCAAATAAATGACGTTCTGCTAATAACGCATAATAAGTCGCAAAACCTTCCTGCAACCAATGATGTTTACCAGATTGAGCCGTAATCAAATCCCCAAACCATTGATGTGCTAATTCATGTGCATTGACATTGACATAATTTCTATCGTTAAACCCTATTTCATCGACTACAAAATCTTGTGAAAAAATGGTAGAAGTCGTATTTTCCATTCCCGCATATAAAAAGTCCCGAACCGGAACTTGGCGGTAAATGCCCCAAGGATACTTCACTCCTATTTCTTGCTCCAAATAATCAAACATTTCTTTGGAATAACGAAACGTGGGTTCAAATTTAGAAACATCTTTCTTATCCAGATAAAATTCTAATGGCGTTCCTGATTTAGTTGTTGATGTTTGTTTTGCAAAGTTTCCTATGGCTAGCATAACTAAGTATGACGACATTGGTTTTTGCATTTGATAATTCCAAGTAATTAAATTTCCTTTCGAATTGTACTTATTTGAAATAAAAGCACCATTTGAAATCACTGGGAAAACATTTCTAAATTCAACTGAAATATTAAAAGTTACCTTTTCATTCACATCATCAAAACTTGGCAACCAATGACTAGTGTAGCGTCCTTGACCTTGTGTCCAAATTTGTAAATTTTCATCTTGACCTGTAAAATAAAGAGTTTGCTTCGGTTTTGCTGAATATCTGAAAGTTAGTTTGTTCTTTCCTTTTTTAAATCCTTCAAATAAATTTAATGCTTTTCCTGAGTTTTTGAAATTCACAGATTTTCCATTGATCATAACCCTTGAAAATTCCATGCTTTTAGCATCAATTTTAATGGTATCGATTGCTTTTTTTACTTTAAATTCATAAACAACATCACCATAAATTGATTTTTCTGAGGCATATGGAGAAACTGAAGCATCACATTTTATAAAATCAACTTTATTCGTTTGTTGGGCAAATGAAAGACTTACAAATAATAAAGAAAAAAGAATACGAAACATCTTAATAGAATTTAATAAGGTACGAATATAAACATTTTCAAATTCTCTCCTTTTTAAATTAACAAATTATAAACTATCTTCGCTTTTGAATCCACACATAAGTACAGACAAGTCACGACTTGTCACTACGACAAATAATAATAAATGAATCTACTCGAAACTCCCATAGAATATCTCAAAGGCGTTGGTCCACAACGTGGCGATTTATTGCGCAAGGAGTTGGGCATTTATAAGTACGCAGATTTACTGAATTTATTTCCCAATCGCTATATCGATAGAACGCGTTATTACAAGATTAACGAACTACAAAACAGCAATTCAGAAGTTCAAATTGTTGGAAAAATCATCAATATTAAAACCGTTGAACAAGGCAAAGGAAAATCAAGAGTAGTTGCCACTTTTGTTGACGAGACTGGTCAAATGGAACTCGTATGGTTTCAAGGTCAAAAATGGATTCGAGAAAGTATCAAAATCAATATTCCGTATGTGATTTTTGGAAAAGTTTCCCAATTTGGCTCTACTTTCAATATGGCGCATCCCGAAATGGAATTGTTAGATGAACACAAAGCCAGTCTTCGTTCGGCAATGCAACCCGTTTATCCAAGTACCGAAAAATTAGCCAATAAAGGGATTTCGAATAAAGTCATCAATAAAATGATGCAACAATTGTTTGTGGAAACCCAAGCTTTGTTTTCGGAAAACCTGCCCAATTATCTTTTAGACGAATTGAAATTGATTCCAAAAAATGCCGCGTTATTCAATATTCATTTTCCGAAAAGTCAAGATTTATTGGCAAAAGCGCAATTTCGATTGAAGTTTGAAGAGTTGTTTTTCATTCAATTGCAATTGATTACGAAAAATCTCATTCGCAAACACAAAATCAAAGGAATGCCGTTTGAAAAAGTGGGTGAAAACTTCAATAATTTCTATAAAAATCATTTGCCTTTCGATTTAACCAATGCCCAAAAACGAGTATTAAAAGAAATTAGAAACGACTTAGGAAGCAATGCTCAAATGAATCGTTTACTTCAAGGTGACGTAGGTTCTGGAAAAACGATTGTGGCTTTAATGTGCATGCTTTTGGCAAAAGATAATGGCTTTCAAAGTTGCTTAATGGCGCCAACAGAAATTTTAGCCAATCAACATTTTAACGGAATTACTGAATTAGCTAAAGAACTCAATATCAAAATAAAAATATTAACTGGTTCAACTAAAACTTCAGATAGAAAAATCATCCACGAAGAACTTGAAAATGGTAGTTTAGATATTTTAATTGGAACGCATGCCTTGTTAGAAGATAAAGTTCAATTCCATAATTTAGGCTTAGCGATTATAGATGAACAACATAGATTTGGAGTGGAACAAAGAAGTAAATTGTGGGGAAAAGCCTCCCCTAACCCCTCCAGAAGAGGGGAAACAGAGCGTGTGTTACAAAAATACCAAACAGCACGTCCTTCAACCTATGCGCTCTTAAAAGACCTAAAAAAAGAAAATAAAAAAAACAGTACCCAAGCAGAAAATGTTCTTTGGGAATGTTTAAGAAATAAAAATCTAAAGTATAAATTTAGAAGACAACACGTAATTGATATCTTCATTGCGGACTTTGTTTGTTTAGAAAAAAATCTGATAATTGAAGTTGATGGTGGTTATCACAACACTCCAGAACAGAAAGAAGCTGATGAATTACGAACCCAAATATTAAATGAAATTGGTTTTAAAGTAATTCGTTTCACTAATGAAGAAGTGATTAACAATACGGAAAATACATTAAAAAAAATCACGACAATCTTGGAAAGCCTCCCTTCTGGGGAGGTTGGTGGGGCTACTATTCCACCACACGTTCTCGTAATGACCGCAACTCCTATTCCTCGAACATTAGCAATGAGTTTGTATGGCGATTTAGATATTTCTGTCATTGATGAATTACCACCAGGAAGAAAACCGATTCAAACAGTACATAGATATGATTCGAACCGATTGAAAGTTTGGAAATTCTTGAAAGATGAAATTGCTAAAGGTCGCCAAGTGTATATTGTATATCCGTTAATTCAAGAATCTGAAAAAATGGATTACAAGGATTTGATGGATGGTTATGAAAGTATTTCAAGAGATTTTCCTTTACCACAATATTCTATTTCCATCGTTCACGGAAAAATGAAACCAGCTGATAAAGATGAAGAAATGCGTCGTTTTTCAGAAGGAAAAACTAACATTATGGTCGCAACGACTGTAATTGAGGTTGGTGTAAATGTTCCCAATGCTTCCGTGATGGTCATTGAAAGTGCGGAACGTTTTGGTTTATCGCAATTGCATCAGTTACGTGGACGTGTAGGTCGTGGTGCCGAGCAAAGTTATTGTATCTTAATGACAGGTCATAAACTAAGCAACGATAGTAAAATCCGAATGGAAACGATGGTGCGTACCAATGATGGCTTCGAAATTTCGGAAGTAGATTTAAAATTACGTGGTCCGGGTGACATTATGGGCAAACAACAAAGTGGTGTTTTAAATCTTCAAATTGCCGATTTGGTAAGAGATAAAGAAATTTTACAATTGGCGCGTCATCACGCTATCAAATTACTGAAAGATGATGCTCCTATGGAAAAACCAGAGCATGCAAAATTACGTGAAGCATTTATTGAGTTAAGCAAAAAGAAAACGATTTGGAATTACATTAGCTAAATTTCATTTAATGTAACGAAGTTTAGAAAAATTATAACAAAAAATAAATTTCAATACCTATTTCGTAACTTTTTTAAATAAATCTCAAATTTTTAAAACATTTGTACCTACAACAATGTTAAATAAATGGTAAGGTTTTGGCATAATTATTTCTTAAAACCTAGCTTTGTATAAAATCTTAAGTTTAGTCCCGCAATTATGAAAATAAAAACTATAAGCATCACGCTAATCACTTTAACTCTTGTTGGTTTAATTGGATATCGAATTACAAAAAACAATGCCGAATCTGAAAAAGGTGGCGGAAAAGGAGATAAAAAACCGCCAATGATGGTGGATGCTATAGTGGTTTCGGAAACTAATTTTGCGAATACTATTTCTCTTTCTGGTTCTATTGAAGCTAACGAGAATGTTGAAATCAGAAGTGAAGTTTCTGGAATTGTAGAAAAAATTTATTTCACAGAAGGAACAAACGTTAGCAAAGGCCAGGTTTTATTGAAAGTAAACGATATCGAACTTCGTGCCCAACTTTCGCAAGCCCAAACCCGTCAAAGTTTAGCTTCTGAAAATGAAAGAAGAGCTAAATTATTGCTACAAAAAGAAGCTATTTCTCAAGAAGAATATGATATCGCAAGTGCTGAATATAGAAGTCTTAAAGCGCAAACCCAATTGATTCAAGCGCAAATTGCTAAAACAAGTATAAGAGCGCCTTTTTCAGGAAAAATTGGTTTACGAAATATTTCTCCTGGAACTTATGTTACACCTACTACGCTAATCACCAAATTAGTTAGTGCGAATCAGGTAAAAATTAGTTTCTCTATTCCTGAAAAATATGCTTCGGAAGTGGAAAACAATACCAATATTCAATTTACGATTCCAAATAATCCTGAAAAATTCACAGCAAAAATTTACGCAATCGAACCTGAAATTGAAACTTCTACCCGAACCTTAAAAATTAGAGCGATTGCTGAAAATCCGAATGGAAAACTTTTAGCGGGAACCTTTGCTACTATTGAACTTCCTCTAAAAAATATCAAAGGAGCTATTCAAATTCCTTCTGAAGCGGTTGTTCCAGTGCAAGACGGAAAAGTAGTTTATATTGCTAATAACGGAAAAGCAAAAGAAGTAAAAATAGAAACTATCGCCAGAACTGATAAAGATGTAATCGTTACGCAAGGCGTAAAATCAGGAGATACGATTTTAACTTCTGGCGTTATGGCTTTAAAAGACGAAGCCGATATCAAAGTAAAAGTAAAATAAGCTTCTCTAAATTCTAATTTCAAACTTCTAAATTTAAAATGAGTTTATCTACTTTAAGTATAAAAAGACCCGTATTTACCATTGTAATCAATTTACTGATTATACTTTTTGGTATTTTAGGATTTAGTTATTTGGGAGTTCGCGAATTCCCATCAATTGATCCTGCCGTAATTAACGTACGAACGAATTACACCGGTGCTAACGCAGAAATTATCGAATCGCAAATTACCGAACCACTTGAAAAAGCCATTAACTCCATTGATGGTATTCGAAACATAACATCTTCAAGTAATCAAGGTTCGAGTAATATTACAGTCGAATTCAAATTAGAGAAAAACCTAGAAGAAGCTGCTAACGATGTGCGTGATAAAGTTTCGCAAGCCGTTAGAAGTTTACCACAAGATATTGATGCGCCACCAGTAGTTTCGAAAGCTGATGCCGATTCTGATGCTATTATTTCGATGACGGTTCAAAGTCAATCGAGAAACGCATTAGAATTGAGTGATTATGCCGAAAACGTAATTTCTGAAAGAATTCAGACGATTCCAGGCGTGAGTAGCGTACAAATTTGGGGACAAAAGCGTTATTCAATGCGTATTTGGATGGATCCTATCAAATTGAATGCTTACGGAATCACGGTTGCCGATGTTCGAAATGCTTTGGACAAACAAAATGTAGAATTGCCTTCGGGAAAATTAACAGGTGCCAATACCGAATTAATGGTAAAAACGCTTGGAAATTTATCTACAGAAAAAGAATTCAACGATATTATCATTTTAGCTGATGCCAATAAAACCGTTCGTTTAAGCGATATTGGTTATGCGGTTTTAGCTTCTGAAAATTTAGAAACCAAGTTTACCGAATCAGGTAATCCGATGGTGGCTGTGGCTATTATTCCACAACCTGGAACGAATTACTTAGAAATTGCCGAACAATTTTATGCCGAAGTTGATAAATTAAAGAAAGATTTACCGAGCGATATCAAATTAGATATTGCTTTAGATAATACTATTTTCATTAAAAAATCAGTTGTTGAGGTAGCGGAAACATTAGCCATTTCTGTAGTTTTGGTAATCATTATTATCTTCTTATTCTTTAGAGATTGGTCCATCGCATTCCGACCTTTAATTGATATTCCGGTTTCGTTGATTGCTACATTTTTTATCATGTATTTGTGTGGTTTCTCTATCAACGTTTTAACCTTGTTGGCAATTGTTTTAGCCACAGGATTAGTAGTTGACGACGGAATTGTAGTAACCGAAAACATCTTCAAAAAAGTCGAAGAAGGTATGTCGCCTATCCAAGCGGCTATCAAAGGTTCGAATGAGATTTTCTTTGCTGTAATTTCGATCTCGGTAACATTAGCAGCCGTTTTCTTACCGATTATTTTCTTAGAAGGTTTCGTTGGACGATTGTTCCGAGAGTTTGGTGTCGTCATTGGTGCTGCTGTACTGATTTCCGCCTTTGTATCGTTGACTTTAACACCAATGTTGAATGCCTATTTAATGAAAGGTGGTGAGCAAAAGAAAACAAAATTCTATGAATTTACAGAACCTTTCTTCGTAAGTTTAAATACAGGATACGCCAATGCATTAACTAAATTCTTAAAAAGAAAATGGTTGAGTTTCCCAATTATCGGAGTTTGTATTGGATTGATTGTGTTGTTTTTTGCCATTCTTCCTAAAGAAACCGCACCTTATGATGATAGAAGTTTAGGTGTAATTAGTGTCACAACTCCAGAAGGTTCAACTTATGAATATACTGACCGATTCATGGAAGAATTATCCGATTTAATCAACGATTCGATTCCAGAAAAGAAAGTAGCATTAGTAATTACTTCACCAGGTTTTATGTCTTCTTCGGTAAATGCAGGAAGGGTTCGTTTAGCATTGGTAGATCCTAGCGAACGTGAAAAATCACAAAAAGAAATTGTCGATGATTTGAACAAATGGACCAAAAAATATCCACAAGCCAAAGTTAACGTTTCGGAACAACCAACGATTTCAGTTAACAGACGTGGTGGTTTGCCAATTCAATACATTATTCAAGCGCCAAATTTTGAAAAATTAAGAGAAAAAATTCCGCAATTCATGGAAGAAGCGAGTAAAAACGAAACTTTCTCCAATGTCGACGTGAATTTAAAATTCAATAAACCTGAAATCAACGTAACCATTAATCGCGAAAAAGCAGAAAGTTTAGGGATTTCGGTTTTAGATGTAGCGCAAACATTGCAATTATCGTTAAGCGGACAACGTTTTGGTTATTTCATGCAAAACGGAAAACAATATCAAGTTATTGGACAATTTGACGAAAAAGACAGAGATGCTCCATTGGATTTAACTTCGATGTTTGTAAAAAACAAAGCAGGTGAATTAATCCAATTAGATAACGTAGTTGAGGTGGAAGAACAAAGTAATCCACCACAATTATTTCATAACAATCGCTATATGTCGGCAACGGTTTCAGCAGGTTTAGCACCAGGAAAAAGTATGATTGATGGAATCAATGCCATGGACGAAATCAAAGAAAAAGTGTTAGACGATACTTTTACAACCGATTTAGGTGGTGAATCGCGTGACTTCGTAGAAAGTAGTTCCAATACTTCTTTCGCTTTCGGATTGGCATTATTGTTAATTTATTTGATTTTAGCCGCTCAGTTTGAAAGTTTTATTGACCCATTTATTATTATCTTAACCGTACCAATGGCAGTAGCTGGAGCGTTATTCTCGCTTTGGTTATTTGGACAAACTTGGAATATTTTTAGTCAAATTGGAACCGTCATGCTGATTGGACTCGTTACCAAAAACGGAATTCTGATAGTCGAATTTGCCAACCAACTTCGAGAACAAGGAAAATCGAAATACGATGCCATTTTAGAAGCTTCGGAAGCGCGTTTACGACCAATTTTAATGACGAGTTTAGCCATTGCTTTAGGAGCTTTACCAATTGCTTTATCACTTGGAGCGGCTTCGGCAAGTAGAATGGGAATGGGAATTGTAATTGTGGGCGGAACTATGTTTTCGTTAATCTTAACTTTATTTGTAATTCCAGCTATCTATTTAATGTGGTCAAAAGCAAAAAAACACCGACCAGAATTTGATAATTTAGACGCTTTAGAGAAATAATAGTATGCAACATTTATATAAAATAGTATTCCTTTTTATCATCGGATTTTCAGCACAAGCACAAGAATTGCTTTCACTTGAAGACGCGGTAAAAATTGCCTTGGAAAACAATTACGATATTAAAATCGCAAAAAACAATTCCAAAATTGATGCAACCAACAACAATTTAGCCAATGCTGGAATGTTGCCTTCGTTGAATGCAAATTTTACTAACAATAATAGTCAATTAAATACCACTCAAACGCAAGCTGATGGAACCGAAAGAAAATTAGACAACGCTAAAAACATGAACTTAACCTATGGTGTTGGTTTAGATTGGACGATTTTTGATGGCTTAAGCATGTTTGCAAGAAAAGAGCAATTGAACGTTTTAGAACAACAAGGAAAAGCCGAATTACAAATTGCGATTTTAACCCGAATTAGCGATGTTTATACAACTTATTTCGATTTGGTGCAACAACAACAAGTTTTAGCTTCGATTGATACAGCGATTGTGATTTCAAACCAACGCTTAACTACTGCTCAAAATCGTTTTAGTATTGGAAAAGCTTCGAAATTAGAAGTTTTGAATGCGCAAGTAGATTTGAATAGCGATTTAAGTTTGCAATTGAGACAAAAAGAACTCATCAAAATCAGTAAAATTAGATTGAACGAATTATTAGTTCGCGATATTCAAACCGATTTTAAAGTGGCTAACGAAGTTACATTCGAACAAAATTTAGATTTCAACGAATTAAAATCGACAGCAGAAAAACAAAATCCGCAATTACAAGCGCAAATTCTATCTAAAAAAGTAGCCGATTTGAATTTGAAACAAGTCAAAGGCAATAGATATCCAACGGTTCGACTTACTTCAGGATATAATTTCACGCGTTCGGAAGCTTCTTTGGGATTCATCACACAATCTTCTGGACAAGGTTTTGTGTATGGAGTAACGGCTACTGTGCCTATTTTTAATGGCTTTCTTCAAAACAAAAACGAAAAAGTAGCGAAATATCAAGTAGAGAATGCAGGTTTACTTTTGGAACAACAAAAATTATCGTTAACCTCTCAATTATCGTCTTTATATGCGAGTTATCAAACCAATTTAGAGTTGATAAAAGTGGAAGAAAAAAACTTAGAAATCGCCAAACAAAACTTAGATATTACATTAGCGAAATTCAAAATTGGAACCATAACCACAATCGAATTTAGGACAGCTCAGCAAAACTTTGTTGAAGCGTCAGTTCGTTATTCGAATGCACAATATGTAACCAAACTTTCAGAAATTAATTTAAAAGAATTAGCCGGTACTTTAAAATTGAATTAATATTTTAGATTTGTTAAAATGTTTAATTGTGAAACTGTGAAATTGAGAATCTGCTTTTCACTAATCACTAATCACTAATCACTAAAAAATGGTTCAATACAACCCTAAAGACTGGATTACTTTTATCTTTCGTTTTCACGAATCGGATACGTTTCGCCAACTAATTCCTATGATGTTTTTCATTGGTTTTTATGCTTACGGAATTGCCTATTTGGAAATCGAATATTGGAAACTTTCTGAAACCAGTCATGTAAAGAACCTTAATATAATGCACACTACAGTAGGTTTTGTGTTGTCGTTATTATTGGCCTACCGAACCAATACGGCTTACGACCGTTGGTGGGAAGGTCGAAAACAATGGGGCGCTTTAGTAAACAATAGTCGAAATTTAGCTTTAAAACTTTCAGCTTATTTGTCTGATGAAAAAGATAGAAATTTCTTCAGAAAAGTAATTCCAGCTTATGCTTCGGTGCTTTCGAAACATTTGTTGAATGAAGATGTGAGTAAAATGTTGTTTGAAGGTTTGGATTTAGAAATAGATCATCACAAACATCGCCCAAATCAAGTGGCAAAAATGTTGTTTCAAAAGGCAAATGATTTGTACCAATCAGGAAAAATTACAGGTGACCAATTTTACATCATCAATTCAGAATTACAATCGTTTACTGATATTTGTGGCGCTTGCGAACGCATTAAAAACACGCCTATTCCCTACTCGTATAGTTCGTTTATCAAAAAATTTATTTTCTTTTTTGTGATGACGTTACCTTTCGGATTTGTATTTAGCTTGGGTTACTACGTAATTCCGGTAGTGATTTTTATCTTTTATGTTTTAGCGAGTTTAGAATTAATCGCCGAAGAAATCGAAGACCCATTTGGCAATGACGCCAACGATTTACCCATGACAAAAATTGCTTCGAATATAAAGAAACACGTGGAAGAGATTTTGTAAGGGTTTGGAGGAAATTTGGTATATTTGAGATATTTTAACCTAAAAAATCATCATAAAATGGAAATTAAAAATTATGATCATATTATTCCATCTGAAGATTTTGACATTGTTTTTATTGAAAAAAAATATCATAATGAAGATATTGTAAAGTCAACAGTTTTACTTTTTGAAAACAAGGAGATTAAAATCACAATAAAGTTTGACCTAACAAATTATAGCATAATTGATGAAAATAGTTTCTTATTTATTCCAGAAACGAACTTGTTATTTTATAGTGGAAATATTGAATGGTGTGTTTTTGACTTGAAAAACAAAAGCATTATAAGAAATGAAGAAGCAACTCAATTGCCTTATATAGAAAGAAGAAATAATGTAATTTTAATTTTTGATGATTTGTATGTAGAATGTACGAATTTGAAAGGAGAAACAATTGATAAAGTCCCAGTTGACCCACCAACAGAATCTATAGATTATGATGACAGAATCGAATTTAATAGTACTATTTTTGGAAAACAAATATTAAAACTAAAAAAACAACCATGAAAAACCTATTCCACACAACACTCCTACTCTTTACCATAGCTTTATTCACAAGCTGTAAACAAGAAACCGTAGCCACTCAAAACGATTATTTTGCACAATCTTCTGATAGTATTCAAAATGGTGGTGTAAAAGTGATTCCCATTACAACTCCAAAAGGTACTTTTAATGTTTGGACGAAACGTATTGGAAACAATCCAAAAATTAAAGTATTGCTTTTAAATGGCGGTCCAGGCGCTACGCACGAATATTTTGAATGTTTTGAAAACTTCTTACCAGCAGAAGGCATCGAGTTCATTTATTACGACCAATTAGGTTGCGGAAATGCCGATAATCCAAACGATACTGCTATGTGGGATTTACCAAGATATGTGGAAGAAGTAGAACAAGTACGTAAAGCTTTGAACTTAGACAATACTAATTTTTACTTGTTAGGTCATTCATGGGGCGGCATTTTAGCAATGGAATACAGTTTGAAATATCAAAACAACATGAAAGGCTTAATCATTTCGAACATGATGGCAAGTTGCCCTGAATATGATAAATATGCCAATGAAGTATTAGCCAAACAAATGAAACCAGAAGTATTGGCAGAATTGATGAAAATAGAAGCTAATAATGATTTTTCAAATCCAAGATATATGGAATTGTTGCTTCCGAATTTCTATGAAAAACACATTCTTCGTTTCCCAGCAAAAGATTGGCCAGAACCGGTAAATCGTTCGTTTGCTAAGATGAATCAGTCGCTTTATGTCACCATGCAAGGTCCGAGTGAATTTGGTATCTCAGGAAAATTAGAAAAATGGGACCGAAAATCGGATTTGAAAAACGTAAAAATCCCAACACTTGTTATAGGAGCGAAATACGATACCATGGATCCAAAACACATGGAAGAAATTTCGAAAATCCTACCAAATGGTTCGTATTTATTCTGTCCAAAAGGAAGTCATATGGCATTTTACGACGACCAAAAAACGTATTTTTCTGGATTGATTTCGTTCTTGAAAAAGTAATTTTAAGCTTTCAAACTCTTAAACTTTAACTTATATTTGCACTCTTAAAATTCGATACAAAATGCGTATATCTTACAATTGGTTAAAACAATTCATTAAAACCGATTTAAAATCTGAAGAAATTGCCGATATTCTTACCGACTTAGGTTTGGAAGTAGAAGGCGTTGACAAATACGAAAGTTTAAAAGGAGGTTTACAAGGCGTTGTGATTGGTCATGTGTTAACATGCGAAAAACATCCTGATGCTGATAAACTAAAAATCACAACGGTTGATTTAGGTGATGGAAACTCGCCAGTTCAAATTGTTTGTGGTGCTCCAAATGTGGCAGCGGGACAAAAAGTTCCTGTAGCGACAATTGGCACCAAGTTATTTGACAAAGAAGGAAACGCATTCGAAATTAAAAAAGGTAAAATCCGTGGACAAGAAAGTCACGGAATGATTTGTGCTGAAGACGAATTAGGATTAGGCGAAAGTCATGACGGAATTATGATTTTGAACGAAGACTTAAAACCGGGAACGCCAGCTTCAAAAGTATTCGAAATTGAAACGGATGAAGTATTCGAAATTGGTTTAACGCCAAACCGTGCTGACGCTATGTCTCACATGGGAGTTGCGCGTGATTTACGTGCTGGATTATTACAAAAAGGAACTACTTCGGAATTAATTACACCATCGGTAAGTAAATTTAAAGTAGAAAAACGTACTTTAAAAATTGATATAAAAGTAGAAAACGACAAATTAGCACCAAGATATTGTGGTGTTACGATTTCGGGAGTTACTGTAAAACCATCTCCAAATTGGTTACAAAACCGTTTGAAAGCGATTGGTTTAACTCCAAAAAACAATATTGTTGACGTTACGAATTACGTTTTACACGAATTAGGTCAACCGTTGCACGCTTTTGATGCCGCTCAAATTAGAGGAAATAAAGTAGTAGTAAAAACAGTTCCAGCAGGAACTAAATTTGTTACTCTAGATGATATTGAACGTACACTTCACGAAGAAGATTTAATGATTTGTGACGAAAGTGGTCCAATGTGCATTGCAGGTGTTTTCGGAGGAAAAACTTCGGGAGTTTCTGAAAAAACACAGGCTATTTTCTTAGAAAGCGCTTATTTTAATCCGGTTTCAGTTAGAAAAACGGCTAAAAGACATACATTAAGTACCGATGCTTCTTTCCGTTTTGAAAGAGGAATCGATCCAACTATTACCGAATACGCTTTAAAACGTGCGGCTTTATTGATTCAAGAAGTGGCAGGTGGAGAAATTACTTCGGATATTATTGATATTTATCCTAAAAAGATTGAAGATTTTAGTGTGTTTATTCATTTCAATAAAGTGAATAAAATCATTGGTGAAGAAATTAAACCAGAAACCATTAAAAAGATTTTAGTTTCATTAGATATTAAAGTAAATTCAATTTCTGATGCTGGTTTAGGGTTAATTATACCTTCATATCGTGTGGATGTTACTCGCGAAATTGATGTAATTGAAGAAATTTTACGTGTTTACGGATACAATAATATCAAAATTCCTTCTAAAGTGAATGCTACTACAGCCTATTCATCAAGAACGGAAGAATATAAAGTTCAAAATATCATTGCCAACCAATTGTGTTCATTAGGTTTCAACGAAATGATGGCGAATTCTTTAACTACGCCAGATTACGTAAAACTTTCGGAAAACTTGAAAGAAGAATTCAATGTAATGATGTTAAATCCGTTGAGTAGTGATTTATCAGCGATGCGTCAATCGTTATTGTTTTCTGGATTAGAGGCGGTTTCTTTCAATATTAATAGAAAAAGAAGCGATTTAAAGTTCTTCGAATTTGGAAAAAGTTACCACAAAACAGCCAATGGTCACGATGAAAACAAACACTTAACCTTATTGGTAACTGGAAACAGACAAAACGAAAGTTGGACTAATCCACAATCAAAATCTGATTTCTTCTTGTTTAAAGGGTATATCAACACCATTTTAAGTCGTTTGGGATTAGATAAAAAAGTGACTTCATTACCATTTGAAAATGATGTTTTCTCTGAAGGTTTAGCTTTAGCGGTTGGAAAAGAAGTAATTGTAGAATTTGGAACGGTTAAAAAATTAGTTTTAAAGCATTTCGATATCAAACAAGAAGTGTTGTACGCTGATTTTGCTTGGGATAAAATTCAGAAATACGTTTCTACAAAAATTAAATTCACCGATATTCCAAAATATCCTGAAGTTCGTAGAGATTTAGCGTTATTATTAGACGAAAACGTGAAATTTGAACAAATCTACAACATCGCAAAACAAACGGAAAAAGGATTATTAAAAGACGTGAACTTATTCGACGTTTACCAAGGAAATAACTTGCCAGAAGGTAAAAAATCCTACGCCGTAAGTTTCATTTTACAAGATGATTCTAAAACGCTAACCGATACTCAAATTGATAAAATTATGAGTAAACTTCAAAGTAATTTTGAAAGTCAATTAGGAGCTAGCTTACGCTAGTGTTCAGTTTACAGTCGCAGTTTACAGTATAAAAAAACTCTCGATTCAAATGAATCGGGAGTTTTTTTATTACAAAACTTCCTCAAAATTCACTATTTTTACCCCATGATAAAAGTCGTACTAATCGGTTCAGGAAATGTTGCCCAACACTTAATTCAGGTGTTGTTGCAGGCTAAAGAAGTGGATTTGGTACAAGCGTTTGCTCGTAACCCAAGTCATTTATCGCATTTGCTTCCAGAGCATAAAATTACAGCTGATTATCAAAAAATTACGGAAGCTGATTTGTATATTATTTCGGTTTCAGATAATGCTATTGCTAAAGTTTCTGCGCAGTTACCGTTTGAAAATCGTTTGGTAGTGCATACTTCTGGAACTTCTGACATTTCGGTGTTAAACGATAAAAATAGAAAAGGCGTTTTTTATCCGTTACAAACGTTTACTAAAGGAAAAGAAATCGACTTCGCTCCTATTCCCATTTGTTTGGAAGCTGAAAATGAAGCTGATTACCAACTTTTAGAAGAATTAGGCAATTGCATTTCGCAAAAAGTATTTCACATTTCTTCGGAACAACGCAAAAGTTTGCACGTGGCTGCTGTTTTTGTTTGTAATTTTGTGAATCATTTGTATGAAATTGGAAATGAAATTTGCGAAGAAAACAACGTTCCTTTTGAAATATTACATCCTTTAATTCAAGAAACAGCTCATAAAATCACGGAACTTTCTCCAAAAGAAGCGCAAACAGGTCCGGCTTTACGAAACGATACCAAAACCATTGAAAAACATTTAGATTTCTTAGAAAATCCCGAATATAAAAACCTATATCAATTACTTACACAATCGATACAACATGTCAAAAAGTTATAAAGAACTCATGAACGAAATCACCACTTTCATCTTCGACGTTGATGGAGTGCTAACTGACGGAACTATTCACGTAACCCCAACAGGCGAAATGCTTCGCAACATGAATATCAGAGATGGTTATGCCATGAAAGCCGCTGTTGAAAATGGCTACACGGTTTGTATTATTTCGGGAGGAAGTAATGAAGGTGTTCGCGTTCGTTTAAGAAATTTAGGAATTACCGATATTCATTTAGGTGTTCCAAACAAAGTAGAAACCTTCAAAGAATTCACTGATATTTACAATATCCAACCTGAAAATGTGTTATATATGGGAGACGATATTCCAGATTATCACGTAATGCAATTAGTAGGATTACCAACGTGTCCACAAAACGCAGTTCCAGAAATCAAAGGAATTTCTAAATATATTTCGCACGTAGAAGGCGGAAAAGGAGCCGTTCGTGATGTTATCGAGCAAGTGATGAAAGTCCAAGGCAAATGGATGGAACATTTTGATGCGAAGTTTGATTAAATTTATGGAAGTTGGAAGATGGAAGTTGGGTGTCGGAAGTTTTAAATGTAAAATAAACAAGTGAAACATCTCTGTGTGCCTCTTTCAATAAAATCCAAATCAAAAAAAACTCGGTGAAGCTCTGTGTAAAAACCTGAAACTCGTAACAAAAAAAAACATGAAATACCTAAAACTAATTCGATACCAAAATTTATTAATGCTTGTCTTCATGCAATTGGTGTTTCGTTATTTATTTTTAGCACAATCGTATGTAGATTTAGCCTTAACCGATATTAATTATATTTTATTAGTCATTGCAACTGTTTGTATAGCAGCAGGTGGTTATGTCATCAATAATATTATGGATCAAGATACCGATGAAATTGCAAAACCACAAAACCGAGTAGTTGGGGTTTCTATTTCGGAAACGGTGGCTTATAATTGGTACATTGGTTTGACGATTGTGGGAGTTGGAATTGGGTTTTATCTTTCTAATGTAATTTACAAACCTACTTTCGCTTCGATGTTTATTTTGGTGGCGACTTTACTTTATATGTATGCTACGAGTTTTAAACAAATTCCAGTTCTTGGAAATGTGGTAGTAGCTTTGATGCTTTCCACTAGTATTATCATCATTGGATTATTTGATATTTTACCAGCAATTGATGTTGATAATCGTTTCCGAATGAAAGAAGCCTTTGATATTTTAATGCATTATGCGATTTTTGCTTTTATCATTAATTTAATTCGTGAAATTGTAAAAGACATGGAAGATATGGATGGCGATTATCAATCGGGAATTAACTCCTTACCTATTGCCATCGGAATTAAAAAAACGAAGATTATTGTTGGAGTTTTAACCGTACTTTCAATTGGAGTTTTAGCGTATTATGTTAATTCTAATTTATTCGAATTGGATTACGTAGTGTATTATGCGATGATTTTAATTGTTGGCCCACTAATTTATTTCGGAGTAAAATTACTAAATGCTGCAACTAAAAAAGAATTCCATCATTTGAGTTTGGTTTTGAAAATCATATTGTTTTTCGGAATTTTATCGATTGCTGTTATCGTTTTCAATTTAAAATTAGCTAATGCTTAAAGAGAAATTAAATAAAATCAACATCATTTTAGCTTCGGGTTCGCCCAGAAGACAGCAGTTTTTTAAGGAAATGGATTTGCATTACACCATTCGCTTAAAAGAAATTGAAGAAATCTATCCAGAGCATTTACAAGCGGAAGAAATCACCAATTTCTTAGCCGAATTAAAAGCAAGTGCCTTCGAAAACGAACTAAAAGAAAACGATGTTTTAGTTACGAGTGACACTATTGTTTGGCTAAACGGAAAAGCTTTGGGTAAACCAAAAGATTATGACGATGCGTTTAAAATGTTACAACAATTAGCGAATCAAACACATGAAGTGATTACATCTGTTTGCTTGAAATCGATTGACAAAACAGAAGTTTTTCATTGTGTGACCAAAGTTACTTTTGCTAATTTATCGGATGAAGCAATCAGATATTATCTTGATAATTACCAACCTTTTGACAAAGCTGGAAGCTACGGAATTCAAGATTGGATTGGTTTAATCGGTATTTCAAAAATTGAAGGTTCGTATACGAATGTGGTAGGATTACCAACAGAAATATTATTTCAAAAATTAATGAATTATGCTTAAATTTATTGATAATCCGTATTTACACGAAGAAATTGCAACACTTGTTGTGCTACTACTTTATGTTATTTTACGAATTAGCATTGCTAAAATTGTTACGCGTTTCGCCCGATTAAATGAAGTTTTAGAACATCGTACAAATTTGATTATCAAATACATAAATTTACTTCTTGGAATTTTAGCCATAATATCCATAACTATCATTTGGGGAGTTAAAAAAGACCAAATTTTACTTTTCATATCTTCAGTTTTTGCAGTGGTTGGTGTAGCTTCGTTTGCCCAATGGTCGATTTTGAGTAACATTACGGCAGGAATTATTTTATTTTTTTCTTATCCCTTTAAAATTGGTGATAAAATTAAGATTCACGATAAAGAATATCCAATAGAAGGCGAAATTGAGGATATTAAAGCATTTTACGTTGTACTAAAAACTAGCGATGGTGAAATGGTTACTTATCCAAACAATTTATTGATGCAAAAAGGAATTTCTGTTGTAAATAAACCTTTAGAAGAAAAAGAGTTTTTTGATTAAATCAACTTATAAAAAACTGTTAAAAAGGAAGCGATTAAAACTTCCTTTTTTTTATTTCCTTATTTTTGAAACAAAACCATTGTAATGAACAGAAGCTTTACTTCAATTTTTATATTCTTAATTTCTATAATAACATACGCTCAAGCGCCACAAAAACTGAATTCAGTTGAAATATACGAGCAAGTTCAAAAACTAAATTTCTTAGGAAAAGTATTGTATGTTGCCGCACATCCTGATGATGAAAACACAAAACTTATCACCTATTTTTCAAATCATTACCACGCACAAACCGCTTATTTATCGTTAACTCGTGGTGATGGCGGACAAAATTTAATTGGAACTGAATTGAGGGAAAAACTTGGAGCCATAAGAACGCAAGAATTATTAGCAGCAAGAAGAATTGATGGTGGCGAGCAGTTCTTTACGCGCGCTAACGACTTCGGATTTTCAAAAGAACCGAATGAAACCTTTTCCATTTGGAACAAAAATGAAGTGATGGAAGATGTTATTCAAGTAATTGAAACGTTTCGTCCTGATATTATAGTAAATCGTTTTAGTCACAACACTCCAGGAACTACGCACGGACATCATACCGCTTCGGCTATGTTGAGTTTAGAAGCGTATGATTTGGTGAAATATAAACCAAAACGCATTTTTTTCAATACTTCTTGGTGGTTTTACGGAAGTCAGGAAGCGTTTGATGCTGCTGATAAATCAAAATTATTAGCGATAAATTCCAATGTTTATTATCCGTTAAAAGGAAAAAGTAACAACGAAATTGCTGCTTTGAGCCGAAGTCAACACAAATGTCAAGGTTTTGGAACACTTGGAAGTCGTGGTGACGAAATCGAATATTTAGAACTTTTAAAAGGTGATTTACCAAGTAATACCAATCTTTTTGAAGGGATTGATACCTCATGGAATCGAGTAAAAGGTGGAAATGAAATTGGAAAAATTCTTTACGAGATTGAGAAGAATTTCAACTTTGGAAATCCGTCAGTTCATATTCCGAATTTGATTAAAGCGTATGATTTGATTCAAAAATTAGAAGATGCTCATTGGAAAGAAATCAAATCAAAACAAATTATTAAGATTATTGAAGCGTGTAGCGGTTTATTCATGGAAGCGGTTGCAGATACTGAAACCACAACAAAAGATAGTAATTTCAACATCAATATTGAAGTAATTAACAGAAGTCAATCGAATGCAAAATTGATTTCAGTGAAAGCCTTGCAACTTCCGTTAGAAACAAAAAATGCTGTTTTAAAAAATAATGAAAAAAAAAGTTTTCAATTTAAGAATGTAATAATTGGCGAAAATGTTGATTATTCCAACTTATTCTGGTTAAAAGAACAACAAACCGAAGGAATGTATCGTGTTTCGGATAAATCTATTCGAATTTTACCTGAAGTTTCATCAAATTTTCCAGTTGTTTTCACCATCGAAATTGAAGGGAAAACAATTGAATTCGTTAAGAATATTTGCTATAAATTTAATAATCCAGATGACGGAGAAACTTATGTTCCTTTTACCGTTTTACCTGATGTTACTACTAAAATTGAACCTGAAGTTATAATTTTTAACGGAACCCAATCTAAAGAAATAACGGTTTCAGTAAAAGCTCATAAAGCCAATGCAAAAGGCGTTTTATCATTAAATATTCCAACGGATTGGAAAGTAAATCCAAAAGAAATTCCATTTGAAATTACCACCAAAAACGAAGAGAGAAAATTCACATTCACACTTTATCCAACAAAACCCGAAATTGCTACAAAGTTGAGTGCAAAAGCTCAAATTGGTAATCAAACATTTACTGATAAATTAATTACGATTCAATATCCACACATTCCAAAACAAACCATTTTAGTGCCTTCTGAATCTAAATTAGTAAAATTAGACATAGAAACTAAAGGCAAAAATATTGGTTACATTATGGGCGCAGGCGATGAGGTAAACAAGAATTTAGAAAATCTTGGATTTAAAGTTTCAACAATCAATCCGAACGAAATTTCAATAGAAAAACTACAACAATTTGATGCTGTAATTTTGGGAATTCGAGCGTTTAATGTAATTGATGAATTAAAATACAAGAATAAAATATTATTTGAATATGTAGAAAAAGGTGGTAATTTAATAATTCAGTACAACACTACTAACAATTTGGTTACCAAAGAAATAGCACCATACAATTTAAAACTTTCAAGAGATCGTGTAACCGATGAAAATGCAAAAGTTACTTTCTTAGCACCGAATCACAAAGTACTAAATCAACCAAACAAAATTTCAGAAAAAGATTTCACAGGTTGGGTTCAAGAGCAAGGATTGTATTATCCTAACGAATGGAGTTCAGAATTTATTCCTATTTTAGCTTCTAATGACGAAGGTGAAACGCCAAAAAAAGGCGGATTATTAATCGCAAAACATGGAAAAGGAAATTACATTTACACCGGATTAAGTTTCTTTAGAGAACTTCCAGAAGGCGTAAGTGGCGCATATAGATTATTGGCTAATTTAATTGCATTAGATAAGTAATGGAAGAAAAACATCGATGGAAAAAAAGTTATAGCATTGTACTGATTTTGAATGCTATCTACATTTTGATTTTCTATTTATTAAAAGAAATTTATACCTAATTATGGAAAATTTAGATTGGATAGTTTTATCAGTCACTTTATCGTTTATCGTCATTTACGGAATCCTAAAAACCAAAGGAAGTGCCAATGTAAAAGACTATTTATTAGATAACAACGAAACGCCTTGGTTTACCGTTGGAGTTTCGGTTATGGCAACACAAGCCAGCGCGATTACCTTTTTATCAACGCCAGGGCAAGCTTATCATGACGGAATGGGATTTGTACAATTCTATTTCGGACTTCCATTAGCCATGATTGTTATTGCGTATACTTTTATTCCGATTTACCATCGCTTGAAAGTGTATACGGCCTACGAATATTTAGAACAACGATTCAACATTGAAACTAGAACATTAGCCGCTATTTTATTCCTAATTCAAAGAGGATTAGGAACCGGAATTACGATTTATGCTCCTTCTATTATTTTATCGGCTTTATTGGGTTGGAACTTGAATATGCTGAATATCATTATTGGTATTTTAGTAATCGTTTACACCGTAACAGGTGGAACTAAAGCCGTTAACGTTACCCAAAAACAACAGATGTTCGTGATTATGTCGGGAATGTTTATTATTTTCTTTTACATTTTAACGAATTTACCACACGAAGTAGATTTCTCAAATGTTCTTCATTTGGCTGGTGCTAATGGAAAAATGGATATTCTAGATTTCTCTTACAATCCTGAAACACGTTACACGTTCTGGAGCGGAATAACTGGTGGATTCTTTTTAATGCTTTCTTATTTTGGTACCGATCAATCTCAAGTTGGTCGCTACTTATCAGGAAAATCGGTTAAAGAAAGCCAAATGGGATTAATCATGAACGGAATTTTAAAAGTTCCGATGCAATTTTTCATTCTTTTAACTGGAGTTTTGGTTTTTGTTTTCTTTCAATTTAACGATGCACCACTTCATTTCAATCCAACAAATGTTGAAAAAGTAAAAGCTTCGGAATATAAAGCCGATTATGAAAATTTAGAACAAAAGTTAACCCAAATCAACACAGATAAAAAAATTGTGAATCAAATTTACATTGAACAATTAAAACACAATGAATTCGATAATCCAATTCTGAAAAAACAAATGGTAGCGCTTTCTTTAAAAGAGAAAGATTTACGAGAAGACGCCAAAGAAGTAATTAAAAAAGCAGATGGAAAAACAGAAACCAATGACAAAGATTATGTTTTCCTTTACTTTATTCTAAATTACTTACCAAAAGGTCTTTTAGGATTATTGTTAGCTGTAATTTTCAGTGCAGCTATGTCATCAAGTGCTTCTGGCTTGAATTCACTTGGTGCTACTTCAGCTATTGACATCTACAAAAGAAATGTAAGCAATAAATCCGATAAACATTATGTAGTAGCTACACAATATTTCACGGTATTTTGGGGAGTTGTAGCAATTGGATTTGCTTGTATAAGTTCGTTATTCGAAAATTTAATTCAATTAGTAAATATCATTGGTTCGATTTTCTACGGAACGGTTTTAGGAATTTTCTTGATTGGATTTTATATCAAGTATATCAAAGGAAAAGCGGTTTTTATTGGAGCTTGTATTAGTCAGCTAGCCATATTTTATATTTTCTATTTAGATGTAGTGAGTTATTTATGGTTGAATTTTATTGGTGCTTTACTAACAATCAGTATTTCTTATTTACTTCAGAGAACATTCAATAAAACTGACATATAACACATAAAAAAAGTCCCAAATTAATTTGGAACTTTTTATTTGAATTAATTCTTAACTCTTATTTTGACCATTCAGCAATGCTGTCTTTGTTCATTTTTTCATAGTCGGCGTTTCCTGCTTTAACTGATAAAGCTAAAGATTCTTTTGCAGTAGCAATAGCTCCTTTTTTGTCACCCAATTTAGCTTGAATTAATGATTTTAATCTCAAGTACCAAAATGGTGTATCTCTATCTTTTGGTGAATTTGAAATAGCATTGTTAACCCAAGTTAACGCTTTGTTTAAATCACCATTTGATTGATAATAATATTGAGCCGAAGAAAAATAATCAGCAGCCGAAGGGCCTGACAATGCTTTTTCAATACTCTTCATCGCCATTTCTTGTGTTGGAACTGAAAATGGAATACTTACCATTGTTCTTTCCCAAGACAACTCGATAACACCTGTATCATTTGTCAAATTGTTTAAGAAAATTGAAAATGATTCAATTGATTTATTTAATGTTTCTGGCTTAACCGTAACTTTTAATGCAACTTTTGCATCATCCCATTTCTCTGGTAAACCCCAATTGTTTGTATCAGTATAGAAAACTACATCCCAACTATCCGCTTTTGGAGTTGTAAATAATGCATACTTACCTTTTTTAAGGTCTTTACCTGCTACTTTTACATCTTCGCTAAATGAAATAGTGGTATTAGCATTAGCTCCTGTTCTCCATAATTTTCCAAAAGGAACTAAATCTCCATAAACAGTTCTTCCTTTTGCACTCGGTCTAGAGTATTCTACTTGTACAGTTGTTAGTCCAACAACTTGTTCAACTTTTGCTAATGGACTTGATTGAGGTGTTTTTACTTGAGCCTCAACCATAAAATTGGCTAATACTACAGCCAACATTACAATAATTTTTCTCATAGGTTATGTTTTTGATTTCCAAATTTACAAATTGTCATGAAATCAAATGTTAATTTATACTTAAATGATTTAATTTTGTTTAATAAAAACAAATAAAGTTTAAACAATTTTGTAATTTTACAAAAAAATAGAAAATGAAAATCTACCGTTTACATACCAAACAAAATTTACCAATCAGCATTGACAAAGCTTGGGAACTTTTATCTGATCCAAAGAATTTACAACTTATAACACCCGATTACATGGGATTCAAAATTCTTTCAGGAGCAGATAGACCTATGTTTCCAGGTCAAATCATACAATATATTGTAACTCCTGTTCTAGGAATTCCAACTAAATGGGTTACAGAAATAACTCACGTGGTAGACAAACAGTATTTTGTAGATGAGCAACGTTTTGGTCCCTATGCACTATGGCATCATAAACATTTCATCAAAGAAATCCCAGGTGGAGTTGAAATGGAAGATATTGTAGATTATAAAGTGCCTATGGGTATTTTAGGTCAACTCGTTCATCCTATTTTAGTGAAACCTAAACTAGATGAGATATTTGAATACCGAAGAAAAAAATTAATCGAATTGTTTGGAGAATTTAAAGGATAACATCATGAAAAACATATTATTAATAGGTGGTTCTTACGGAATTGGATTAGCCATAGCAAAAGAACTACAATTTGAAAATAACGTTTATATTGCTTCAAGAAGTAATGAAAATTTAGCCGATGTTAAAGCAACTCACATTGCATTTGACGCAACAAATGACACCATTGATACATCTAAATTACCAAATGTAATTGATGGTCTAGTATATTGTCCAGGAAGCATTAATTTAAGACCTTTCAAAGGACTAAAACCAGAAGCTTTTGAATCCGATTTACAAATTAATTTCTTAAGTTTGGTAAAAGTAATTCAATCGGTTTTGCCAAATCTATTAGCATCGGAACAAGCGAGTATAGTTGCTTTTAGTAGTGTAGCTGCTACCATGGGAATGCCATTTCATACTAGCGTTGCCGCTTCAAAAGGAGCAATAGAAGGTTTTGCAAAAGCTTTAGCAGCAGAATATGCACCAAAAATCAGAGTAAACGTAATTGCTCCGTCATTAACCGATACACCTTTAGCCGATAAATTCTTAAACAACGAAACCAAACAAGAAAAATCAGCCGAACGTCATCCATTAAAACGATTTGGAAAACCAGAAGACAGTGCACAAATGGCAACTTTTTTATTAAGTGATAAAAGCAGTTGGGTTTCTGGACAGATATTTCACGTTGATGGCGGAATGTCAACATTATTAGTAAACGGATAACTAGTTCAAGAGCAAGTTCAATTTCAAGTTCAAAAATCAAACCTGAAACTTGAAACTTGAAACCTGAAACTTTAAACAATTAAACAAACATGAACATCTTTTGGTTTAGACGCGATTTAAGAATAGATGACAACGTAGGATTTTTTCATGCTTTAAATAGTAATGAAGAAGTCTTGCCCATTTTTATTTTTGATGAAAATATTCTGTCTGAATTACCAAAAAATGATGCTCGCGTTACTTTTATTCATGAACAATTAGAGAAAATTCAATCGGAATTGAAGAAGCATGGAAAATCATTAGCGGTTTTTCATGGCAAACCTATTGAAATTTTCGAAAAACTAATTTCCGAAAATAAAATTACGTCGGTTTACTCCAATCACGACTACGAACCTTACGCTCGTAAACGTGATAAGGAAATGAATCAGTTATTTGTAAGTAAAGGAATTTCGTTTTTAACCTCAAAAGATCAAGTAATATTTGAAAAAAGCGAAGTCGTTAAAGACGATGGAAGTCCGTATGTAGTCTACACGCCTTATTCGAAAAAGTGGAAAGAAAATTTCAAAAAAATAAAATTAGTTCATTATCCTTCCGAAGAAAAATTGGTTAAAATAGCTAATCACTCCTACCCTTTTTTAACATTGGCTGATATTGGTTTTGAAAAATCAGAAATCAAAGTTACGCCTTATGATGTTTCGGAAAGTTTAATTCAGAATTACGAAGCTACTCGAAATTTTCCTGCTTTAAACAAAACCTCCTATTTGGGAATTTATCTCAGATTTGGAGCTGTTTCCATTCGAAAAATGATTGGAAAAGCTATTGCTGAAAAGAACGAAACCTTTTGGAACGAATTGATTTGGCGCGAATTCTTCATGCAAATTTTATGGCATTTTCCGCATACATCTAACAAAAGTTTCAAAGAAAAATATGATGCTATTCAATGGGAAAATAACGAAGAAAAATTCAAAAAATGGTGTCAAGGAAAAACAGGTTACCCTTTCGTTGATGCTGGAATGCGTGAATTGAACAAAACCGGTCACATGCACAATCGTGTTCGTATGATTGTAGCTAGTTTTCTATGTAAACACTTATTAATTGATTGGCGCTGGGGTGAAGCCTATTTTGCTCAAAATCTTTTGGATTATGAAATGGCGAGTAACGTTGGGAATTGGCAATGGGCTGCAGGTTCTGGTGTTGATGCTGCACCTTATTTCCGAATTTTTAATCCCACAGAACAAATCAAGAAGTTTGATAAAGACTTAAAATACATCAAAAAATGGGTTCCCGAATTGGAAACTCAATATTATCCAAAACCTATTGTAGACCACAAAGAAGCGCGAGAAAAATGCCTTAAAGTTTACAAAGAAGCAGTTGGATAAAATAGCGTTGCCCTAAACACTATAAAACGAAAAAAAAATGAAAATTGTTTGGTTCAAGAGAGATTTGCGTTTGCACGATCATGAAGCCTTACATGAAGCCTTATCGACTTCTGAGAAGACTTTATTGCTTTACATTTTCGAACCATCGTTGATGAAAGATTATCATTACAGTCAGCGTCATTTTGATTTTATAAAACAGTCTTTAGAAGCGCTTCAAAAAGAATTACAAAAATATCATACCCAAATTTTAATTGTTCAAGGTGAAGCTGTAACAGTTTTTGAAAAACTATCGAAACTTATTTCCATCAGAGCCGTTTATTCGCATCAAGAAACTGGAATTCAATTGACTTTTGATAGAGATTTAGCAGTGGCTGAATTCCTGAAAGAAAAGGGAATTATTTGGAATGAATACATCACAAACGGCGTTATTCGTGGAATAAAAAATAGAAAAACGTGGAAAGAAGATTGGTATGACTTTATGGATAAAGATTGCCTACCTTTCAATCCAACGCCTAGAAGCTTTGTCAAATACATTGAAATTGAAGAATTAGAAAATCATTTCGAAATTCCATCAATTCAAACGGTTCACAATCCCAGTTTTCAGAAAGGTGGCGTTCCAACGGCTTTACGCTACATGAAATCTTTTTTTGAAGATCGCGTTCAAAATTACAGCAGTCATATTTCAAAACCAGAATTAGCTAGAAAAGGTTGTAGTCGATTATCGCCTTATATTGCTTGGGGAAATTTATCGGTGAGACAAGTGTATACCAAAGCTTGGGAATTGCATCAGCAAGGAAAATTTATGCGTCAGATTTCCAATTTTGCTTCACGTTTGCGTTGGCAAGCGCATTTCATACAAAAATTTGAAATGGAATGTTCAATGGAATTCATCGCTGTAAATAAAGGCTATCGCAATTTGAATCAAAGAATTAACGAAAAATATCACAAGGCTTGGATTACTGGAAAAACGGGCGTTCCGTTAGTTGACGCTTGCATGCGCTGTTTGAATACAACCGGATATTTGAATTTTAGAATGCGTGCTTTGGTGGTATCGTTTTATACGCATCATTTGTTCCAACCTTGGCAAAATTGTAGTCAGCATTTGGCCCAACAATTTTTAGATTTTGAACCAGGAATTCACTATCCTCAAATTCAGATGCAAGCTGGCGTTACAGGAATCAATACATTAAGGGTTTATAATCCGGTGAAAAATTCTTACGAACATGATGAAGATGGAAATTTTATCAAAAAATGGGTTCCAGAATTAGCCAATATACCAACCGAATTCATTCACGAACCTTGGAAATTGACTCCAATAGAATCCATGTTGTACGGTTTTGAATTAGGACGCGATTATCCAAATCCTATTGTAAATTTGGAGGAAGCAAGAAAGTTTTCCAGTGATTTCTTTTGGTCGATGCGAAAAAATGAATCGGTTAAAAAAGATAGTAAGCGTATTTTAGCGAAACATACGCTGCACGATCAAGAAATGAGTTAGTTTAAATCACGAACTTTCTCAAAATTCAATTCGTTAAAGTGTCGAATAACTACATTAGCTTTAGATAAATCTTGGTCTTTCGAATGAAAACTATCATAACCTACACAATAAATTCCGGCTGAAACTGCGGCTTGAATTCCGTTGGTACTATCTTCAATTACAATACAATTTTCTTTTGGAGCAATCGATAAACTCGCGGCATGTTCAAAAATTGCAGGATGCGGTTTCGACTTTGGAAAATCTTCACCTGAAACAATATGAGTGAAATATTGATGTAAATTAAAACGCGTAAAAACGCGATGAATCGTAACTTTTGAAGCTGAAGAAGCTACAATTAGCTGAATTCCGTTTGCATGCAAATCTTTAATTAAATCTTCTACTCCATCAATCAAATACAAATCTTCTTTCAAATCGAAAGCTTCATTAAATAAATGACGTTTTCTTAAGATTAAATGTTCCACATCTTCTTGTAAATCGAACTGTGCTTTTAATTTCTGAAAGATATTTCGAGTAGAATTACCCGTAAACGAACGATACATTTCATCTGAAACAGCGATGTTTAATTCATTAAAATGTTGGTAATACGCGAAATGATGTACCGGTTCGGTATCTACAATTACGCCATCCATATCGAAAATTACAGTTTGTATCATATTAAAATTCAAATTCTTTGCCGTCATCGGCTAAAAGTACATTTTCAAAAACTGTTTCTGCTTCCGTTTTAAAAGGCTCAATTGAACCATAACGTGTAGAATAATGTCCTAAAATTAAGTTTTTAGCATTGGCTAGTTTTGCGATTTTAGCCGCTTCTTTTGCGGTTGCGTGTTTGGTTTTTTCGGTGTATTGTGCTTCAGAATCTAAGAAAGTAGATTCGTGGTACAACACATCGACATCTTTGATAATGGGAACAATAGATTCGTCATACAAAGTATCGCTACAAAACGCATAACTCAATGGTTTATCTGGCGGAAACGAAAGCAATTCATTGTCAATCACTTCGCCTGAATCTAAAGTAACATTGCCACCCGATTTAATTTTATCGAAATACACTTTTTCAATTTTATATTTCGCAACGGCTTCGATATTCAAATGGCGTTTTCCTAACTTTTCTTGAAACAAAAAGCCGTTCGTATACACGCGATGATTTAATGGAATTGTTTTCACAATTACGGTTTCGTCTTCAAAAATAACTTCGCTTTCTTTCGATTCTAATTCGTGGAAATACAAATTATAACCCGTAAACGAACCCGAAGCTCGCAATTGCAATAAAATAATTTCTTTGATTCCTTTTGGACCATAAACATGTAAATCGTTTTCTCGATTTAACAACATAAACGTTGAAATTAAACCTATTAATCCATAAAAATGGTCGCCGTGTAAATGCGAAATAAAAATATGATTAATTCGGGAGAACTTGATTTTATGCTTGCGCAATTGCACTTGTGTTCCTTCACCACAATCGATTAAAAACATATGATTTTTTATGTCTAAAACTTGTGAGGTAGGATTCGTAATGGTTCTAGGAGTGGCTGCGTAACAACCGAGTATTTGTAGTTTCATTTTTTAGTGTTCAGTCGCAGTTTTCAGTCGCAGTTACTGAATACTGTAAACTGAGACTGTAAACTTTTATTAAAATCCTAAATCGCGTTCAATTTCGTCCATTTCAATCATATCGTGGGCTTCTAAAACGGAAGGAACTACGTTTAAATAATTGGGAACTTTATTAAAATCAACCGTGTCTGTAACTATAATCATTGATTTTTTTGCCTTTTTGTGGTTTTTGGCCAAGTCTTTAAAATGCGCTAAATCGGCATTTGAAATGGCTTTATCATGCGAAACATCTAAAATCAAGTTTTGATTTTGAAACGCATGATATTCATTGATTACCTTTTCCACAAAAGCTTCTAGATTATTTTGTGTATCTTTAATGATAGTAGTATGTCCTTTTTGATCGACTTTCATTTGTTGAATTTCTGATTTTATGCTAAGATACTAATTTTTAATCTTACTTGCCAATAAATAAATCACTGCCATTCGTACTGCAACACCGTTTTCCACTTGCTCCAAAATCACCGATTGTTGTGAATCTGCAACATCAGAAGTAATCTCTACTCCTCTATTAATTGGTCCTGGGTGCATGATTACGATTTCTTTGTTTAGCGAATCTAATAATTCTTTGGTTACACCGTATTGTTGCGTGTATTCTCTAGTCGTAGGAAAATAACTCACATCTAAGCGTTCGTTTTGCACACGTAACATATTCGCAACATCTGCCCATTCTAAGGCTTTACGAAGATTTGGTTCCACTATTACGCCAAGTGATTCAATGTATTTTGGAATCAATGTTTTTGGTCCGCATACTTTTACTTCGGCGCCTTGCATTTGTAAAGCGAAGATATTGGACAACGCTACTCTTGAATGTAAAATATCACCTACGATTACGATTTTCTTTCCACCAACATCGCCTAATTTTTCTCTAATTGTAAAACTATCTAATATGGCTTGTGTTGGGTGTTCATGAGCGCCATCTCCAGCATTTACAACACTTGCTCCAATATTTTGTGATAAGAAATGAGCGGCTCCCGGGCTGCTGTGACGCATTACCACCATATCTACTTTCATAGATAAAATGTTGTTTACCGTATCAATCAAAGTTTCTCCTTTTTTAACCGAAGATTGTGCTGCAGAAAAACTAATAACATCAGCTGAAAGTCGTTTTTGAGCTAATTCGAAAGATAATTTGGTTCTTGTACTGTTTTCAAAGAAAATATTGGCAATCGTAACATCTCGTAATGATGGTACTTTTTTGATTGGACGATTGATAACTTCTTTGAAATGGTCTGCCGTTTCGAAAATTAAATCAATATCTTGTTTGGTAATATATTTTATTCCGATTAAATGATTTACTGATAATTCTTTCATTTATATGTAGTTGTGTGTTTGTTGTTGTTTATTTTGTAACCAGATATACCGCGTCTTCTCCATCATTTTCTTGCCATTTAACAATTACTTTCTCATTGTTTATAGCATCCACTTGTCTTCCTCTATAATCAGGTTGAATGGGTAAATGGCGACTGAATCTTCTGTCGATTAGCGTTAAAAGTTCTACTTCTGAAGGTCTTCCGAAAGATTGTATTGCAGTTAAAGCGGCATTGATACTTCTTCCGGTATATAAAACGTCGTCAATAAAAACTACTTTTTTATCTTCAACTAAGAAATCTATCTGGGTTTTGTTAGCTTCCAATGGTTTTTCGCCTCTTCTGAAATCATCTCGAAAGAACGTAATATCTAAAAACCCTAATTGAATGTTGGAAATATTGTAATCCAATTCTAAAATTTGCTTGATTCTTTGCGCTAAATATTTACCTCTTGGTTGTAATCCTATTAAAACGGTATTGGAAAAATCTAAATGATTTTCAATTAGTTGGCAAGCTAATCGATGCAAGATAATGTGTACTTCTTTTGAAGTGAGCAAAACTTTTTGACTCATAGTGTGTTGTTTGTACAAATTTAGAATTTATATTTCTAATAGCAATCGTATTGTAAAAAAAAGAGAATATTCATAATTTATTTTTTGCCACGGATTTCATGGATTTAAAAGGATTACCATTAGATAAAATCTTTTATAATCAATGCAATCGGTGGCTTTCATGCAAAAAAAATCCCGTTACTAAAATTAGCAACGGGATTGATATTAAGAATACATTTTCTTTCTTAATTCTTTGATTTTTTCATCTTCTAAATATTCGTCAAATGTCATGTATCTGTCGATAGCTCCATTTGGTGTTAATTCTAAGATTCTGTTTGCAACTGTTTGCGCAAACTCGTGGTCATGCGTTGTAAACAAAACCGAACCTTTGAAATTATTTAATGAATTATTAAAAGCGGTAATCGATTCTAAGTCTAAGTGATTTGTAGGTTCGTCTAACATTAATACATTAGCTCTAATCATCATCATACGAGATAACATACAACGTACTTTTTCTCCTCCAGATAAAACGTTACATTTTTTTAAGGCTTCTTCTCCTGAGAAAATCATTTTTCCTAAGAATCCACGAACATAAACTTCATCGCGTTCTTCTTCTGTTTTTGCCCATTGACGTAACCAATCTACTAAATTTAAATCTACTCCATCAAAAAACTCATGATTATCTACTGGTAAATACGATTGTGTCGTAGTAATTCCCCAATCAAAAGTTCCAGCATCAGGAGTCATTTTATTGTTTAAGATTTCATAAAAAGCTGTTGTTGCTCTTGAATCTTTTGAGAAAACTACAATTTTATCGCCTTTAGCCATGTTTAAATCTACATTTTTAAACAAAGTTTCTCCATCAACTGAAGCTGCTAAATCTTGTACATTTAAAATTTGATCTCCTGCTTCCCTTTCGGTTTCGAAAATGATTGCTGGATATCTTCTGCTTGAAGGCTTAATCTCGTCTAAATTTAATTTTTCAATCATTTTTTTACGAGAAGTTGCTTGTTTCGATTTAGCTACGTTGGCACTAAAACGACGGATAAACTCTTCTAATTCGGCTTTTTTCTCTTCAGCTTTCTTATTTTGTTGTGCTTTCTGACGTGCCGCTAATTGAGATGACTCGTACCAAAACGTATAATTTCCTGAATAGTGTGTAATTTTTCCGAAATCAATATCTGAAATGTGCGTACAAACCGCATCTAAAAAGTGACGGTCATGCGATACTACTAAAACCGTATTTTCATAATTGGCTAAGAAATTTTCCAACCATCCGATAGTTTCAAAATCCAAGTCATTGGTAGGCTCATCCATAATCAACACATCTGGATTTCCGAATAAAGCTTGTGCTAATAACACACGAACTTTAAGTTTTCCATCCAAATCAGCCATTAATGTGTAATGATACTCTGGACCAATTCCTAAATTTGATAACATTGTTGCTGCGTCACTTTCAGCATTCCAACCGTTCATTTCGTCAAATTGCAATTGTAATTCTCCGATTCTGTTGGCATTCTCATCTGTATAATCAGCGTATAAAGCATCCATTTCTGTTTTCACAGCATGTAATACTTTGTTTCCCATCATTACGGTATCTAAAACTGTATATTCGTCAAATAAGTTATGATTTTGGTTTAAAACCGACATACGTTTTCCTGGTTCTAGGATTACTCTACCCGATGTAGGCTCCATTTCTCCAGCGATAATTTTCATGAAAGTCGATTTTCCGGCACCATTCGCTCCAATGATTCCGTAGCAATTTCCTTGCGTGAAAGTAGTATTTACTTCATCGAATAAAACTCGTTTTCCAAATTGAACCGATAAGTTTGAAACTGTTAACATTTTGATATTTTTATTAAAATTGTTGCAAAAGTACTAAATTTAGTAGATTTTTAAACACTTTAATTTAGAATTAATATAGGTTTATTTTAACTGTACCTTAACAACAAGATTTGAATATATCTGATACATTTGTTTCAGAATTAATAATCAAGTAAATGATTAAAAATTACATAAAATACTTTTTACCCCTTTCTATCGTCCTTTTTTCTACTTTAACTTCTTGTAAAAGAGTATTTAAGGAAGATGATTACGTTGCCTATTTTGGTGGAGAAATCATAAATCCTCAAGATAAATATGTACTTTTCTTAAAAGACAATGAGGTTATTGATACGATTTATTTAGATAAAAATAATCGTTTCATGCACAAATTTGATTCGTTAGCTCCTGGATTATATACTTTTAAACACAATCCTGAATATCAATATGTATATTTTGACAAAAATGATAGTTTGATGGTCAGACTAAATACATTTGATTTTGATAACTCCGTTGTTTTTTGTGGTCGTGGCGATCAAAAGAACAATTTCTTGATGGAATTGTATCTTAAAAATGAAGCTGACAGAGATAAAATGTATGATACATTTGATAAAGATGTTAAAAGTTTCATCAAAAACATTGATTCCAGTTTTGCTATTCGTAAATCGTTTTATTTAAAACGTAAGGCTGAAATTGGTTGGGATGAGAATTTTGATGTGGTAGCAAAAGCTTGTTTAGACTTTCATCACATCACAAAAAAAGAAATTTATCCTTATGTACACCAATTTAGGACTGGTGAAAATATTAGAGCAAAATTACCATCTAATTATTACGCACACCGTAAAGAAGTTGATTTTGAAAATGCGTTATTAACCAATTATTCTCCATTTATCAAATACGTGAGTGTAATGTTAAATAACGTTGCGCTACAAAAAGATCACTTAGATTTGAATGAGAATTCATTGGAAAATAATATTGAAAAATTAAATATCACAGATACTTTAATCAAAAATCAGAAGGTTAAAAATGTAGTTTTGAATAATGTTGCCATGATGTACTTGTTGGAAGATCAAAACATGTACAACAATCAGAAATTTATTGAACGTTATTTACAATTAACTACCGATAAAGACAATAAAAAGGAAATTACCGAAATATACAATTCCGTTCAGAACTTAAAAGTGGGTAATCGTTTGCCTAAAATTGAATTGGTTGATACTTCCTATAAACCTTTGGATGTTAATTCAATTATCAATAAACCAACCGTTTTATTCTTCTGGACGAGTCATGCGGAATCTCATTTTGCTGCTTCTCATAGAAAGGTAACCGAATTACAAGCTAAGTATCCAGAATACGAATTTATAGCTATAAATGTAAATGATAACGATGCGAACTGGAAAAACGCTTTAAAGAAATACAATTTTGAAGGTATTAAAGAATTACACGCTGTTGATTTTGAAACCATCAGAAAACAATGGGTAATTACAAAAATTCACAGAATTATTATCCTAAATGCGGATGGAACTATTAAAAATGGTTTTGCTAATTTGTTTGACGTGAATTTTGAACAAAACTTAAAATAAAAATTAGTACTGTTTTTGGATAACCATTACTAATTAAAAAAGCGTTCTAAATTTAGAACGCTTTTTGTTTTTATAACTTAATAAATTACTTATTTCCTTTTTCGTAATCTGCAATAAACTGAGCAATTCCGATATCTGTTAATGGGTGTTTTAACAATCCAGTAATTGAAGATAAAGGTCCTGTCATAACGTCTGCACCAATTTTAGCACAATTTACTACGTGCATCGTATGACGAACAGAAGCAGCTAAAATTTGAGTTTCAAAACCATAATTATCGTAGATATCTCTAATTTCTTGGATTAAATTTAATCCGTCTGTAGAAACGTCATCTAATCTTCCTAAGAAAGGAGAAACATAAGTAGCACCTGCTTTAGCCGCTAATAAAGCTTGACCTGCTGAGAATACTAAAGTAACATTCGTTTTAATTCCTTTATCTGAAAAATATTTACAAGCTTTAACGCCTTCTTTAGTCATAGGTAATTTCACTACGATTTGTTCGTGTAAGTCAGCTAACTCCTCACCTTCTCTAATCATACCTTCTAAATCCATTGCATTTACTTCTGCACTTACATCACCATCAACAATGTTACAAATGTCTACGTAATGTTTTAGGATATTGTTTTTTCCTGTAATGCCTTCTTTAGCCATTAATGATGGGTTTGTAGTAACGCCATCTAAAATTCCTAATTCTTGTGCTTCTTTAATTTGCTCTAAATTAGCTGTGTCAATAAAAAATTTCATCTTTTTTAAATTTTAAAGTATTGTGTGTTGTTTTGTCCTTCGACAAGCTCAGGATTAATTGTTTGCAAAAGTACGAATAAAAATTTCCAAATTCAAGGGCAAGGACAAGTTGAAAAAAGTTCAAACGCAAAGATCACAAAGTTTTTCGCAAAGTTCGCAAATGAATTTATAAAAAATCTGTGTCTTCTATTTTCAAAAAACACCCATCACCCATCACCCATCACCCATCACCCATCACCACAATCTACAACTTATAATGATTCATCAACATTTTCTCATATAACGTATCAGGCAAAATGCGTTTTAAAACAATAGAGAATTTTTGTAAAAAAGCGCCAACTTTATAATGTACTTTTGGTTTATCGGTTTGTATGATAGCGAAAATTGCTTCTGCCATTTCGTTTGGATTGCTACCGCTATCTACGTGCGAATCCATTTCTTTTAAGGTGTTTCCGTAAGGAACTTCGTAAGCTGAACCTTTCACAACCGGTGCATGATAACGTCCTGCAGCGATATTAGTAGCAAAATCGCCTGGAGCTACATTGGTAATTTGGATTCCGAACGATTTCACTTCCATTCGCAACGCTTCGGTAATTAATTCTAAAGCGCCTTTTGAAGCCGAGTAAATTCCACGATAAGGCAATCCCATATAACCCGCAATCGACGTAATATTAATAATCAAACCCGATTTTTGTTCTCGCATTTGAGGTAAAACCGCTTTCATCACTTCGATTGGTCCAAATAAATTCGTCTCGAAATTATTTCTTATTTCTTCGGTTGGGATTTCTTCGATTGGACCGGTTATTCCAACACCAGCATTATTAATTACGATATCCAATCGTCCTGATTTTTGAATGACTTCGGTTACACAATTGATAATACTTTGCTTATCGCGAACATCCAAAGCTACTAATGGAAATATCGAATTCGTGATTTTTTCAGGATTTCGGCTTGTGCCATACACTACAAAACCTTTTTGATGCAAAAACTCGCCAATTGATTTTCCAATTCCTGATGAACCACCTGTAATTAATACTACTTTACTCATTTTAGTGTGAATTATACTGCGAAAATACGGCTTTAAATTATTTCAAGGAAATTCCTAACCCAACTTTCTCCGAAAGCAACACTTTTCCTTTTTCGATGGTGCTTCCAAAAGCGATGTCGTTGGCAATTAAATTCGCGCCATCTAAATCTACATAATCCACTAATGGAACCAAAACTGCTCCAGCAGAAATTCCTACGGTAGATTCGGTCATGCAACCTATCATGATTTTGAAATCGTTTGCTCGTGCTTCTTTTATTAACTGTAAAGCGGGAGTTAATCCGCCAGTTTTGACCAATTTGATGTTGATTGTTTTATAATGCGATTTTAAATCGGAAAATTTTGTTTGTTCTTGACAATCTTCATCGGCCATCCAATTCGCAAATTTGGAAGCGTTTAAGTGTGAATAATTTGAATTTCCGATTTTCATAGGTTGTTCAATATAGGTAAACTTTGCTACTGCAGGATTTTCTTCCAATTGCTGACATTCGGAAATAGAGAAACTTCCGTTAGCATCTAAAGCTATTTCTTTTTCGCAATTCAATAATAAATTCAATGCTTTTTCATCGTAATGATTCCATTTTACTTTGAATTTATTCCAATCGGATTTTGCTATTTTTTGTAATTGTTCTTCAATTGGAGCGACGCTTATTGTGATGGAAGATTCGGGTAGTTGTTTTATTTCAATTGAATTCAATTCTAAGAAACTTTTATTTTCTAATTTCCCGAATAAATCCCAATATGCACAATCTAAAGCTGAACGTAGAAAAGAATGCAATTGTAAACTTTCTAAAAAAGCATAAAATTCGGAAGGATGATTTATGTATTGTTTTTCAATTTGTGCTTGAATTTCGGCTAATTTCTTAGTGAAATCGGATAAGTTAATTCCGTAGTAATCAATTGCTGTACATTCGCCATAGCCTGTTTTTCCGTTTTTGGAAAGCGAAATAATTAAGGCTTCTCTGAATGAGTAACTTCCATAACTAATTGAAAACGTTTCTTTTAGTTGTAAGCGTACAATTTGCCAAATGATTTGCATAGGAATTAGAATTGGTGTAAAAATAAAAAATCCCGAACAATCGGGACAACAATTCAAAAGAAATAAAAAATGGCAAGCGACCTACATCGCACCGCTACAACCACATACCTTTGCTGTGTTCCCACCCTGGAGGAGTCTGCAGGAGCTGGTCGTGTAGGACTTGCCGGTGCAAATATACAACCTTTTTATATTTTTGCAAGGCAATTGTGAGTATAAAAAATCATTGTATATTTACGGTAATAAATATTTCAACCATGTTAAAAGTTAAGCTATTCGCTTTCATTGTTTTAGGTGTAATTTCTACGTCATGTAAAGATGATGAAAATGCATTAAAAAATTTATTTTCGATTGAAAATCCTACTATAAAACCAATTCTTAAGCTTGAAGAAAGCATTGATTTGGTTCTTCAAAACAAAGAAAACAAAACAATAGATTCTGTTGTTTACTACATTAACGAAGTTAAAATTGGTTCGGTAAAAGGGAACGAGAAATTACCTTTCGCCTTGAACAATCAGAAACTAGGAAACCAAACTATTAAAGCTTTAGTTTATTTCGAAGGGCAAAATATCGATATTACTTCTGGATTCTCCATTTATGCTAGTACAGAACCAAAGATTTTGAATTATAAAATTGTCAATACGTATCCGCATGATATTAATGCTTATACACAAGGATTTGAATTTTATAATGGCGTATTATTAGAAGGAACTGGTCAATATAAAGAATCAACTTTAAGAAAAACCGATTATAAAACAGGAAAAGTAACCGAACAAATTAAGCTAGAAGACAAATATTTTGGTGAAGGAATTACGGTTTTAAAAGACAAAATCTATCAATTGACTTGGAAAGAAAAAACGGGTTTTGTTTATGATGCCAAAACATTTAAATTAGAAAAAACATTTTCATTTGACACCGAAGGCTGGGGGATTACTAATGATGGTGAGAAATTATACATGAGTGATGGCTCTGAAAAAATTTATATTTTAAATCCAGAAACTTTAAAAGTTGAAGATTATATAAACGTTTACACGAATGGTGCAAAGATTGAAGCCGTAAATGAAATGGAATGGATTAATGGAAAGATATGGGCTAACATTTACCAAAAAGATGCTATTGCGGTAATTAATCCAAAAACAGGAGCTGTAGAGAACGTAATCAATTGTCATGATTTAAGAAGCAAAGTAACACAACACCAAGAATTAGATGCGTTTAATGGAATTGCCTACAACCCAGCTACCAAAACCTATTTTGTTACTGGTAAAAACTGGGATAAAACATTTGAAATAATAGTTGAATAATTTTCATAAAAAACATAAAAAAAGCCTCATTTCTGAGGCTTTTTTACTTTTAAATTTAATTGGTAATAACATCTAACCATTTTTTAGCAATTCTAAACTCTTCTCCGATGATGAAATTTTTAGCATCGGCATGAAAGAAAACTAAATGAATTTCTTTGTGGTTACTTAAGGTTAAATGCAATGCCAATTTGTTGATTTCATGATTGTTTTTTGGGACGTTTCCATGTTTATCAAATTGAAAAAGTGAACATTTCTTAACTTCTTTAACATTGATAACTTCTTTCATAGAATGCTCTTCTCCATTTCCAAAAAAACACAATTCATCTCCTTTAATTCCAATTCCTGAATTGTTTGACCAAAAATCGGTATCTGAGAACTTGGTGTTTTTATCTGATGATAATTCGTTTAAGGTATTTAATAATTGATTTTTTCTTTTTTTAATATTGTTATTGATGATGAAAATAGGAATAATGATTAATGAAAAAAATACGATTCCTATAACTGTGTTGGTAATATCCATTTTGAATTTATTTTTAAATTAAGTATATAATAAAATTTCCCAAGTATACTATTTACAAGGGATTAACGAAACTTAAAATAAATTTTACCAAAAATAATGAAACGGAAAAATGATTCTAGATGTGTTTAAAAACGGATGTAAAAGGTTCTTCTTAACAAAGAAAACTTCAAAACTATTTTTATTAAATATTTCTAATTGAACGAAGGAAGTTGGTAATAAAAACGAAGGAATTTGTTTTCTAGCAATTTCCGTTGAACCCGAATAATTTTGACTCGTTTTTAATGAAATCGATTCTTTTTGAATTCCCTCCTGATTATAATCAATTTTTCCTTGACTAAAATGAAGCGAAATTTCTTTTGTAGATTCCTTTTTTATCGGTTGAGAAATAGCCGAAGTATCATTACTATGTAACAACAGATAACCGAATACGAAAATGGTTAAAGCAGTAACAATATAATGAGCGACTCTTTTCAATTGGTTTATTTTTGCAAATGTAAATATAAATGAACTACTTAACTAATTTAGATACAATTTCAGAAACGGGCAAAATAGCTTTGGTATCTTCAATACTTGGTCCAGCTACCCAAACGGTTTTATAAGTTACTTGCGTAGCTGCTTTTTCAGTGGCCTTCATTCCAATGTAAAAACGAATCATTTTGACCCATTTTTTAAGGCTTTTATTCTTATTTAGCAAAGTTTCTAACCAAGTCTGTTTAGTTCCTACTTTTTGAACATATGGTGTATTTATAACAGTACATGGTGTTCCCGAAATACGTTCTGTCATTACGATATCTTTTGCACCATAATCCACACAAGCTTGTTTGTATTCTTGTGAAACGCCTGCTTCATTTGAGGCAATAAACGGACTTCCTACTGAAACTCCAACCGCTCCATAACTTAACATCTTATCCAAATCAGCTTTATTCCCTACTCCACCGGCTGAAATAACAGGTAATAAAGTATTTTCATTTAAAGATTTTATTAATTCTTCTGGACTTATATTTCCTCTATGTCCACCTGCTTGATTGTTTACTGCGATTAAAGCATCGGCTCCTAAACTTTCTACTTTTTTTGCGAAAGATAAATCGGTAACATCACAAAAAACTTTAATTCCTGCTTTATGTGCTTCATTTATAGTTTCTTCAGGAGAACCTAACGAAGTTAGAATAAAATCCACTTTTTCTTCACATAAAATACGTAACTGTTCTTTGTATTTTACGTTAGATTTATTAACAATTAAATTAAACCCAAAACTTCCACCTGGAACTTTAGCCGCTTTTAATTCGTGAATAGCAGATTTTAATTCTTCTAAAGTTCTATAATTCAACGCTGGAATACAACCTGCAACGCCACTTTTCATTCCTTCAACAACCATTTTAGTATTCGAAACTAAAAACATTGGAGCCATAATAACAGGATGTGTAATTTGTAAAAGCGAAGTCAGCGATTGTTTTTCCATAATTTTAAAATTTAAATCAAATATAAGAAAAATAAAATATTATGCATGCATATAAAAATTATTAATTCTTTCTTTTTAATAAAAAATGTGATAACAAATGTTAAAATTCTTAATAAAAACTTAATATGAAAAGGTTAATTTAAAGATTAGAATAAATTTGATAAAAATAACCTAAACAAAATGAATAAAAAACTAACCATCCTGAGTTGTCTTTTTATTTTCTTTTTAACGGCTGACACATTTGCCCAAAAGAAGAAAAAAGACAAAAAGAAACCCACAACTGAAGCGGTTGCATCTGATACTAAGAAAACTGATGCAAAAAAAGAGCCTAAACCTTACAAAAGAGTAATTGATTCCACTGCGGTTACCCAAAAAGGGTTAATTGATGTCCACAAAGTTGGAGATAAATATCTTTTTGAGATTGCTGATTCTTTAATTGGAAAAGAAATCATGACCATCACCAGATATTCTAAAACTCCTGCTGGAGGAGGAATTTTTGGAGGTGAAGAAGTAAACAGACAAGTAATTAAGTTTGAAAAAGGACTGAACCACAACATTTTAGTTCGTTCTGTAACTTACGTCATTGCTACTCCTGATGAAGACAAACCAATTACAAAAGCGGTTAAAAACTCAAGTGCAGACCCAATTATTGGAAACTTTGATGTTTTAGCATACAAAAAAGATGCTAAAGGAAAAGAAAATGTAGGTTATGTTATCGACATGACTGCTGCTTTTGACTCTGATTTACAGACTTTTTCTTTAAGTCCAATGAACAAACAAATGTTAAAAGTTCAAGCATTTCAAAAAGATCGTTCGTTTATTCAAAGCATCAAAAGTTTTCCGATAAACACTGAAATCAGAACTGTAAAAACTTTTACTACAGTTCCTAGACAAATTTCTATGACACCGGCACCAAGAATTGGGACAGATTTACCCGCTGCTTTAGATGCTGGAGTTTTGACATTTGAGTTTAACACTTCTATGATTTTGTTACCTCAAAAGCCTATGCGTAAAAGAGCTTTTGATAAGCGTGTTGGATATTTCGCAAACGATTATGATGTTTTTGAAGAAGATTCTCAAAAAGCAGACAAAGAAATTTTTGCGGTAAGATGGAGATTAGAACCTAAAAATGCGGAAGACGCTGAAAAACAAAAAAGAGGGGAATTAATTGAACCTAAAAAACCAATTGTTTATTACTTAGATCCTGCAACACCAGACAAATGGAAGCCTTATATCAAGCAAGGAATTGATGATTGGCAAGAAGCGTTTGAATTCGCAGGTTGGAAAAACGCTATTCGTGGAGAATACTGGCCTGAAAACAATCCTGAAATGAGTTTAGAAGATGCTCGTTTTTCAGTATTACGTTATTTTGCTGCTGATATTCAAAATGCCTATGGACCAAATGTGCATGATCCTAGAACAGGTGAAATCTTAGAAAGTCACATTGGATGGTACCATAACATTATGAGTTTATTACGTGATTGGTATTTAATTCAAACTGCTGCGGTAGATCCTGCTGCCAGAAATATCAAATTTGACGATAAATTAATGGGCGAATTAATTCGTTTCGTTTCAGCTCACGAAGTGGGACATACTTTAGGATTACGTCACAATATGGGAGCGAGTTTTGCTACACCAGTTGAAATGTTAAGAGATCCTGAATTCCAAAAGAAAAACGGTCACACTTCTTCTATCATGGATTATGCTCGTTTCAATTACGTGGCACAACCAGAAGATGGTGTAAAAGATTTATTCCCAAGAATTGGTGACTATGACAAATGGGCTATTAAATGGGGTTATTCTTATTTCAAAGATGCAAAAGACGAAGATACTGAGAAAGCATTATTGAATGAAATGACTAAAGACGCATACAAAAATCGTCGTTTGTGGTTTGGTACAGAAACAAATCCATATGATCCACGTTATCAAACAGAAGACTTAGGAGATAATGCTATGAAAGCTTCTGAATATGGAATTAAAAACTTAAAAAGAATTTTACCAAACTTAATTGAGTGGAGTAAAGAAAATGGTGAAGATTATGATGAATTAAACGGATTGTACAACTCATTAACAGGTCAGTACAGACGTTACATGGGACATGTTACTAAAAATGTTGGAGGTATTTACGAAACACCAAAAACCTATGACATGGAAGGTAACAAATATGAAGTAGTTCCATCATCAATTCAAAACGAAGCGGTTGCTTTCTTAAATGAGCAATTATTTAAAACGCCAAAATGGTTATTAGATCAAAATGTATTATCTAAAATTAAACCAGAAAATGGAGTTGAAGCGATTAAATCAATTCAAGATGGTACTTTATCAAGTTTATTAGCTGGAGATCGTTTAGTTCGTTTATTAGAGACATCTTCTCAAAGTAAAGCAAACTACTCAGTTGATGAATTAATGAGTGATTTAAGAAGAGGAATCTTCTCAGAATTGAAAACAAACGCTCCAATTGATATCTACAGAAGAAATCTTCAAAAATTGTATGTATCAAAATTAATTGAAACAATGTCTAGTGATAAAACTAATGTAGCTTTCTTCAACGGAAGAAGAATTGTTTTAGCTGACACTGATATTCCATCAATTGCTCGTGGTCAATTGAACGAATTGAAAAATCAATTAAAAGCCGCTGCAGCTGTTTCTGCTGATAGATTAACTAAATTCCATTTAAATGATTTAGTAGCAAGAATTGAAAATGCAATGAAACCTAAATAAACTAGTAAGTTAAAAACAAAAAGGGATGACTTAATTGTCATCCCTTTTTTATATTATAATTATTTTTTCTTTTTTGTTCCTGAAGTTTTTGGAGCTCCTTTAATTTCGTACTTACTTGACGCAGTGTTATAGACATAAGTACTATTCTGTGTTTTGGTCTTTAAATTAAAACTTCCATCTGAATTCAGTGTAAACTCGAAACCTTCACTTCTATTCTTTTCAACGTCATGAGAAGCCGTTTTATTTTTATCCAAAAAAACTGTTTCTTTTATATGAGATGATTTATGCATGTTTCCTAACAAAAGAGTTTTAGTTTCAGTATCCCAAATTTGATCTTCTGTAACTACCCCATTTTCTTTTTTTAGCTTCGTATCAACTTTAATTTCTTCTTTCCAATTTACATAATAAAACTTCTTACCTTGAGTTGTGAAACTTTTCACGGTGAAATTGGTTGGTTTAAAATCAACTTTATCTAATTTTTTAACTTCTAATGTATCTACTTTTCCTTCATTTTTAACAAATAGCACTACTCGCTTTCCTTTTTTTTCCGAAATTACTTCGGCTGAAATATTATCAACTTTAGTTAAAAGAACATTTTTTGGAGTAGGTTTTCCTTTGCCTTTTTGAGCAAATCCAATAGTTGACACTAATAAAACAAGAAGTAAAAATAGTTTTTTCATAATAGTAGGTTGTTAAATTAAGTTCCTAATATACAAAAAAATAGATACGATTGATTTTTATGAAATAAAAAAACCGAATCTGTAATGATTCGGTTTTTAATTTATTTACGTTTAAGTAAATTATTTCACTTCTTCGAAATCTACATCTTGAGTTTGATCTCCTGAAGCATTTGCTTGAGGTTCTGCTTGTGCAGCGCCACCTTCAGCTTGTGCTTTGTACATTTCTTCTGATGCATTTTTCCAAGCTTCATTGATTTTATCTAAAGCTGGAGTAATAGTTGCTACATCTTTAGTTTCGTAAGCTGCTTTTAATTCATTTAAAGCACTTTCGATTGCTCCTTTATTAGCTTCTGATAATTTATCCCCAAACTCACCTAATTGTTTTTCTGTTTGGAAAATCATAGAATCAGCTTCGTTTAACTTGTCTGCTCTTTCTTTAGCTAATTTGTCTGCTTCTGCATTCATTTCAGCATCTTTTTTCATTTTCTCGATTTCTTCTGGAGTTAATCCTGAAGAAGCTTCGATACGAATATCATGTGATTTTCCAGTTCCTTTATCTGTAGCAGAAACTTTGATGATTCCATTTGCATCAATATCGAAAGTTACTTCAATTTGAGGAACTCCTCTTGGTGCTGGTGGAATACCATCTAAATGGAAACGACCAATTGTTTTGTTATCATTTGCCATTGGTCTTTCTCCCTGTAATACGTGGATTTCTACCGATGGTTGGTTATCTGCTGCAGTTGAGAAAACTTGTGATTTTCTTGTTGGGATAGTCGTATTAGCTTCGATTAATTTTGTCATTACACTTCCCATAGTTTCAATACCTAATGAAAGTGGTGTAACGTCTAACAATAATACGTCTTTTACTTCACCTGTTAAAACTCCACCTTGAATAGCAGCTCCAATTGCTACTACTTCATCAGGATTAACTCCTTTTGATGGTTTTTTGTTGAAGAATTTCTCTACTTGCTCTTGGATAACCGGGATACGAGTTGAACCTCCTACTAAGATCACTTCGTCAATATCAGAAACTGATAAACCTGCATCTTTTAACGCTTTAGCAACTGGCTCCATAGAACGTTTTACCAAAGATTCAGCTAATTGCTCAAATTTAGCTCTTGTTAATGTTTGAACTAAGTGTTTTGGTCCAGAAGCCGTAGCTGTTACGTAAGGCAAGTTGATTTCTGTTTGAGTAGAAGCTGATAATTCAATTTTAGCTTTCTCAGCTGCTTCTTTTAAACGTTGTAATGCCATTGGATCTTTACGTAAATCAACACCTTCAGCAGCATTGAACTCGTTAGCTAACCAATCGATAATTACTTGGTCGAAATCATCTCCTCCTAAGTGTGTATCTCCATTTGTAGATAATACTTCGAAAACTCCGTCTCCTAATTCTAAGATAGAAATATCAAAAGTACCTCCACCTAAATCGTAAACTGCGATTTTTTGGTCTTTTCCTTGTTTGTCTAATCCATAAGCTAAAGCCGCTGCTGTAGGCTCATTAATAATACGCATTACTTTTAAACCTGCAATTTCACCCGCTTCTTTTGTAGCTTGACGTTGTGCATCGTTAAAGTAAGCTGGAACAGTAATAACTGCTTCAGAAACTGAATGACCTAAATAATCCTCAGCTGTTTTTTTCATTTTTTGAAGTGTCATTGCAGACAATTCTTGTGGTGTGTATAAACGTCCATCGATATCAACACGTGGCGTATCGTTGTCCCCTTTTACTACCTTGTAAGCTACAGTTGAAGCTTCTTTTGCACTTTCAGTGTACTTGTTCCCCATAAAACGTTTGATAGATGCAATCGTTTTTGTTGGGTTAGTTACTGCTTGTCTTTTTGCCGGATCTCCAACTTTAATTTCTCCACCTTCTACAAATGCAATAACAGATGGTGTTGTTCTTTTTCCCTCTGCGTTTGCAATTACAACAGGTTCTCCACCTTCCATTACAGCCACACATGAGTTGGTTGTTCCTAAGTCGATTCCTATAATTTTACTCATTTTTATACTTGTTAGATTTTAAATTTCAATTTTAAACTCGATGACTTTAATTCAATGATTGTGCCATTACAAAAAATAAGGAAAATTGACAGAAAATAGCTTTTGTCAGGTAAAACAAACTGACAAAATGTCGTTTTGATGTGATTATTTCACTCTATTCTGTCTTAGATTTTTAAAATTCGTCAGGTTAAAAACCAAGATAGAAATCAAAATCAAGGAGTAAGAAATGATTTGGGCAACCGAAACCGATTCTTTGAAATAGAAAATCGCTAAAAAGAAATGAATCAACGGATTGGTATACATTAAAATCCCAACGGTAGAAGAATTTAATCCTTTTAAAGCATATAAATTCAGGAATAAAGGAATAATTGTGAAAACAATTACAATAATTAAAATTAACGAATAAAACAAAAAATCGGCTGGAACAACTCCACCATAATTAGGATAAAAAGGTAATAAAATAGCTGATGAAATCACCATTTGAATGGTCAATATCAAGAATTTATCAAAATCACTATTCTTTCTTTGGGAAACCAGATAAAATCCGAAACTTAAAGCGATAATTACACTGTAAATTAAATCTTTAAAATTTCCGTAAGACAATATTATACAACTAATTACACACAATCCTACAGCAATCCATTGCCAAACATCTATTCTTTCTTTCAATAATATAAAAGCTAAAACCGTAGTTAGAATGGGGCAAATAATATAAGCAAACGAAGCCGATTGTAAGCTAACGTGATTCACCGCATAAATGAATAAAAACCAATTTAATACTAGCAAAAGTCCTCCAACAATCGTCATAATTACAGCTGATTTTTGTTTTTTCTTTGAAAGTTCTTTAAACGTTTTCTTCGCTTCAATAACAACTGATTTTCTAAAAAACAAATTAATTACCAATAAGAAAGCCGTAGCAATAAAAACTCGGAAGAATAAAATATCTAACGAAGGATAATCCGTTAAAGGCTTCAAAGCCAAGCTGAAAAATCCCCAAATAATAAAGGCAATAAGAGCAGCTAAAAAATACTTATTTATTGGCATTACTTTTTTTTGCAAAAGAACTAAAAAAGAAGGAAATCAAATCCCAATTTTATGTTATTAATTCAAAAGATTTATAACAATTGAACTGTTTTACGTGTTGTATAATTTCAATTTTAAAAACTATCTTTGCTATACTAAATAACTATTTATGGAATGTATTTCTGTTTTTGATATGTTAAAGATTGGTGTAGGACCTTCGAGTTCTCACACTCTTGGACCATGGAGAGCTGCCGAACAATTTTTAAAAGAATTGCGCAATCGCAATCTAATTGATAACATAATTGGTGTCAAAGTAGATTTATATGGTTCCTTATCATTAACAGGAAAAGGGCATGCAACAGATTTAGCAGTAATGCTTGGTTTAAGCGGCGCTGATCCAGAGTACATACCTGTTGAAAGTATTGATGTGATTATTTCGGCTATCAAAAACAAGAAAGAAATTTTCTTAGGAAATGAAATTTTAATTCCGTTTTGTTTTGAAACGGATATTGTTTTCAACCGAAACTTTTTACCTTTTCATGCCAACGGATTAACTTTTACAGCCAAAACTGATACCGAAACTTTCTCGGAAACCTATTATTCTATTGGTGGCGGATTTGTTGTAAAAGAAAAAGAAGATCGTCATAAAGAAGAAATTTTACATACTTTTCCGTTTCCAGTTGAAAAAGCCGATGAACTTTTAGCATTCTGCAAAGCAGAAAACAAGAAAATTTCGGAAATCGTATATGAAAATGAGAAAACCATGCGTAGCGAAGAAGAAATTCACAACGAATTGCTTCGCATTTGGGATACGATGCTAGAATGTATGTACATTGGTTGTCATTCGGAAGGCATTCTTCCTGGTGGACTTAATGTTAGAAGACGAGCGTATGACATGCACAAAAACTTAATTGGTGTTTTACCTTACGAAGACCCATATTCTTGGTTACAAATCATTAGACAAACCGAAGTTAAATTCCGTCAGATTTTAAAATGGGTAAGTTGTTTTGCTTTGGCTGTAAATGAAGTAAATGCTTCGTTAGGTCGAGTAGTTACAGCGCCTACAAACGGAAGTGCAGGAGTTATTCCAGCCGTTTTGATGTATTATTTGGTAATCGAAAATCATGAAGCTGGCGAAAAAGAAATCAAACAATTTTTAATGGTGGCGGGCGAAATTGGCTCTATCTTTAAAAAAGGAGCTACTATTTCAGCAGCTATGGGTGGTTGTCAGGCGGAAATTGGTGTTTCGAGCGCTATGGCAGCCGCAGCTTTATGTGAATTGATGGGCGGAACTCCAGCTCAAGTTACTATGGCAGCCGAAATTGCAATGGAACATCACTTGGGATTAACTTGTGACCCGATTGGTGGTTTGGTGCAAATTCCGTGTATTGAAAGAAATACTATGGGTGCAATTAAAGCCATAAATGCAGCCGAATTAGCCTTAGAAACCGATGCTTTAAATGCAAAAGTGCCATTAGACAAAGTAATCAATACCATGTGGGAAACAGCTAAAGACATGAATACCAAATACAAAGAAACTTCAGAAGGTGGATTAGCAGTTGCGGTTGGATTAGCAGATTGTTAATGAAAAACGAACGACCAAACTATTTTATTTCAATCTTATTAATTTTAATTCTTGGAATACTTTCAAGGAAAATATCGGGCATTCCATTGTTTATTGGAGATATTTTGTATGCTGTTTTGATTTATTTTGGGTTTCGATTTTTAATTATGGATTCGAAAAAATCAACCTCACTCCTATTGAGTTTACTTTTTTGCTTTGGTATCGAAATCTTACAATTGGTTCAAATCGATTGGTTAATAGCTATTAGAAAAACCACTTTAGGACATTATATTTTGGGTGAAGGTTTTCTTTGGTTGGATTTACTTTGTTATGTAGTGGGAACTTTGATGGCTTATTATCTCGACAAATTATTTCTTTCTTCTCGTATCAATTAAATGAATAATTTGCCATTTCCCGTTGTCATTATACAAGGTAAAAGCGTTGGCACCAATATGACTTAGCTTATCATTTACATAAAATTCATACGGAGTCCAAACGTGTGCTAAATTACCATCTATTTCTACTTTATAATCAATAAGTTTTTCAAATATTTTCATATTTGCGGGAATAGTCGCAATTGAATTTAAAAACTCATCAAATTTTTCGTCATTTAATTTATTCCCTTCTCTCGTATTGGCTATAGTTCGCATTACAATTTCGGGATGACACAATTGTTTTAAAGTAAGTGTGTCTTTAGCATGAAAAGCAGTAAAAAAATCATCTACTACTTTTTTTGGATTCGATTCTTGAGCTAAAATAGAAGTTGATAAACTAAAAGTAAATACTAATACTAAAAATTTCATAACAATAGTTTTAATGAATTAGTATTCCAATCAATAAATAAGTTACAATTCCTGCTATATAACCTGCTACAGCTAAAGGTGTGATTTTCTTTAAATACCACATAAAAGTAATTTTTTCTTTTTCCATAATAGCAACTCCTGCTGCAGATCCAATAATCAACATACTTCCTCCAGTTCCTGCACATAATGCAATAAATTCCCATAATGAATGATCCATTGGATAATCTGTTAAAGAGAACATTCCTTGTGTTGCTGCTACTAAACTTCCATTATCTACAATTGATGACAATACACCTATAGCTACAATCATTGCGTTTGTACTTGGTAAATTTTCCTCTAAGAATAATGCCATCTGTGATAAAATATTTGCCTCTTGTAATGCAAAAACCATCAATAAAATTCCCATAAAATACAAAATAGAACTTACATCTACTTTTGAAAGCGCAGATGCAACAGAATATTTTTCTTTTTCTTCCTGAGTCTTATTCCTATGATAATTAATCGACACTAATGACACAAAAGCTAGAGAAATCAAAACTCCAATAAAGGGAGGTAATCCCGTTATTGTTTTTATAACTGGAACCATTACCAATCCAAAGACTCCTGCTAAAAAAACACTTAAACTTCCTTTCATCTTTTCCTCTCTGATAGCATCAGCCATAGAAATTTGGGCTCTGAGTACCGCAAAACCTTTCATTTTATAACTCGCTAATAATAATGGTATAAACAGCACCATAATAGAAGGCAATAAAAGTATTTTAACAATTCCGACAGCACTTACCTGACCTCCAATCCATAATAAGGTTGTGGTAACATCGCCTATTGGACTAAAAGCACCTCCTGCATTTGCAGCAATTACTACTATTCCAGCAAGAGTCATTCGGATTTCTCCTTTAGGCATTAATTTTTTTAAAAGCGTTATCATGATAATTGCAGTAGCTAAATTGTCCAATAATGCAGATAAAACAAAAGTAACTACACCAACAATCCAAAGAAGTTTCAACACGGATTTTGTTCGAATACGATGCGTAATTACTGTAAAACCTTTGTGTAAATCAATCAATTCAACAATTGTCATTGCCCCTAAAAGAAATATCAATAATCCTGAGATTTCTCCAAAATAAGCAATTAATTTTTCCGAAACTTCGTGGTGATCCCCTTCATTGAAAACAGCTAGTACAACCCAACAAAGTGCTCCAGTTAAAATTGCAGTTATTGTTTTATTTATTCGTATTGGAGATTCAAAAATTACAAGTATATAGCCAATTAAAGCAACTAGAAGTAATGCAGTTATCATTTTTTTACATTTAAAACGACACTAAATTAACACATTAATTTAACATTAATTTAATATTTGATAAATATTTTTTTTGGGCAAAAAAAGAAAATAACATTTAGTACCTTTGTGTTTTAAATACCAAAAAAATCATGTCAGTAGCGAAAAAAGATTACAAAAGAATTACTACAAGAACTTTAATAGATATGAAAGAAAATGGGGAGAAGATTTCCATGCTGACTTCATATGACTACACAATGGCTAAAATAGTTGATTCTGCTGGAGTTGACGTTATTTTAGTTGGTGATTCTGCAAGTAATGTTATGGCGGGACATGAAACTACACTTCCTATAACACTAGATCAAATGATTTATCATGCATCAAGTGTGGTTAGAGCCTGCGAAAGAGCTTTAGTTGTTGTAGATTTACCTTTTGGAAGTTACCAATCAGATTCTAAAGAAGCCTTGCGTTCTGCCATTAGAATTATGAAAGAAAGTGGCGGACATGCTGTAAAATTAGAAGGTGGAAGTGAAATTAAGGATTCTATCAAGAAAATATTAAACGCTGGAATTCCTGTAATGGGACATTTAGGTTTAACGCCGCAATCGATTTATAAATTCGGAACTTACACTGTAAGAGCTAAAGAGGAAGCTGAAGCTGAAAAATTAATCGAAGATGCAAAAATGTTAGAGCGTTTGGGTTGTTTTTCATTAGTGTTAGAAAAAATTCCAGCAGCTTTAGCTGAAAAAGTAGCTAAAAGTATTTCGATTCCTGTAATTGGAATTGGTGCCGGAGGCGGTGTTGACGGTCAAGTTTTAGTAATTCATGACATGTTGGGAATGAATAATGAATTTAGTCCAAGATTCTTACGTCGTTACTTGAATTTATATGAGCAAATGACACAAGCCATTGGACAATATGTTACGGATGTAAAATCGCAAGATTTCCCTAATGCTAATGAACAATATTAATTGTGTCTACTAAAGAAATTTCAACTAAAAACAATCTCCAAATTCTGCACGAAGACAATCATATCATTGTCATCAATAAACGTGTAGGCGACATTGTTCAAGGTGACAAAACAGGTGACAAACCACTTTCGGATGTTGTCAAAGAATACATCAAAGAAAAATACAATAAGCCAGGAGATGTTTTTTTAGGTGTCGTACATCGTTTAGACAGACCAACTACTGGAATTGTGGTTTTTGCTAAAACATCAAAAGCTTTGTCACGTCTAAATGAGACTTTTAAAAATAGAGAAACTCAAAAAACATATTGGGCAGTAGTGAAAAATTGTCCACCAAAAGAAAAAGACACTTTGGTTCATTTCTTAAAAAGAAATACGAAAAACAATACTTCAAAAGCTCATCTAAAAGAAGTTCCCGAAAGCAAAAAAGCAAGTTTAAGCTATCAAATCATAAAAAAATTAGATAATTATTTTGTACTTGAAATCGATTTACATACAGGAAGACACCACCAAATAAGAGCACAACTACAAGCGATAGGCTGTCCAATCAAAGGCGATTTAAAATATGGATTTGACCGAAGCAATCCAGATGGAGGAATACATCTACATGCTAGAAAATTAGTTCTAACACATCCTGTTTCAAAAGAAATTATTACATTTATTGCACCAACACCAAAAGACAATATCTGGAACTCAATTTAATTATTTTAATCTAACCCGTTGGGTGTAATTATTTGAGAGAAAAAAGAGAGAATTTAGTGAAAAAAAATGGTTTAGATATTGTTCAAGATACTGAAATTCAGTATCTTGATGTCGTCAAACAAAACAATATCTATGTCAAATATAGTAAAAA
>NZ_JAYRPD010000034.1:0-8304 GCF_041911335.1 Flavobacterium sp.
TTATTTAAAAAGCATCTAATTCCAATAAGACCAAATAGAAAATTTGAACGAAAAATTGGAAAATACAGGACAAGAACAAAACCAATAGTAACTAAAAATCAAAAGAATAGCTTATGATTTTTTCTTAACTTAATGACATTGGACGCTCGCACTAGCGGGGTGCCTGCTCCGGGTTCAGAGTTTGAAGTAAAATTAATCATTTGCATAGCATGTTTAATTATTGGATTTTTGTCTGAACGATTACTTTTTTTTAATGGATAACCGTGTTTATCTTGGTTTACAATATCGATAAGTATTTGAAGATGTAAAGAATTCTTTATTTCATCTTCAATAATTTGTGGGTTAATATTTTTGCCTTTTAAGTGGTTTTTTAGATGATCTTTTAAACTTGAAAGATTATATAGAATGATGAATATTTTATTGATGATAGTCTCTTCATCATCATTACCTGCAATTATTGAAAAACTACTTTCGTTCTCATTTTGACTATAATTAACATAAACAGCTACTTCCTCATCAAATCTTCCATTAAGTGATGATATAGTTCTTTTTAATCTTGAAGAAAAATCGTTGTAATCCATTTGCTAAGTTTTGAGATGAAAATAATAAAAGTTATTTTCATCTCAAAAATAATTATAACTAATTCAAACCAAACGAATCACGAATTTAACTTATCAACAAAAAAGGCTCACTTTCGTGAACCTTTTCGTTTATTAACTCAAAATAATTAAAACTAAGATGGGGAAAATAATTCCGGCTACGGCTAGTTTCCAGCCTCGGCGTTTAAAAGTGTTTTTGCCGTGGGTTACCATTAAAGTTCCCGTGATGGCAATAAGTATTAATGAGATTCCAAAAATATCAGAATAGTAAATCCACCAGTTAGAAGTAGTTTTATGCAACTTCATTGTTTGGCTGATAATTGGTGTTTTATTGAAAGCAACAATTTCACCTTTTCCGGTTTTCATGTCGATTTCTACATCGTGTTTTTCAAACGAAATTTTAAACGTACCTTTCTTCATATTGTGGCGACGCATTTTATCATCGATGCCCAATTGTTTTCCTAAGTTTTCAGCGAATTTCTCAGTAATTTGGCTTTCTTCTGGTAATTGTACTTTGATGTTTTTGGTTTCTATGGTGTATTTTTCAGGATGCCAATGTTCTCTATGGTTCATTAAAATTCCCGAAAAGGCAAACGAAATTATCAATCCTACATAGAAGTAACCAAAATCGCGGTGAATGTCTCTAATTAATTTTTGTTTCATGTTTTGTTTTAATTGAATTCTTAAAATTTGTATCGTAACGAAGTTAAAATTTGTCTTGGGGCAATAGGGTTTACACTGTAATTTTCATGTAAAGTATAATTCAACTCGTTGGTAATATTAGATAATTTACATAGTAATGTAAATTTTTTCCAATTGTAGCCCAAAGATACATCAATTGTTGTATAACCATTTACTGGAATTTCTCTATCCCAAACATTGTTAGGATATGCTGGATTTACCTGATTGTTCCATCCTCCAAGGCGGTCTCCTGTGTAATTACCAATCGCTCCAACCGATACATTTTTAAACATTCCCGTTGGTACGGTATAGAAGAAACTTAAATTAGCCGTATGTTGTGGAGTTCTTACTAAACGGTCACCTTCGATAAAGCTTCCAGTTGCTCCAGTGGTTTCCGTATAACGCATGTCGTTGTAGCTGTATCCTGCTATAATATTGAAATCTTCGATTGGTTTATAGGTAATGTCTAATTCAATTCCTTTGCTAGTGGTTTCACCGCTTAAAGCTTTCACATTTGTGTTGGTATTGATATTACCATTTGCATCAAATTCTGCTGTTTGTGCTAAATTGCTGTTTACAATTTGATATAAAGTAACGTTTGTTGTTAATTTTCCTTTAAAGAATTCGTTTTTAACACCTACTTCAATTTGATCAATTATAGAAGGTTTAATCGCTTCATTGTAAATGGTTACTCCCGTATTTGGTGTGAATGAGTTGGAGTAACTAGAAAATAAAGTAGTGTATTTGGTAGGTTGGTAAATCAATCCTACTTTTGGTGAAAAAGCTCTATCATTTCTAATTGTTTCTTCTGTAACTGTATTTGCAGCTATATTGTATGTTTCTGGTTTTGCTTCTTGGTATGAATAACGAACGCCTAATAACGCTTTAAATTTTTCAGAAAACGAAATTAAATCTTGTGCATAAATTCCAAAACGCGTAGTTTCTGTTTTTACGATTCTCGTTACTTCAGAAGGTAAAATTGGTCCTTCATTTGAAGCTGCATAAGACGATGGATCAAAAATATTTACGGTATCGTATGTAGTTACGGTTGCTCCAGTTGTTGGATTATAAAATCTGAAAGTGTAAGCATCAGCATACGAAATTTCGGTATCGATACCCGTAAATAATTGGTGTTTGATTTTACCTGTTTTAAAGTTTCCTTGTAAACTAATTTGGTTAGCCAAAATTTGTTCAACGGCTTTATTTCTTCCATAAGGACGATTCCAATCGCCATTTGCCGCTGGTTGAATACGTTCTGTACCAATCGATTCTCTATCGTAATCTTGGAAAGAAGAATTAAAATTCAGTTTCCAGTTGGGATTGAATTCATGGTTTACTAATATCGAAGCGGTTGCTTGTTTGGTGTTTCCATTTGACCATTTTGCCCCTAAATAAGCGTTTCTTGGTACATCGGCAATTTCTTTTCCGATAGAACCAGTACCAAAATCAGGTGTCCAATCGTCGCTTAAATAATCCGCTTGTAAGGTAATATCGGTTTTATCACTCACTTTAAAAAGTAGGGAAGGATTTACGTAGTAACGTTCTTTAGTAACATAATCTCTAAAGCTTTGCGAGTTTTCATACGAACCGTTAAAGCGAAACGCAATTGTATTATTAAAAGCACCATATACATCAGCCGAAGGTTTGTAGAAATTATAACTTCCTGCTTGCATAGTGAATTCGCCACCGGTTTTAAAGTTAGGTGTTTTGGTTACCATGTTCATGATTCCACCTGGTGCCACATTTCCGTATAAAAGTGCTGCACTTCCTTTAAGAATTTCTACTTTTTCTAATGAAGCAACTTCTGGAATAGAACCACTATTAAAACGGAAACCATTTTTAAACATATTGTTAGCAGACATATCGTAACCTCTTGACCAAAATGATTCTTGAGCACCGCCACGAGCCGAACCCACATAAACACCGTTGGCATTTTTAACTACATCACTCAAACGAATGGATTGCTGTTGTTGGATGATTTCTGTTCCAATAACCTGAATGGCTTGAGGTAAATCTTTTTCTTTGATTCCAGCTCGGTTAACTGAAGATTTTGAAGTGTTTTTTTTGGCTTCAATAACTACTTCTTTTAATTTTTTTACAGTATCGTTTTCTGTAAAGTAGTTTTCGCTAACATCATTTGGAGTTTGTTGGGCCACTGCCTGAAAAGAAGACAGTAGTACTATAGATTTGAAAATGTTTTTATACATCTTATTTAGATTTAATTAAAATAACGCCGCAAAAATAATAAGCAAAAATGAATTACCAAAGTTTATTTAGATTTATTTTAAATAAAATAGTTAAGAGATTGATTTTCAGTTTCAAAACTTTTAAACGTTTTAATTTTTAAACTTTCAACTAAAATTGTAACTTTGCACTCCAAAATAAATAACAGCTATGTTAGATAGATTACAATATGTAAAACAACGTTTTGACGAAGTATCAGATTTGATTATTCAGCCTGATGTAATTGCCGATCAAAAGCGTTATGTACAATTAAATAAAGAATACAAAGACCTTAAAGCTTTAGTAGATAAACGTGAAGAATACATCAATCTTGACGGAAATATTAAAGAAGCTAACGAAATTATTGCAGATGGTTCGGATGCCGAAATGGTAGAAATGGCTAAAATGCAATTAGACGAAGCTAAAGAACGTTTGCCTCAACTTGAAGAAGAAATCAAGTATATGTTGATTCCTAAAGACCCTGAAGATGCGAAAAACGTAATGGTGGAAATTCGTGCCGGAACTGGAGGAGACGAAGCTTCTATCTTTGCTGGTGATTTATACCGTATGTACACTAAATATTGTGATTCAAAAGGATGGAGAACATCTGTAGTAGATGTAAGTGAAGGAACTTCAGGTGGTTTTAAAGAGGTAATTTTTGAAGTAACAGGTGAAGATGTTTACGGAACTTTAAAATACGAAGCTGGAGTACACCGTGTACAACGTGTGCCACAAACGGAAACACAAGGACGTGTGCACACTTCAGCAGCAACCGTAATGGTATTGCCAGAAGCAGAAGAATTTGACGTACAAATCGACATGAACGACGTTCGTATTGACTTTTTCTGTTCGTCTGGTCCTGGTGGGCAATCGGTAAATACAACGAAATCAGCGGTTCGTATGACGCACATTCCAACAGGTTTGGTGGCGCAATGTCAAGATGAGAAATCGCAACATAAAAACAAAGACAAAGCGTTAACGGTTTTACGTTCGCGTTTATACGAAATGGAATTGGCCAAAAAACAAGAAGAAGATGCGAAAAAACGTAATTCTCAGGTAAGTTCGGGTGACCGTTCGGCTAAAATTCGTACGTACAACTATGCTCAAGGTAGAATTACCGATCATAGAATTGGTTTAAGTATTTTCGATTTAGATGGTTTCATGAATGGAAATCTTCATAAAATGATTGAAGAATTACAATTGGTAGCCAACACCGAAAAACTAAAAGAAAGCGAAGTTTTCTAAATGAAAGAAAATAGAAGATAGAATAAGAGAAAAGATGCTGAACAATAATTTGTTTGGCATTTTTTTTAAAACTTTGCGTCCCGAAACTTCGGGATTGCGAAAAACTTTGCGAACTTTGCGTTTAAATAACAACAACACAATGACTACTGAACAACTAATTTCCCAAATCAGAACTAAAAAATCATTTCTTTGTATTGGTTTGGATGTCGATTTGAATAAAATTCCAAAACACTTACTACAAACCGAAGATCCTATTTTCGAATTCAACAAAGCCATTATCGATGCTACACATGATTTATGTGTTTCTTACAAGCCGAATACTGCTTTTTACGAAGCTTACGGCATCAAAGGTTGGCAATCGCTAGAAAAAACAATCAATTACATCAACGAGAAATATCCAGAAATCTTCACCATTGCTGATGCTAAGCGTGGCGATATTGGTAACACTTCTTCGATGTACGCACGCGCTTTTTTCAATGATTTGGATTTTGATTCGGTAACAGTGGCACCTTACATGGGAAAAGATTCGGTAGAGCCGTTTTTGGCTTTTGAAGATAAGCACACGATTATGTTAGCTTTAACTTCAAACGAAGGTGCTTTTGATTTCCAAACGCAAAATGTGGAAGGAAAAGAATTGTACAAAGTAGTTTTAGAAACCTCAAAATCTTGGAAAAACTCCCATAATTTAATGTACGTAGTGGGTGCAACTAAAGCCGAATATTTCACAGAAATTAGAAAAATTATTCCTGACAGTTTTTTATTAGTTCCTGGAGTTGGTGCTCAAGGCGGAAGTTTAGTTGAGGTTTGTAAATACGGAATGAGTAAAAACGTTGGTTTATTAATCAATTCTTCGAGAGGAATTATTTACGCTTCAAATGGTGCTGATTTCGCTGAAAGGGCTAGGGAAGAAGCGTTGAAGTTGCAACAAGAAATGGAGGGGATTTTGGTTCCAAGTTTCAAGTTTCAAGTTTAATTTGGAAACTAAAATAACTTGAAACGTGAAACAAATATTAATTGACCAATTAGGAACCCAACACACTTTCGAAACCACACCTTTGCGAATCGTTTCGTTAGTACCTTCGCAAACCGAATTGTTGTACGATTTAGGTTTGGAAGATAACATTGTTGGAATTACTAAATTCTGTGTGCATCCATTTCATTTTAAAGCAACGAAAGTGATTGTTGGTGGAACGAAAACCATCAAATTTGATAAAATAAAAGCACTTCAACCCGATATAATCATTTGTAATAAAGAGGAAAACACCAAAGAAATGGTAGAAGAATTATCCCAAATTTGTCCGGTTTGGGTGACTGATATTCTCACAATTGAAGATAATTTACAAATGATTCACGATTTCGGTCAATTGTTCAATAAACGAACTGATGCAAGAAAATGGATGGATAAAATCAATTTTGCGTATCAAGATTTTCAGCAATTCATCAAAAATAAACCAGTAAAGAAAGCCGCTTATTTTATTTGGGCGAATCCTCACATGGTAGCTGGAAATCATACTTTTATTAATGAATTATTGAAATTGAATCATTTCGAGAATATTTACGAAGTAAAAGAAGGCCGTTATCCAGAAGTCGAATTGAAGAAAATCCGTATAGAAGGCGATCCCGATTATGTGTTTTTATCTTCCGAACCGTTTCCGTTCAAAGACGAACATGCGTTTGAAATTGGACGTTTTACGCATCACGCCAAAACGGTTTTTGTGGATGGTGAAATGTTTTCTTGGTACGGAAGCCGACTATTGAAAGCCTTTGATTATTTTAAATTATTGCATTCCAAAATTTAAATTTTGTTTAGCATTTTGGTCGGATGGAATGTAGTACATTTGACAAAAATTGAAACATTTGATTTCCTACACAATTTATAAAAACGAAACTAGTACCGAATGGGTGACTTTTGTTCATGGAGCAGGAGGAAGTTCGTCTATTTGGTTCAAGCAAATCCGTGAATTTCAGAAGCATTTTAATGTACTTTTGTTGGATTTGCGCGGTCATGGGAATTCAAAAGACCAATTAAAATCGGCACTAAAACAAAAATATACATTCAAAGCCATTGCCGAAGATATTGTTGAGGTTATCGATTTTTTAAAAATTGAAAGTTCTCATTTTGTTGGGATTTCTTTAGGTTCTATAGTCATTCGACAATTAGCAGAAATGCATCCCGAACGTGTGAAAAGCATGATTTTAGGTGGAGCCATTTTAAAAATGAATTTCCGTTCGCAAGTCTTAATGCGATTAGGAAATATGTTTAAATATGTCTTACCGTACTTAGTTTTATATCGTTTTTTTGCCTTTGTAATAATGCCAAAAAAGAATCACAAACAATCACGCTTACTTTTTATTAACGAAGCCAAGAAATTGTATCAAAAAGAATTCATCAAATGGTTCAAACTTACAGCCGAAATTAATCCCGTGTTACGCTGGTTCCGACAAAAAGAATTGAATATTCCCACATTATACGTCATGGGCGAAGAAGATTATATGTTTTTACCTTCGGTAAAGCAAGTGGTGGCTAATCACGTTAAAACCGCCGAACTTTTCATCATTCAAAACTGCGGACATGTGGTGAATTTAGAACAACCAGTTGTTTTTAATGAAACGGTGATTGGGTATTTGAAGAGGAGGTGATAAAATTTATATTTTTCAACAATGGGTTTTCATAAGTAAAATCTAGAACTAGTTATTGAAACAAACGCCTGTTAGCGGTAGGTTTAATCTATTTTTATTCCAATTTTCAAAAAATATTCTTTAAGTGCTTCGTATTTTTCATTACACATCCAACCTAAAAGAAATCCATTGCTTGCAGAAAAGTATTTGCAACCAATACATAAATCGATTATTTCAATGACTTCGTTTGATTGATTGAAAAATATAACGGCAAACCCTTTTTTTTCGTTGCTACAATCTCCAGAATCTTCTCCATGATCTATGCATGAAGTTTTTTCTCTGAAGGAAATTTCCGCAAGTTGCTCAATTTCCTCACTGCTAAGTTTAATTACTTGGTCAAATCTTGAAAAATCAACATCTAAAACGTTTCAATAGTTTTCTAACATAGGAACTGAAATACAACCCATATATTTCCATTTCATATCAGTTGATTTCAAATCAGTGAAACTCACAATTTTTATAATTGGATTTTCGTTAAATGGATAATTATTTAAATAAGATTTATCTGTCTGAGCATTTCCACAAACAGTAATAAATATTAAAATAGTTATGTGTTTTTTAAAACTCATATTATGATTTCGCACGAGGGCGGATTCAAGACCTTAATGCAACAAGGTCAATAATTAGTTAATATATCGAATTTAGTTTTTTATTTCAATTTTGCATAATTTCAGAATAACTTTTTTTGGCTTTTTCAAGAGCCAAAAGTTATTTTCCGAAATTGGCTTGTTTTATGCTGCATAATTATTGATTTCTTGGTTCATAATTTCTCCTGGTGTTTTGTATCCTAAAACCTTTCTAGGTCTGTTGTTTAAAGCTAATTGAGCTTGTTTAAGCTGTTCAATTGTTATTTTATTAAAGTCAGTTCCTTTAGGAA
>NZ_JAYRPD010000035.1:0-112330 GCF_041911335.1 Flavobacterium sp.
AATCTTTTGAAGGTTTTAAAACTAGAATTTTAGCAAAAATAACCTCTCTAACATTAGTGCAATATATCAATAAATTTATCTTTGACAGACCAATTAATAATATCAAAATTCAAATCATTTAATTTCACCCAACGGGTTAATCTATGAAAAATTTAATTCTTTCTCTAACATTAATTACAACTTGTTACTCCTATTCTCAAGAACACTTCAGTGGAATATCAACTTCTAAAAGAGGCGGTTTATTGAATGCGAATAACAATCCAGCCGAATTAGTTAATATGAACACTAAATATGAAGCTAACCTCTTCAATTTTTCACTAGGTATGGCTAATAATAAACTAACTTTTAGTGATTTAGTAAGCGGAGATAACTTAGAAGATAAAATTTTTGAAGGAGATGAAGCGGTTAATTTAAGATTAGATGCTCAAATTTTAGGTCCTTCTTTTGCATTCAAATATAAAAAATGGGGATTTGGAATTACTTCACTTGCTAATGTTAAAGCCAATGTTATAAACTTAGATTCTAAATTAGGTGATGCAATTCAGAATGGAGAGTTAAGTAATATTTTTTCTCAAACCGTAATTTCATCAAACGACAATCAAAGATTAAATGCAACCACTTGGGGAGAAATCGATTTAACAATTGCTCGAAATTTAATCGATCTTCCAAAACACAAACTTAATGTTGGTACTAATTTACGCTTATTATTTCCTGGAGCTTACGCCAACTTTTCTGCAGATAATTTAAATGGAACAATTGTAAATAATTTTGGTGATATTTCACTTGTTGATGCTACAGCTAACATTAATATCGCTTACGCTGGAGTTTTAGCAAACGATTACAACGACCAAGGAAATTATAACGAATTTTTCTCACAAGGTATTAACGGATTTGCAACGGATATTGCTGTAAATTACCGATGGAAAGATGAAAATGATGCAAACAGTTACCGATTAAACACAGGACTTTCAATCAAAAATATAGGCTCAATGACTTTTAAATCGGATAACAACTTAAGTAAAAACTATATTTTAAATGTTGATAATTTAGAAAGTTTAGATTTGAATCAATTTGAAAATGTTGAAAGTTTATCAGAAATTGAAGCAATCTTAAATGATCCTGCAAACGCAGCTTATTTTCAATCGACTTCAAGTACTGCTGACTATACAGTGAAATTACCAACCGTAATTAATGCCTATGCCGATGTTCGTTTAACTAAAAAATGGTTTGTAACAGGAAGCATCAATCAAAAAGTTAGCGATGATAGCAAAAGTGATTTTATCACAACGCAAAATTCATATACTTTAATTCCAAGATTTTCAGCAAAATGGTTTGAAGCTTATGCTCCATTAGCATCTAATGAAATTTCAGGCTTCACCAGTGGAATCGGATTCAGATTATCAGGATTTTTCATTGGTTCAAACAGTGTTTTTACAGCTTTAGCCGATAGCGGAAAACAAGCCGATTTATATTTAGGAGTTCGTTTCGGATTTTAATAATTTTTAAAAATATTTCACATGAAATGGAAAGGCAGACGTCAAAGTGACAACGTAGAAGATAGAAGAGGAATGTCAGGCGGAGGAAAAGTAGTTGCTGGTGGAGGTGCCATTGCAATTGTCTTTTTTCTTGTAAAAATGTTTTTTCCAGAAGCAGCACCGTTTGTCGATACCATTCAGCAAAGCCAAGGTGCACAACAAACAGAACAAGTAGAACAAAGAGAACTTACCCCAGAAGAAAAAGAAATGGGCGAATTCGTTTCAACTGTTTTAGCTGATACCGAAGATATTTGGACTAAAATATTTGAAGAAAATAATTTGGGAACTTACGAACAGCCTAAAATGGTTTTATTTACTGGTTCTGTTGAAACCGCTTGTGGTGGTGCAAGTTCAGCTTCTGGACCTTTTTATTGTCCTGGCGATCATAAAGTATATATGGATTTAGCTTTCTTTGAAGAACTTCGCACTCGTTTTGGAGCGAAAGGTGGTGATTTTGCCATCGCATATGTAATTGCTCATGAAGTAGGTCACCATGTTCAAACTCTACTTGGAACTTCTAGGAAAGTAAGACAATTACAACAAGGAAAAAGCGAAGCCGAAGCCAATAAATTATCTGTTTGCTTAGAATTACAGGCCGATTTTTATGGCGGTTTATGGGCACATTACAATCAGAAATATTTAGAAGAAGGTGATATTGACGAAGCTTTAAGTGCTGCTCACGCCGTAGGTGATGATGCTATTCAAAGCAAAATGCAAGGTCATGTTGTACCTGATTCATTTACTCATGGTTCATCTGAACAACGTATGAAATGGTTCATGAGAGGTTTTAAATCGGGTGATATCAACCAAGGTGATACCTTTTCTGAAGAATTATAATTTTAATTACCTATTTTTTTAAATTAGATAAAAAATAGATATTGATTTTAGATAATTCGTAAAACGAAAAATACAATCGAATTTTTAAGGTATGTTCAAGCAGTTTTTGAACATACCTTTTCTATTTTTGGAAAAATAAAATTATAAAATGAAAGTAGGAATCGACGCGATACAATTTGAAATCCCAAAAATTTACTTACCCATTTCAACCTTGGCGCATCACAGAAATATTGAAGCTGATAAATTAATAAAAGGACTTGGTTTACATAAAATGAGTTTTTTGGATGTGAATCAAGATATTGTAACTCTAGGTGCAAATGCTTTATTAAAACTTATTGAACAAGAAAATATCAACCTTTCTGAGATTTCTAAAATTTATGTTGGAACAGAAAGCGGTGTGGATAACTCAAAACCTATTGCTTCTTATATTCTAAATTTAATTGAACAAAAGCTAGGTGCAAAAGTACTTCAAAACTGTGATGTTGTTGATTTAACTTTCGCTTGTATTGGTGCTGTTGATGCTTTACAAACTTGTACCGACTACATTAGATTACATCCAAATAAAAAAGCCATTGTAATTGCTACTGACAACGCCAAATATGATTTAAACTCTACAGGTGAATATACTCAAGGAGCTGGTGCAATTGCGATGCTTATAACGGCAAATCCTAAAATTGTAGCTTTCTCAAATGAAACGGGTGTTTCTACCGAAGGTGTTTTTGATTTTTTTAAACCAAAACAAACCATCAATAAAAATGCAATTACAGGAAATGAAGCAAATGAAAATTGGTTTGATATTTTAGAATCAGAAGTTACCATAATCAAAGAACAACCAGTTTTTGATGGACAATATTCCAATCAATGTTATATCAATCGAATTACTGCTGCTTATGAAAACTATAAAAAAGAAAGCAATCAAACTGATGTAATTTTCAATAATTGGAATTTAATTTTAATGCACCTTCCCTACTGTTTTCAAGGTAGAAGAACCTTTATCGAAATTTTTGCTAATGAAAATCCCAATTTGTTAAACCAACAAGAAGGAGAAACAGTAAAAGATAAAATAAGAGCATTGTCAAAATCACCAGAATATTTGGCACTAGTAAATTCAAAAATATATCCATCAGAAATTGCTTCAGGTTCTGTAGGCAATATTTATACTGGTTCTATTTTTCTAGGTTTACTTTCGGCTTTGTATTATTCGGCAACAGAAAATGCTGATTTAGTTTCTAAAAAAATAGGATTCATTGCTTATGGAAGCGGTTCAAAATCAAAAGTTTTTGAAGGCGAAATTCAAGCACATTGGAAAGAAACCATATTAAAAACTAACTTAGCCGAACAAATTGAACATAGAGTTCCAATCGATTTTGAGATGTATGAAAAATTACATAAAAAAGAACTAAAAACTCCTGTTTTAGAACCTAAAAACGAATTCATCTTGGATTATATTGAAAATAATAATCCTGTTTTAAAAGGCGCTCGTTATTATAAATTTGTAGAATAAGGTTGGTTTTATCCCAACCAACCTTCTCTATCTAAACTTCTATACTGAATTGCTTCTGCAATATGGTGTGACTGAATACTTTCAGAAGTTTCTAAATCGGCAATTGTTCTCGCAACTTTTAATATTCTATCATAAGCTCTTGCCGATAAATTCAATCGTTCCATAGCCGTTTTAAGTAATTGTAACGAAACCTCATCCAAAATACAAAATTCACGTATGAGTTTACTACTCATTTGCGCGTTATAATGAATGTAATCGAGATTTTCAAAACGTACAGATTGAATAACTCTTGCTTTTGTAACACGTTTTCTAATTTCGGCACTACTCTCCGCTTTTCTTGTTTCGGTTAATTTTTCAAATGGAACTGGAGTAACTTCAATATGAATATCAATTCTATCTAAAAGTGGTCCCGATATTTTACTCAAATAACGTTGCATTTCCATTGGAGATGATGTAACAGGTGCATTTGGATCATTAAAATAACCGCCAGGACTTGGGTTCATACTTGCAACCAACATAAACGAAGAAGGATACGTTATGGTAAATTTGGCTCTTGAAATCGTTACTTCCCTATCTTCTAAAGGTTGTCGCATTACTTCTAAAACTTCTCGTTTAAATTCTGGCAATTCATCTAAAAATAAAACGCCGTTGTGAGCTAAAGAAATTTCACCTGGTTGTGGATAACTTCCACCACCAACTAAAGAAACCGAACTCGCAGTGTGATGAGGACTTCTAAAGGGACGTTGAGCCATCAAACCCACGTCTTTCGTCTTTCCTGCTACTGAGTGAATTTTGGTGGTTTCCAAAGCTTCACGCATCGTCATTGGTGGTAAAATACTTGGTAATCGCTTGGCTAACATGGTTTTTCCAGAACCTGGCGGACCAATTAAAATAATATTATGTCCACCAGCTGCCGCAATTTCCATACAACGTTTAATTCCTTCCTGACCTTTGACATCGGCAAAATCGTGTTCTGGAAAATTTAAGGTTTTTGAAAATTCTTCGGTTGTGTCAATTCTTGTGGGTTCTAAATTTCCTTTTCCTTCAAAAAACTCAATAACCTCTGTTACATTAGAAATTCCATAAACATCAATATTTTCAACGATTGCCGCTTCTTTAACATTTTGAATGGGAATCATTATCCCTTTAAAACCTTCTTCTTTGGCTTTAATTGCAATAGATAATGCTCCTTTAATGGGTTGCAAAGTTCCATCAAGCGATAATTCGCCCATGATGATGTAATTTTCGATTTCTTTAGAGGTTATTTGGGAAGAAGCCGCTAAAATTCCAACTGCAATAGTTAAATCGTAAGCAGAACCTTCTTTTCGTAAATCGGCAGGCGCCATATTTACAATAATTTTTTTACCGGGAAATTGATAGGAATTGTTTTTAAGTGCTGCAGCAATACGAAAACTGCTTTCTTTTATGGCCGAATCGGGAAGACCAACTAAATGATAACCGATTCCTTTTTCTGTGTTTACTTCTACTGTGATTGTAGTGGCTTCTACGCCAAAAACGGCGCTTCCGAATACTTTTACTAACATGGCTTATACTATTTAAATGGCTTATATACATGCAAATATAGAAAAATTTTTGAAATAATCAAATCCCGATTGCTCGGGATTTGATTTATTTTTTGAATTTTGAAATACCTTCTTCTAACCATTTCTTATATTCTTCTGCATTCGGCGTGTAACCAATTTGCTGTGTGATATCATTTCCATCACTATCTAAAATAATGTAATAAGGTTGGGCATTATTTTTATAACGAGTAATTTGATAATCGCTCCATTTGTTTCCAATCGTTACAATTTCCTCACCTGTTTCCTTTGATACGTATTGCTCTTCTTTTGGTAATTCGCGTTTGTCATCGACATATAATGAAACCAAAACAACTTGATCTTTTAAAATGGATAAGATTTCTGGCTTCGACCAAACAAAATCTTCCATTTTTCTACAATTCACACAAGCGTGACCCGTGAAATCTAATAAAATTGGTTTTCCAACTTTCTTCGCATAAGCCAATCCGTCTTCGTAATCGTGAAAAGCTATGATTCCATGTGGACCCAAATGAGCGTTTTCTGGAAGTGCTATTGATGCTGTTGAATTTCCTCCTGAAGTACCTATTCCATTTGGACTTTCACTATAAGTCATTGGTGGTGGAAATCCTGAAATAATTTTTAATGGAGCACCCCATAATCCTGGAATTAGATAAATGGTAAAAATCGTAACGAAAATCGCCATAAACAATCTTCCAACAGATAAATGAGTTATAGGACTATCGTGTGGCAACGTTAATTTTCCGAAAAGATATGCTGCCCAAGTTCCAAAAATCGCAATCCATATTCCTATAAAAACTTCTCTTTCTAATAAATGAGCTTGCACTACTAAATCAGCATTCGATAAAAATTTAAATGCTAATGCTAACTCCAAAAATCCTAATGAAACTTTAACGGTATTTAACCAACCTCCTGATTTAGGTAACGAGTTCATCCAACCTGGGAACATCGCGAATAACATAAATGGTAATGCTAAAGCTGATGAGAATCCTAACATTCCAATAATTGGTGCTAAACCTCCTTTAGACGCAGCCTCTACTAATAATGTTCCAACAATTGGTCCTGTACAAGAAAAGGATACAATAGCTAAAGCCAATGCCATAAATAAGATTCCTACAAAACCACCTCTATCGGCTTGTTGGTCAACTTTATTTGCCCATGAATTAGGCAAAACAATTTCAAAGGCTCCTAAGAAAGATGCTGCGAAAAACACTAGTAAACCGAAGAAAATTAAGTTAAACCAAACGTTTGTTGATAATGCATTTAATGAATCTGCACCGAAAATTCCTGTTACTAATGAACCTAGAATCACATAAATCAAAATGATAGAAACTCCATATAAAATAGCATTTTTCTTTCCTTCTGCTTTTGTTTTACTCTGCTTCGTGAAGAAACTCACTGTCATAGGAATCATTGGAAAAACACACGGTGTTAACAATGCTGCAAATCCTCCAAAGAAAGCTAAAAAGAAAATTGACCACAACCCCTTTTCTTCTGTTTTTGGAGTTGTAGTTGCAGCAACTTCTTTTGTTGGTTTTTCTGTAACTGATGTCGCAACTGCTGTTGTATCAGAATTGACGGTTGTTGTATCTGTTGTAATTACATTTGTTGACGCTACATCTTCTACCTTAATTTCAGGTAATTTAAAAGTAAACGTAGCATCTTGCTGAATACATTGTTCTTTACAAACTTGGTATTCCACATAAACTTTTACTTCTTTTACTTTTGGATTGGTAACTTTTATGATTTGCTTGAACTGAGCCGTTTTTGCAAAATAATATTCGTCTACTTCAAAAATATCGTTATATACTTTTTTGTATGGACTTTCTTTGGTTTTCCCAACTAAATCGAAATTTCCTTTTGCGTTTTTGTAATCAAAAACCGTTGGAAGTGGTCCGTTTTCTGGAGTAAATTGCGAATACATGTGCCACTCGTTTTCAATGGTAGCATCCATAACCAATTCAAATTCAGTAGCTGATTTTTGAACTACTTTAGTTTTCCATTGGACCGGATTTAAAATTTGTGCATTTCCAAAAAATCCAAAAATTAAGGCGATTAAGACAAAATATTTTCTCATTCTTCTAATACGATTTTTATACTGTTATGTGTTGTTTCTTTACTTGTAAATCGGTTATCTGCTCGTTTTCCAATTACCCAAATAATTTGATCTTCCGAACATAATAACCACTGATTTTCTTTATCTAAAAGCGAATATTTTTCGTCTTTAAAATACTTGCTCAATTTCTTTTTTCCATTCATTCCTAATGGATAAAAATAATCTCCTTCTTGCCATTTTCGAATCGTTAATGGAAATTTGATCTTACTTTCATCTACAAATATACAATTGGAAACTGTTTCAAAAATGTTAACTCCTTTATAAAACCTAAGTTTTAAGGGAATATTAACTTTACTATCTAACGATTCGATAATAAAAACTTCCGATTTATCAATTGATTTTCTTTCTGTAAGGATTAATTTCTCTCGGTCTTTCAATAAAATATGAGTTTCAGAAAACACTTGTTTTCCTGATTGTGCTTCCACCAAATCATAAATATCATTCCAAGCCGAAAATCCGTAATCTTTCAGCCATTGGTACAAATACGCTTTGTAATTTTTAAATTGAAGCAAAGAATTCAAATGAATTTCTAATTGATTTTCTTTTACTTCAACCACTTTTTCATAAACCAATTCAGAAGCGTCTTCAACTAAGCTTTCTGCTTGTTGCAAATGATGTAAAGTATTTTGAAACGAATCTAAAAATCCTGTATTCAATTCTTTTAAAATGGGAACAATATTGTGACGTAATTTATTTCTAAAATACTTGTCTGAAGCATTACTCAAATCTTCTCGCCATTGAATTTTATTTTCATTGGCATAATTTTCAATTTCTTCTCTTGAAAACGGCAACAACGGACGAATAATGTTTCCATTTTGAGCTGGAATTCCCGTTAATCCTTCTAAACCTGTTCCTCTAGTAAAATTAATTAAAAACGTTTCTACATTGTCATCCAAATGATGCGCGGTAACCAAATAATCCAATTGATTTTCCGATAAAAGTTCATGAAACCAATCATAACGCAGCTTTCGAGCAGCTAATTGAATGGAAAGTTTGTTTTCTTTAGCAAATTCGAGTGTGTCAAACGACTCAATAAAATAAGGAATATATCCCTCTTGACATATTTCTCTAACTAACAATTCATCTGCATCGCTCTCTTCTCCACGAAGTTGAAAATTGCAATGTACTATGCAAATATCAAACCTCAACTTGTAAAATAAATCCAATAAAACCATACTATCAACACCACCACTAACTGCTAAAAGCAATTTCTTGTCTTTTAGTTGGGCGAAATTTTGTTCGATATGATATTGGAATTTTGTTAGCATGACCAAAAATAAGGAATTAATTTTTCTCTAATACCCAATTTAGTAAATTCTCTTTATCTACAATAGCCCAAGAATGTGGATGTCTTGTGCCATCAGCTCTATAGCCTTTGTTTTTAGTGTTAATTAATTCGATTTTTTGGAAACCTTTAATTTTTAAATCATTATAAAGTTGTTCTATAAAATAAGAATTAATCTCATCTTTTTGGTTTTTCCGATTTTTTAACCACCAATCAAAATCAGGCTCAGTGTATAACCTGATTTTTAAATTTTTAAGATTTTCTACATTAGAAATAGTATTGGTTTCTAGAGTGTAAGGCGATAGTTTTTTATATAATGAAATGGAATCTTTTGGATTACCAAACTCAGAATTAAATTTATCTATTATCCAATTTGCTTCCTGAACAGATTCACTAGAAAAATTTGAAATAATATTTTTTTCAGCAACTTTATACAAACCCAATAAATCAATAGGCGAATCAACAATAAAAACTCCTTTTGGTTGAATTGAATTTTCTTCTTTAATCAAAGAATTACTTAGTAACAAAGTGACATTTCCACCACCTGAAAATCCACCAATATATACATTATCAGTACTCAATTTATTATTTTCAAAAATTGAATTAAAGTGTTTGGACAAATTTTGTAATTCACTATCTTTCAAATAAAGTTTAAAATTATAATTCATTAAAATAACAGAAACGCCTTTCTTATTAGCTTCTTCGATGATAGGAAATTCATTTTTTGTGTTTTCAATATCACAAGGAAAACAAGGAAACAATACCAAAGTAGCTTTTGAATTGGAAACTTTATAAATCTCGAATTCTTTATCAATTATATGATTTACTTCTGAAATAGAAGATTTACATGAAAATAGAATAGTAACAACAATTAAAACAAAGAATATTTTTTTCATAACTATTTTATTTTAAAACCTCAAACATTGCCTTTACCTTCAACAAACATTCTTCGTATTCCATTTCAGGAATAGCTTGAGAAATAATAGCACTTCCAACAGAAAAAGATAAATATTGATTTTTTGAATTGTACAAAATACTTCTAATGACCACATTGAAATCGAAATCGCCAGTTGGTGTAAAATAACCCACCGCTCCACTGTACAAACCGCGTTTTGTTTCTTCTAATTCTTCAATGATTTGCATAGCTGAAATTTTGGGTGCGCCAGTCATACTTCCCATAGGAAAAGTGGTTCTTAGAATTTCAATTGGTGAAGTCGTATTTTCTATTTCCGAAACAATAGTTGAAATCATTTGATGTACTTGCTTAAACGTATAAATCTGACACAATTCTTCCACTTGAACGCTTCCTTTTGTGGCGGTGTGCGATAAATCATTTCGAACTAAATCGACAATCATGATGTTTTCCGAACGCTCTTTTTCGTTTTGAGCTAAATCTGATTTTAATTGTTCGTCTTGTTTTACATCAAAACTTCTTCTTGCCGTGCCTTTTATAGGTTGGGAAATGACTTTTAAACCTTCTTTTCTCAAATAACGTTCTGGTGAAGCCGAAAGTAAATATTGGAAATTATTTTTGAAATACAATGCAAATGGTGGTTCCGAAATAGCATTCAACTTTTGATAAATTTCTAAAGGTTCAATTTCAGCATTTTCGGCAAAAAATTCCATACAGAAATTGGCTTCGTAAATGTCGCCACGATGAATGTGTTCGAGCATTTTTGAAACTTTGGAAAGGTAGTTTTCTTTTGAGATGCGTTGTTGGATATTGATGGATGATGGATGATGGATGATGGATGCCATAGATAAAATTTCTTCGAAATCTGCTTCTATTTCGTCATCACACATTCGTAAATAATGAATTTCAACCTGATTTTCTTTAATCAAAAACAACTTTTTAGGTTGAAAGAAAAACAAATCTGGGAAATCTAATCCATCGAAATTGTTGGAATGTAAAGCTTCGGTATCGTTTTTCAAATCGTAGGATAAGTAACCAAACAACCAATCTTTCGTTTGACTTTGGTACTGATACAAATCTTGAAACGCATTTTCGTAATCGGTTTTAATCGAAGTAAAAGCATCCACAGCTAAAACTGCATCATAACTCGAATACTTTTGATGATACTGATTCGAATCTAAAAAAACGACTTCTCTGTGTTGGTTGGCCCAATGTAAAAGTTGGTTTTTAAAATCGGAAAAGGGCGAAATATCTTTTGTAATTACTGTTCTCAAATTGGAAAATTTACTTCGTAAAAGTACAACAAAAAAATAGTTGTTGGAAAATGGTTCAAATGTTAAAATTTGGCACGGTTTTTATTCTTGCCTCAACAACTAACCCGTTAAAAATTCATTTTTATTGATTCTAAAACTACACGTATTAAAAACAATTAATCAATAACTTTAAAAATGAATTTTTATGAACAAAAACACCAAAATCGTATTGACTATGCTTGCACTTGGTATGGTCTTATCTTGCAAAGAATCTGCAGAAAGCAGAGAAGAAGCTTTAAATTACTCTTTAGCTGAATCGGCAGACAGCACTAGTGTAATTTCTTCATCAGCAGCTGTTGAAAATAAAAACAGCAATCGGAAATTTGTTCGAACGGCTGATGTAAAATTTAAAGTCAAGAATGTCGCCAAATCGACTTATGCGATTGAAGATGCAACTACGAAATTTGGTGGATTTGTAACCTATACCAATCTTCAAAGCAACATTCACAGCGAAGACCGAACCAAAGTGAGTCAGGATAGCACTTTAGTGACTACAAAATATAAAGTGGATAACAACATCACGATTCGTGTCCCGAATACGAAAATGGATACAGTGATTAAAACCATTGCGAAACAAATTCACTTTTTAGATTATCGCATCATTAAAGCAGATGATGTTTCCTTACAAATGTTATCCAATGAATTAGCACAAAAAAGAAGTAATTCATCTGAAAAACGTTTGGCAAATGCCATTGATTCGAAAGGAAAGAAATTAAATCAAGTTGTAAAAGCAGAAGAAACATTAGATGCAAAAAAAGAACAAAATGACGCTTCAAAATTGCAGAATTTATCATTACAAGACCAAGTGAATTTTAGCACTTTAACGCTAAACATTTACCAAGATGAAAGCATTAAGCAAGAAATGGTTGCCAATGAAAAAAGCATCAACGCTTACCGACCAAATATTGGATTACAAATTTGGGATAGTGTAAAAACGGGTTGGTTTATTTTGGAACACATTATTTCGTTTATTGTGGTACTTTGGCCTTTTGCTTTAATTGGGTTTTTAGGATTTTTGGGATATAAAAAGTTTTTTAAATAATTTATTAAAATAAAAACCCAAATTTCAAATGAAATTTGGGTTTGATTTTATATGCTTTTTGTTATATTATTTTTGTTCTATGGTTCCGATTTTTTCCCAATTTTCATCAGCTACCAAAACGACTCCAATATAAGTATCATTTTTCTTATTCATAACAACTCCATTAGCTAATTGAGCGTTAATTTGTTCTGGAGTTAATCTATACATTGCACCTGAACTAGCATCGATAATTAATCCGATAATACCACCAAAAACGATATTACCCCATACCCAACCATTAGTTTTTCTAGTTAAAGTCATTTCATAAGGCTTGTATCCTTGTAATTCAATTTTAACTTTTTGATTTTTCTTAATTCTTTCTAATTTAGTCGTAACTGGAGTTACTCCCAAATTAGCACCATCAACCCACACAATAGCTCCAGCAGGTGTAGAATTGAATTCAATTTTTTGTTGGCTTCCAGAAACAATTGATGCACAACTTGGTAATAATAATGAGATTGCTAAGGCAGAGATAAAAAAAGTTTTTTTCATAAAAATATAAATTGAATAATTAATTACACGTGTAATGCTCTGTTATCAGTTGCTGCTAATGCTGCTTCTTTGATAGCTTCTGCAAACGTTGGGTGTGCGTGAGACATTCTTGAAATATCTTCTGCGCTTGCTCTGAATTCCATAGCGGTTACTGCTTCAGCAATTAAATCAGCACATCTTGCACCAATCATGTGAACGCCTAAAACTTCATCTGTTTTAGCATCTGCTAAGATTTTTACAAATCCGTCAGTGTCTCCTCCTGCTCTAGCTCTTCCTAATGCTTTGAATGGGAAACTTCCTGCTTTGTAAGCTACACCTTCTGCTTTTAATTGCTCTTCTGTTTTTCCAACAGCTGCAACTTCTGGCCAAGTATAAACAACTCCAGGAATTAAATTATAATCAATATGAGGTTTTTGACCTGCTAAGATTTCGGCAACTAAAACACCTTCTTCTTCCGCTTTATGTGCTAACATGGCTCCACGAACTACGTCACCAATTGCATAAATATTTGAAGCCGAAGTTTGTAAATGATCGTTTACTTCGATTTGACCTCTTTCGGTAACTTTTACTCCTGCTTTTTCAGCGTTTAATCCATCTGTATAAGGACGACGACCTACAGAAACTAATGAATAATCGCCTTCTAACGTGATGATTTCTCCTTTAGCATTTTCTGCTTTTACCGTTACAACATCTCCAGCTCTTTCAACCGATTGCACTTTGTGAGACGTGTAGAATTTCATTCCTTGTTTTTTCAATACTTTAGTCAATTCTTTAGATAAAGCAGCGTCCATTCCTGGGATGATTCTATCCATGAACTCTACTACAGAAACTTGCGCTCCCAAACGTAAATACACTTGACCTAACTCAATTCCTATAACTCCTCCACCAATGATTACTAAGTGCTTTGGAACTTCTGGTAATTTTAAAGCTTCAGTAGAAGTGATGATTCTCTCTTTATCTAATTTGATAAATGGTAAATTGGATGGTTTAGAACCTGTAGCAATAATAATATTTTTAGATTCGATGATTTCCGAAGAACCATCTTCTTTGGTCACTTTTACAGAAGTAGCGCTTTCAAACGAACCTACTCCGTTGAAAACAGTAATGTTGTTTTTATCCATTAAGAATTTTACACCATCAGAAGTTTGATCCACAACTGCTTGTTTACGAGCAATCATTTTTTCAAGATTCACTTTTACATCTCCCGAAACTTCAATTCCGTGATCAGCAAAGTGTTGTAACTCTTCGTAATGATGCGAAGATTCTAATAATGCTTTTGATGGAATACATCCCACATTTAAACACGTTCCTCCAAGAGTTGAATATTTTTCAATAATAGCTGTTTTAAAACCTAATTGGGCACAACGGATAGCCGCAACATATCCTCCAGGGCCAGAACCAATAATGGTTACATCAAATTGACTCATGATTGTATATAAAGTTTGTTGTTCGACTTAAATTCGAAAACAAAAGTAAGGCTTTTTAAATTAATTCCTTGTTAATTTTTTGGTAAATTATTATAGCTTAGTTTAAAGTAAAAGCTGTTGTATATTTTACTTCTCCAATCATAAAAGAACTATGTGTACTTCCGATATGCTGCAAACCAGTAAGTTTTGTAACCATGAACTCACGATATTCTTCCATGTCTTTTACGTTTACTTTCAAAATATAATCATAATCACCACTTACGTGATAGCATTCTGAAACTTCGGTTAATTTGACTACTTCGTTTTCAAAAGTGGTAATAAAATCTTTTGTGTGTTGGTTTAGCTTAATATGGCAAAAAACCACGAAGGATTTGTCTAATTTAACTCGGTCTAAAAGCGCTACGTATTTGGTAATAACTCCTTCACGCTCTAATTTTTTAATACGTTCGTAAACAGCAGTTACGGAAAGATTTAATAATAAGGAAAGCTCCTTAGTTGTCCTTTTAGTGTCTTCTTGTAGAAAACCTAAAAGTTTTTTGTCGATTACGTCCATTGGTTAGTTGTGTTGTTTGTTTTTTAGTTGTCAGCAAATGTAACTAAAACGAATAAATAACAGAAATAAAAACTATAACTTTAACTAAATTTAGAATGAAAATCTAATTTTAATTTCTAGTATTGAATAATAATTTACCAAATTATATTTTTGATTTAAAATAAACAACTAAACTTTAAAATTATGGAAAAATTTAATCCGGCAGATCGTATACAAGATTTACAATATTTCGGAGAATTTGGTGGTGTAAATCCATCGATTTCAGATAGTTCAACATACACATTTCTTTCAGCAAAAACCATGTTTGATACCTTTGAAGGTAATGCTGAAGGTTGTTATTTATATTCACGTCACTCATCTCCAAGTAATTTATATTTAGACAAAGCACTAGCTGCAATGGAAGGAACAGAATCGGCTAATGTGGCAGCTTCTGGAATGGGCGCTATCACTCCTACTCTTTTGCAATTGTGTGGAAATGGCGACCATATTGTTTCAAGTAGAACCATTTACGGTGGAACTTACGCCTTTTTAAAGAATTTCGTTCCAAGAATGGGCATCAAAACTACATTTGTAGATATTACAAAATTAGACGTAGTTGAAGCAGCTATTACTCCAAATACAAAAGTTTTATACTGCGAAACCGTTAGTAATCCTTTACTAGAAGTGGCTGATATTGCTTCATTGGCTAAAATTGCTAAAAAACATAATATCAAATTAGTAGTTGACAATACATTCTCACCTTTATCTGTTGCTCCTGCGAAATTAGGTGCTGATATCGTGATTCACTCGTTAACAAAATACATCAACGGAAGTAGTGATACAGTTGGTGGTGTGGTTTGTGCGTCTCAAGAATTCATCAATAGCTTAAAAAATGTAAACGACGGTGCAAGTATGCTTTTAGGTCCAACAATGGATAGTTTACGTTCGGCTTCTGTGATGAAAAACTTAAGAACGTTACACATCAGAATGAAACAACACAGCCACAACGCAATGTATTTGGCTAACAAATTTGAAGCAGACGGAATTAAAACGGTTTATCCAGGTTTAGCAAGTCACCCAAGTCATGAAATTTACAAAACCATGATTAATCCAGAATATGGTTTTGGAGGAATGATGACGATTGACGTAGGAAGTTTAGACAAAGCCAATGCTTTAATGGAGTTAATGCAAGAAAGAAACTTAGGATATTTAGCCGTAAGTTTAGGATTCTACAAAACGTTATTCAGTGCTCCTGGAACTTCAACTTCATCAGAAATTCCATTAGAAGAACAAGCTGAAATGGGCTTAACCGATGGTTTAATTCGTTTTTCAATTGGTTTAGATAACGATATCGAAAGAACGTACCAAATGATGAGACAATGTATGGTAGAATTAGGAGTTTTATAATTCTAGCAAAATAATTTCAATAGAATCCGATTTAGCAATGAATCGGATTTTTTTGTAACAAATACGTAACTTTGAACTCTAATACACAATTAATTTACTTGTAATGAAAAAATATCTTTTAAGTTTTCTATTGGTTGGAAGTTTTGCCGTTGCGCAAAATTTAACCATTGAAGAAACCGTTTTAGGACCAAGAAAATATGCTCCAACAACACAAACTACCCAACAATGGCGTAAAGATTCCAAATCCATCACGTATTTAAGCACTGACTTTTCATCTTTAATCGAAAAAAGCGCTGCAAACGGTTGGACAGCTTCCACTTTAGCTACAAAAACAGAATTTGAAACTGCTTTGAAATCAAAAATCTCAAATGATGAATTTACCCTTAGAACGTTCCCATTTTCAATTAATTGGAAAACCGTAAATACATTTGAAACGGAAGTTGCGGGTAAGAAAAATAATTATAAAGTAACGTATGACGTAGTTTCAAAACAAATTACTTCTGTAATTAGCTATGCAATTGAAGGTACTCAGGCAAAATTCGCTTCTAATAATAATGTAGCTTGGCTAGAAGAAAACAATATCCGAATTACAACTCCTTCTGGACAAGTTATTGAAGTTACCAACGATGAAAACAAATCAATCGTAAACGGTTCTGATTATGTACACCGTCAAGAATTTGGTATAGACAGAGGAATGTGGTGGAACGAAAAAGGAACGCAATTAGCCTATTATCGTAAAGATGAAACTATGGTAGCTAATTATCCGCTTACCAACTGGAATGAGCGCGAAGCAACCAACAAAGACATTAAATATCCAATGGCTGGAATGACTAGCGAGAATGTCACTTTGGTAATTTACGATGTAGCTTCTGCTAAAAAAGTAACGATTCAAACAGGAGAACCAAAAGATCAATATTTAACTATGGTGTCTTGGGAACCAACAGGAAAACACATTTTTATTGGTATTTTGAATCGTGAACAAAATCATTTAAAATTCAATAAATATGATGTTGCAACAGGAGCTTTCGTGAAGACATTATTTGAAGAAAAAGCTGCTACTTGGGTAGAACCACAACATGCGTTAACTTTTATTCCAAACAATCCTTCGCAGTTTATTTACCAAACCGATTTCTATGGTTTCAACCAAATGTATTTGTACAATACCGATGGGAAACTATTGAAAAACTTAGGTTTTAAAGATGTGGTTGTTAAAGACATGCTTGGCTTTGATGCTACCAACACAAAAATAAACTACATCGGAACAACAAATAATGGATTAGACCGTCAATTGTTTCAAGTTGATTTAAAATCAGGAAAAACGATTCAATTAACTACTGTTCCTGGAACTCACACAGCTTCTGTTTCTTCTGACGGAACTATGATTTTAGATCAATACAGCAATTTAACTACTCCAAACGAAATTTCGATTTTAAACATCAAAAATAAAAAAGCGAATACTTCTTTAGTAAAAGCCGAAAATCCTTTCACAGGAAAAATTGATTTACCTAAAATTGAATTCGTAACCTTAACTTCACCTGATGGAAAAACGCCATTAAACGGAAGATTAATTTATCCAGGTAACTTTGATGCTACTAAAAAATATCCAGTAATGGTTTATGTTTACGGAGGTTCTCACGCGCAATTAGTAAACAACCGTTGGTTAGGTGGTGCTGGATTCTTTGATATTTACATGGCACAACAAGGATACGTAGTATTCACTTTAGATAATAGAGGAAGTGATTCTCGTGGTAAAAAATTCTGTGAGGTTACGCATAGAAATTTAGGCGTAAACGAAATGGCAGATCAAATGAAAGGAATTGAATTCTTAAAATCAAAATCTTTTGTTGATGCTGACAAAATTGGGGTTTTTGGTTGGAGTTATGGAGGTTTCATGACGACTTCATTAATGACGAATCATTCAGACGTATTTAAAGTTGGAGTTGCTGGTGGTCCAGTTATCGATTGGAAATACTACGAAATCATGTACGGAGAACGTTATATGGATACACCACAAGAAAATCCAGAAGGTTATGAAAAAACGTCTTTATTAAACAAAGCGAAAGATTTAAAAGGAAGATTATTAGTTATTCACGGAGCACAAGACCCTGTGGTAGTTCAACAACACAGTATGAATTTTATTGAAGCTTGCATTAAAGTAGGAAAACAAGTAGATTATTTCTTATATCCAAACCACGAACACAACGTAGGTGGAAGAGATAGAATTCACATGTATGCAAAAATTGCAGATTACTTTGATTTACACTTGAAAAAATAAATTTTCACAAAATAAAAAGCGAATCCGTTGAATTATCAGCGGATTTCTTTTTTAAGAAGTTTTCAAAATAAAAAGCATTTTTCTATATTGCAACCTCAAACAAAACTAAATGGATACTAAAATCATAAAAAACAGAGAGTTAAAACTTTGGGAAGCCTTAATTCCCGTTTTCGCTCTAATTGGAATGCTTGCTTACAATGTACTTTTTGCCTATAACGGACCCGATGATAATGCTTTAGGAGGAAGTAATCAGTTTATTTTACTTTTAGGAGGTGCAGTTGCTGCAATAATGGGATATTTCACAAAAGTACCATTCCATAAAATGTTAGATGAAGTGGCAAACAATATCAAATCTACTGCTGGAGCTATCCTAATTTTATTAATGGTAGGTGCATTAGCAGGAACTTGGATGGTAAGCGGCATCATTCCTTCGATGATTTATTATGGTTTACAAATCTTGAGTCCGGCTGTATTTTTACCAGCTACTTTGATTATTTGTTCGGTAATTTCAATTGCAACAGGTAGTTCTTGGACCACTTCTGCTACTGTGGGTATCGCTTTAATCGGAATTGGAGGTGCCTTAGGATTTGATTTAGGAATGGTTGCTGGTGCTGTAATTTCTGGAGCTTATTTTGGTGATAAATTATCTCCAATGTCAGACACAACAAACCTTGCTCCTGCCATGGCAGGAACTGATTTGTTTACGCATATCAAATACATGACATTCACGACAATTCCTACCTATGTTATCACATTATTGTTGTTCATTATATTAGGACTTTCAGTTGAAGTAACAGGAGATGCGAATACAGATGATTTATTAAATTCAATAACAACAAGCTTTAATGTAACACCATGGTTATTTTTAGTTCCTGTAATTGTAATTGGATTAATTGTTAAAAAAACAGAACCATTAGTAGCTCTATTAGTTGGAACTTTATTAGCAGGAATATTTGCAATTATTTTCCAACCTGAAGTTGTGAACGGAATCACAGGAGCTAACAGCATGACTTTTAAATCAGCTTATAAAGGAGTTATGGAAGCTATTACATCAAAAGTAGTAGTTCCAACAGAAAATAAAACTTTAATTGATTTATTTACTTCGGGTGGAATGGCTAAAATGTTACCCACTATTTGGCTAATTATTTGCGCAATGGTTTTTGGAGGAATTATGGATGCCATTGGAGCTTTATCAAGAATTAGTGAATCCTTATTAAAATTAGCACATTCTACTTTTGGTTTATTCGCTTCAACTGTGGGAAGTTGTTTAGCATTAAACATCACAGCTTCTGACCAATATTTAGCGATTGTAGTTCCAGGTAAAATGTTTGCTAAAGCTTATAAAGATAAAGGTTTAGCTCCTGAAAACTTAAGTAGAACTCTAGAAGATACTGGTACAGTAACATCTGTTTTAGTACCTTGGAATACTTGTGGTGCTTATCAAGCAGGAACTCTTGGTGTACCTACATTAGATTATCTTCCTTTTGCTTTCTTTAACATTCTGAGTCCATTCATGACGTTAATTTTTGCAGCATTCAATATTAAAATTAGACAATTGATTAATACTATTAAAGAATAACTTTATTATAATTTTAATTTATACTTAAATAAAATTTAACCATTACTTTAACAAGGTAGTGGTTTTTTTATTCGTAAATTAGCAAGTGTAAAAAATTATAAAACAAACACTTACAATCATAAATTAAAATTATAGCATATGGAAAACTCAAACGACATTAGCAAATGCCCTTTTCATCAAAACCAAAAAGGATTAAGTGATGGTGTTAAAAATCACGATTGGTGGCCAAAATCATTAAACTTAGATATTTTGCACCAACATGATACCAAAACCAATCCATTAGGAGAAAATTTCAATTATGCAGAAGAATTCAAAAAACTGGATTTAGAAGCCTTGAAATCCGATTTAAAAAATTTAATGACTGATAGCCAAGACTGGTGGCCAGCTGATTGGGGACACTATGGTGGATTATTCATACGTATGGCATGGCACTCTGCTGGAACCTATAGAATTTCAGATGGCCGTGGTGGTTCTGGAACTGGTAATTTGAGGTTTGCTCCATTAAACAGTTGGCCTGATAATGGAAACTTAGACAAAGCCCGAAGATTATTATGGCCTATCAAAAAGAAATATGGAAACAAAATTTCTTGGGCCGACTTAATGATTTTAGCCGGAAATATGGCCTACGAATCGATGGGATTAAAAACTTTCGGATTTGCAGGTGGTCGTGAAGATATTTGGCATCCTGAAAAAGACATATATTGGGGAGCAGAAAGAGAATGGTTAGCTAAATCAGGTAGTAAAGGAACAAGATATTCTGGTGAACGAGATTTAGAAAATCCATTAGCAGCTGTAATGATGGGATTAATCTACGTAAACCCAGAAGGTGTTGATGGACAACCTGACCCATTAAAAACCGCTCATGACGTTCGTATCACTTTCCAAAGAATGGCGATGAACGACGAAGAAACCGTAGCTTTAACCGCTGGAGGTCACACAGTAGGAAAAGCTCACGGAAATGGCGATGCTTCTACATTAGGTCCAGAACCAGAAGCAGGACCAATTGAAAATCAAGGTTTTGGTTGGTTAAACCCAAAAGGTGGCGGTGCAAATGCTGTTACTAGTGGTTTAGAAGGTTCTTGGACAACGCATCCAACTCGTTGGGATAACGAATATTTCCACTTATTATTGAACTATGATTGGGAATTAAAGAAAAGTCCGGCTGGGGCTTGGCAATGGGAACCGATTAATATTAAGGAAGAAGATATGCCAATTGATGCTCATAATCCATCTGTAAGAAGAAATCCAATTATGACGGATGCTGATATGGCGATGAAAATGGATCCTGCCTACCGAGAAATTTCAGAGCGTTTTTACAAAGATCCAGCTTATTTTTCAGATGTTTTCGCCAGAGCTTGGTTCAAATTAACACACAGAGATTTAGGTCCAAAAAGTCGCTACTTAGGTGCTGATGCTCCAAAAGAAGATTTAATTTGGCAAGATCCTATTCCAACAGTTGATTATACTTTATCTGATGCCGAAATCGAAGAGTTAAAAGTAAAATTATTGAATTCAGGATTAACCAGAACCGAATTAATCAATACGGCTTGGGATAGTGCAAGAACTTTCAGAGGTTCCGATTTTAGAGGTGGTGCAAATGGAGCAAGAATCCGATTAGAACCGCAAAGAAATTGGGTTGCCAATGAACCTGAAAGATTACAAAAAGTATTGAATAAATTAGTGGAAATTCAGGCTAGTTTAGCTAAAAAAGTAAGTTTAGCCGATTTGATTGTTTTAGGAGGAAGTGCCGCAATCGAACAAGCTGCAAAAGAAGGCGGATTTAATGTTAAAGTTCCATTCCTAGCAGGAAGAGGTGACGCTTCACAAGAAATGACAGATGCAGAATCATTCGAAGTTTTAGAACCAACAAACGATGCGTTCAGAAACTTCATGAAAGCGAAATATGTAGTAGAACCAGAAGAATTAATGTTGGACAAAGCGCAACTTTTAGGATTAACGGCTTCAGAAATGACAGCTTTAATTGGAGGAATGCGTGTTTTAGGAACAAACTTTGGAGGAACCAAACATGGAGTATTCACTGATAAAGAAGGAGTTCTTACGAATGATTTCTTCGTGAACTTAACCGATATGAACTATTCTTGGAAACCTGTTGGAGATAATCTTTACAACATCGTAAACAGAAAAACAGGTGTTACCAAATGGACTGCTACAAGAGTAGATTTAATCTTCGGTTCAAATTCAATTCTTCGTGCTTATGCTGAAGTGTATGCACAAGACGATAACAAAGAGAAATTCGTGAATGATTTCATTAACGTTTGGACAAAAGTAATGAACGCTGACCGATTTGATTTGAAATAATTGCAATATAAAACTCACTAAAACCACCTAATTTCAGGTGGTTTTTTTATTTTATTGCTTTAAATTTTGATGGAAAAATCTTCCATAATTTTTATCTATCACAATATCTAAAAATATAATAAATATCATGTTTTTTTGTTGTTTCTATTTGTAAATTTGTATCAGAAAATTAATAATATTTTTAAAATCATAAATCATGGCATTAGTAGGAAAAAAATTCCCAAACATTACAGTAGACGCAATCTCTTTCATGGGAGATAATTTAAGAATCAACGTTTTAGAAGAAGCGGTAAACAACAAGAAAAAAGTAGTTTTATTTTGGTATCCAAAAGATTTTACTTTTGTATGCCCAACAGAATTACACGCTTTCCAAGCTGCTTTACAAGAATTTGAAAATAGAAATACAATGGTTATTGGCGCTTCTTGTGATACAAACGAAGTACACTTTGCTTGGTTAAATACGGCTAAAGATAATGGTGGAATCGAAGGTGTAACTTACCCGCTTTTAGCTGACACAACAAGAAACTTAGCTGCTGCTTTAGATATTTTAGATGCAGAATGGGTTTATAACGAAGATTTAAATGACGAAATCTTAGAAGGTTCAAACGTTACTTTCAGAGCTACTTATTTAATTGACGAAGAAGGAAAAGTATTCCACGAAAGCGTAAACGATATGCCATTAGGAAGAAACGTAAACGAGTACTTAAGATTAATCGATGCTTATACTCACGTTCAAACTAAAGGTGAAGTTTGTCCTGCTAACTGGGAAGAAGGAAAAGAAGCAATGAACGCTGATAGAAAATCAACAGCTGCTTATTTAGCTTCTCACTAAAATAATATGTCAATAATCAATGTGTCAATTAGACAATAATTGGCACATTGACATATTGTCTAATTGAAAACTTTAAAAAAAAATGTTTACAGAAATAGAACAAGATAATTTAGCGGAAATTGTTGCTTCAAACGAAACAGTTGTAGTGCAATATTCAGCATCATGGTGTGGAAATTGCCGTATTATGAAACCAAAATTCAAAATGATGGCTTCTCAAAACGAGGCAGTACCTTTTGTGGTGGTTGACGCAGAAAAATTTCCAGAATCTAGAAAATTAGCAAAAGTGGATAATTTACCAACGTTTGCAACTTTCAAAAATGGTGTTTTAGTAAATCAAACACAAACTAATAAAGCTGAAGTTTTAGCCGAATTGGTAAATGAAGTAATTTAATTAAAAGTTTCAGGTTACAAGTTTCAAGTTTGTATATGTAACTAAAAACAACCTGAAACCTTAAACTTGAAACAAAAATAAATATGAAATTACCCGTTATAAAACAGTTAACGCAATTTATCGAAGATAACGACCAAGATTATATTGTTGAAACTATTGAAGTTTTAGAAAATCTTTGCGAAGTTACTTCTTTAAAAGATGAAGAATTAGACGTTATTGCAGAATTAATCTCTAATATGTATGGTGCACTAGAAGTGAATCAAGCTATCAAAAATGGTGCTGATAAAAAAACCGCTTTAAACGATTTTATGAAGCGTGTTTTAGGTTCGATAGACAAATAATACCATTTTCAAAAGAATTAATATATTAAGCTTTATGTGAAAAACATAGAGCTTTTTTCGTTTAAATAAACAAATCAAACAAAAAACATATGCATTCATAGTAATTTAACAATTTATTTATATATTGCGCATTATTAAATTAAAAATAATATGTATGAATAAAATTACTTTGTTTGCATCATTTGCCTTATTATTTATTTCATCGATAGCTTTTTCTCAAAACCAAAGAATAGAGTTCAAACCTCGATCTGCAGAATTTGAATTTTACGAATACAGAAATGATAGTATCATTCCATTAAAAACCCCTATTGCGAATACCACCAATAGAGTTTTTGAAAGTAAATTACCCTACCCTATTATTTTTATACACGGGTTGAATTCAAGTTCAGAAACTTGGAATACATCAACTGATTATTATGACACCCAATATAGTTTTACTTTTGGTGGTCGTTTTGATTTTTGTTTAAATGCAGACAACAATAACGCAACAACAAATAAAAATTTCTACCCAACAGCTGGTGCAGATATTGCCGCATTTGAATCTTTAGTACAAAACGGTGATTATTATTATGTGAATTTTAATGTGAATCCAAATGGAGCTGTTGGAACAACCGTACTAAGTAACCAATCGGCAATTGCTAAACAAGGAGCTGCGGTAAGAGTTGCTGTTCAAAGAGTTATGGAAGTTACAGGGAAAAATAAAGTAATTTTAGTAGGCCACAGTATGGGAGGTTTGGCTTCAAGAGAATACATTCAAAACTCTTACAACTGGCAAGCAGACAATCAACATCATGTGGCTAAATTTTTAACTCTAGGAACTCCACACGGAGGAAGCAACGCAAGTGATATTCCTGGATCATTTCTTACTGGAACAGATACACGTTCTGAGGCGCTAAGAGACTTAAAAACAACTTATTATTATAGTGGTGAACCTAGTAGATTTTTGTTTGGCGGAATTGAAATAAATAATTCTAGCAATATGAATGAACACTTTATTGGCCCAGATTATTGGAACATAGATGTTAATTGTAATGGTACAATTGGTGATAATATAGTTGGATTAAATCAAAAACCAATTGATAACATTATTGATTTTTCATGTGTACTAGGAAGAATAAACGGATCTTCTTCAGACGGAGTTGTAACTGAAACTTCTGGAACTTTAGGTAATTATTTTACAGGAACTGGATTAACATATCCAATAAAATATTTTTACTACACTTCTATTGGGATTGAAAATCACACTGCACTACCTAGTCAATACTATGAAATTATGCAAGGTTTAGATGAACCTAATTTCAAAGAATTAGCTTACGGAATTACAACTAACAAAACTTATATTGGATATTCAACAGTTCAAAACCCAGTAGCTGCTGATAATGATTATTTTAAATTTACCGTTGCAGATAATGTTAATGCGGTTGTTAACGTAAGTAGTATTGTTACATCTTCTATGAATGGAACTATTTTAAATGCTGCTGGAGTTGATGTTGGTGCATCGCAAAACAACAGTGGTAATACTTTAAGCTTTACAAGAGTTCTTGCTCCTGGCGATTATTTCTTAAAATTAACGAGTACGAACCCAACAAATACTAATTACCAAACGCCATATCAATTTAATATCACAACTACATTAAGTGTTGATGATACTGATTTAGAATCTTTTGTTTTTTATCCAAACCCAGTTAAAGACATTTTACACTTGGATAATTTAAGCATTACGAAAGCTTCAATTTATAGCATTCTTGGACAATTAATCGAAACGAAGACTTTTGAAAATACAACTACAAACATTTTAGATGTAAGTAATTTAGAAAGTGGTATTTATTTAATTGAATTAGAAAACGATTCCCAACAAAAAACAATAAAAATTATTAAAGAATAAAACTAAAAAACGCTCTATTAAGAGCGTTTTTAATTATAAAATGAAAAAATACCATTCTCAAAATTCGCTAGAAATATTTCTACCTTTTTTATTGTTATTAATATTGATAGTAGTATTAAAAATTATCTACGTAAAATATAACTTATTCGTATTTGTTTCAAGCCTTCTTTTTTCTTTAGCTGTTCTTATTTATACAATTATTAAAACAAGAGCAAGTATTTTTGACATTTATTTTTTTGATGATAAAATCGAAATCAAATATCTCTACATCAATAAAATAGAAACATTAAAATATTCAGACATATCTGAATATCATTTCATTAGAACTAACAAAAGTAAAACTGATCACATAAAATATGCTTCTGGAAAGAAATCATTTACTTCTGTTGAAAATAATAATACTATAGAATATATAAAATGGTTAAAAGAGAAAAATCCCAATATCAAAATAGTTATTTCTCCTACTGATTCTACATTAGAATATGAATATCAGAAAGAATTTGGTTCCAAATTCAGAAAATTCCACAAAGATTCTCTTAATTAAAATATTTCTTTCTTAACCAGAAAGCTACATTTACCAAAATTATTAAAGCTGGAACTTCCACTAACGGACCAATCACACCAGCAAAAGCTTGTCCGCTATTAATTCCGAATACACCTATAGATACTGCTATTGCTAATTCAAAATTGTTTCCAGATGCTGTAAATGATAAAGCTACCGCATCTCTATAATCTGCTCCAATTTTCTTAGCAAAAAAAAACATCAAGAAAAACATAATCACAAAGAAAATGACTAGTGGAATAGCGATTCTAACTACATCCATTGGTAAATCGACAATCATTTCACCTTTTAAACTGAACATAACTACAATGGTAAAAAGTAGCGCTATCAAAGTAATTGGTGAAACAAAAGGAATAAATTTTTGATTGAAAAACTTATCTCCTAAATACTTTTTTATTGTAAATCGGCTTACTACAGCCAATGCAAACGGAATTCCTAAATAGATTCCAACTGTTTTAGCTATTTCACTAATAGTAATATCTAATTCCAAACCTTTGATTCCAAATAAAGGAAGCATCACATGCAAATAAAAATAAGCGTATAAACTGAAGAAAAATACTTGAAGTAAGCTGTTAATCCCAATTAAACCTGCTGTCAATTCACGATTCCCTTCTGCAAGTTCGTTCCAAACAATTACCATGGCAATACATGGTGCAATTCCAATGATAATTAAACCTGTCATGTATTCTGGATAGTCTTTTAAAAAGAAAGTTGCCAATAAAAACATTAAAAAAGGACCAACAATCCACGTAATAAAAAGTGAAGCCGATAGTAACTTTGGCTGATTGAACATTTGCGGTACTTTAGAAAAATCGATTTTTGTTAATGGTGGATACATCATCAAAATCAAACCTAAAGCCAATGGAACATTCGTAGTTCCTGATGAAAAAGAATTGATGAAATTAGCTGAATTTGGAATTAAATAACCAATTCCAACACCAAGTAACATCGCTAAAAAAATCCAAATCGTTAAATAGCGGTCTAAAAATCCTAATCTTTTTTTCATGTGCTTATTTTATTTGAGAAAACACAAAATACATTTCACTCGCAATTTGTAAACTTCTCTCAGCGTATTTTTCGTTCATTACATCCGTTCCGTCAAATGCTTTTGGATCGTCGTATTTGATTGGGAATCTTGCTTCTGCACCAAAAACCATTGGACAACCTTCATCGGCATTATTGCAAGTCATGATGGCTCCAAAGTTAGTCTTCGGATTAAAATCATCGAAATAGGCTTTTGAAAAACAGATAATAGGATGTTGATTATCATCAAACTTAACCGCGTAAACTGGATTTTGCTCTTGACTTAACTTCTGAATTTGAAATCCTTGATTTACTAAGGTTTCGGCTACTTTTGGAAACATAGCGGTAGCTTCCGTTCCGCCAGAATAGCAAAATACATTTTTGATTCCGAATTGAAATGCCATGGTTTGTGCCCAAATTTGGGATAAATGACTTCTTCTGGAATTGTGCGTACAAATGAAGTTCAATCGGATTTCTTCACTTATACTGACTTTATTTTGAAAGTAATCCACTAGCGGTTCTAAAACTGCTTTACGTTCGGCTGAAACTTCTATTTTTGAAATAGATTCAATTGTTTTTGATAAATTTTCAAACATATCTATTTGAGTGAATAGTGAAAAGTAATTAGTGACTAGTTTTTTGAATTAAAATTAACAACAACCTTCATCAGGTGTGCAACAAGAGGTTTGTTTTGGCTTCCACTCGCCTATTTTGACTTTTGGTTTTTCGGTGGGGATGCCACAATTGTCTTTTGCTAAACAATCGGTAAGTTTTGTAGTTAACAAGAAATTAGTACCATCAAAATCTAAACTGAATTTACCGATGGTTTCCTTCATTTGGTATTCGACTTCAATTTCTAAATCAGGTAAACCTAAGGTTTTTTCTGAAAGTTCGATTATGTGAACTAATTTCTCTGGATGCAATCTGTGGTCGTAATCATTGGCTTCCCAAAGTTGGAAATTGATTACTTCTTCTGTACGAATAGTGCCACCACAATCGATGAAGTGTTTGGTAACTTTTCCTACTTCGGTAACATGGAAATGACTAGGTACTAAATCGCCGTTTGGCAATTGAAACGCTATTGTAGTTAGCTTTTTTAATTGGGTTTTGATTTCGGATAGTTTCATTTTATTATGTATTAAGATTGTAGAATTAAGTATTAAAACTAGAGTTCCCTTTGACTACGCTCAGGGTGACAACCTAAAATTAGCAACATTTGTTTTTTAACTTATGACGAATCATACCAAAGTGATTTTCTATTTTATCAATGGTATCTGGATTGATACAGTAACAAATAGCAGTTCCTTCGATAGTACCTTTAATGATGTTGGCGTTTTTTAATTCTTTTAAGTGTTGCGAAATTGTAGGTTGGGCTAATGGTAATTCATTTACAATATCACCACAAATACAAGAATCAACCGTTAATAAATAGTCAACGATAGCGATTCGTGCCGGATGTGACAAGGCTTTGAATAAACTTGCCATTTCGTTTTGCTCTATTGAAAAAGAATCTGATTTTGATGCTCCCATAATGCTTTGAATTACTTATTTTTCATGATTGTAAACTATTCTCGATACAATTTTATACAGCAAAAATTAGCATTTTTTCTGTATAAAATCACTCGAAATGACGTTTTCACAATCATTACTAATTATTATATTGCAATATTACGATAAACAAATATAATACACAATAAAAAATCCCGAAATTTCTTTCGGGATTGATTTTATAACACTTCGACAAGCTCAGTGAGACAAAAAAGTGAGATTATTTACCTCCTTTTTCCATTTTAGCTTTTAATTCAGCAAGAATATCGTTATTATCACCTAAAGTAGATGTTTGTGCTGGAGCTGAAGCAGTTTCAGTTGCAGCTTTAACGTTTTTCTCTTCTTCTTCTCTGAAGATAGCTGTATGAGAAGCTACTACTCTTTTGAATTCTTTATTGAACTCAATAACTTTAAAGTCAGCAGTATCTCCTTTTTTCAATTTTTTACCGTCTTCTTTTTCTAAGTGACGTGTAGGAATGAAAGCAACGATATCGTCACCAAATTCTACAGTAGCTCCTTTGTCAACGATTTCTGAAATTGTTCCGTTATGGATAGTTCCTACAGCGAAAGCATCTTCATACTTATCCCAAGGATTTGGAGTTGTTTGTTTGTGACCTAAAGATAATTTACGACCTTCAACGTCTAACTCTAAAACAACTACGTCTAATTTATCACCTACGTTTACGAATTCAGATGGGTGTTTGATTTTCTTAGTCCAAGATAAATCAGAGATATATACTAAACCGTCGATACCTTCTTCTAACTCAACGAAAATTCCGAAGTTAGTAAAGTTTCTAACGATTCCAGTGTGTTTAGAACCTACTGGGTATTTAGCAGTGATATCAGTCCATGGATCTTGCGTCATTTGTTTGATACCTAAAGACATTTTTCTTTCATCTCTATCAAGAGTTAAGATTACTGCCTCTACTTCATCACCAATTTTCATGAAATCTTGAGCTGATCTTAAGTGCGTAGACCAAGACATTTCAGAAACGTGGATTAAACCTTCAACACCTTCAGCCACTTCGATGAAAGCACCGTAATCAGCTAAAACAACTACTTTACCTTTTACTTTATCACCAACTTTTAATTCAGCTCCTAAAGCATCCCATGGATGAGCGTGTAATTGTTTTAAACCTAATTGAATTCTTGTTTTCTCATCATCGAAATCAAGGATTACAACGTTTAATTTTTGGTCTAATTCAAGAACTTCAGATGGGTGGTTGATTCTTGACCAAGATAAGTCAGTGATGTGGATTAATCCGTCTACACCTCCTAAGTCGATGAATACACCGTAAGAAGTAATGTTTTTAACAACTCCTTCTAATACTTGACCTTTTTCTAACTGACCGATAATTTCTTTTTTCTGAACTTCGATATCAGCTTCGATAAGTGCTTTGTGCGATACTACTACGTTTTTGAATTCGTGGTTAATTTTAACTACTTTGAATTCCATAGTTTTGTTCACATATTGATCGTAATCACGGATTGGTTTTACATCAATTTGAGAACCTGGTAAGAATGCTTCGATTCCGAATACGTCAACGATCATACCTCCTTTAGTTCTACATTTTACGAAACCATTAACGATTTCTCCAGTTTCGTTAGCAGCGATAACTCTGTCCCAAGCTTTGATAGTTCTAGCTTTTCTGTGAGATAATACTAACTGACCTGTTTTGTCTTCACGAACGTCGATTAATACTTCTACTTTATCACCAACTTTTAAGTTAGGATTGTAACGGAATTCGTTTAAAGAAATAACACCTTCAGATTTAGCGTTGATATCAACGATAGCATCTCTATCAGTAATTCTTACAACAACTCCTTCAACTACTTCCTCATCTCCTGTAGAAATGAAAGTTTTAGTTACTAGATCTTCAAATTCTTGTAAGTTTTTCTCGTCAACTGCATCAATACCTTCTGCATAGTTATGCCAGTTAAAATTCGCTAAAAACTCTTCTTGTGTTTTGTTAATTTCAGACATGCTGATTAAAAAATTTGTATGCCGTGCTTCTAGCGTTTCTTAATGCGAAATAGAAAACAACAGCAGTGTTTTACTTAAATGATTGACACCTAATGGAAACGCTTTTTCGCCAAAAGGTGTGCAAAATTACAACTATATTTTTGATTTACAAAACTTTGAACACTAGTTTTTTATAGTGATTCTAACATTTTTTTATGTTTTGTAAGTGAGTTATTTTGAATACATTTGCGAAAATTAATTTAAAACAATGAAAAAAATAACATTATTAGCTTTATTTACATTATCAATAATTTCTTGTAACAATTTAAAAGATAATGAATTTCTTATTAGCGGAGAAGCTAAAGGAATTGAAAACGGGAAAAAAGCATTTGTAGAAATGCAATCTGAACTAGGGACAATAATAATGGATACCGCTGTGGTTACCGACGGAAAATTTGAGCTAAGAGGAATTGCAAAAAACATCGATTTGGGTTTTGTAAGAATTGAAAACTCTCCTATTAATCTTCCAATAATTATTGAGGAAGGTAAAATTGATATTAAAATTGTTAAAGATTCATTGCATAAATCTTCACTTGGTGGTACGCCTAATAACGATATGTTTCAAAAATTCAACAATGAATCTAGAGCCATTTCTGAAAAGGTAGCAAAATATGGAAGAGATAATGGTGAGATAATGCAAAATGCTCAGGTAAAAAAAGATACTGTTACCATTAAGAGATTAATGAGTGAATATCAAAAATTTCAGGATGAAATGAATGTGTATTCTAAGAAATTTATTAATGATAATCCTGACACCTATATTTCTGTCTTGTTATTAGAAAATTTCTTAATGAGAAACTATCTTTCTAAAGAAGAAGTAACCAAAATTTACAATAAGTTAGATAAAACGATGCAACAAACTAATAGCGGAAAAAGAATTAGCGCTGTTATTTTTAAAAAGAATGTAGTTAAGATAGGAGAAAAAGCGCCTAATTTTTCAGCAAACTCTCCTGAAGGCAAAACTATTTCATTAAAAGAATCTTTAGGAAAAGTAACTATTATTGATTTTTGGGCTTCTTGGTGTGGACCATGTAGAGCAGAAAATCCTAATGTGGTAGCAATGTACAATGAATTACATGATAAAGGTTTAAATATCATTGGAGTTTCATTAGACAAAGATGCTGCAAAATGGAAAGAAGCTATTGCAAAAGATAAATTAACTTGGGCTCATGTTTCAAATCTTAAATTTTGGGATGAACCAATTGCAAAACAATACAATGTGCAATCAATTCCAGCAACTTTTATTTTAGATGCTAAAGGAAATATTGTTGCAAAAGATCTTAGAGGTGATGCCTTAAAAGCAAAAGTAAAAGAACTTTTAGGAGTTAAATAATCTCAATACAAAATATATTTTAAAAAATCTTCTTCGGAAGATTTTTTTATGTTTTTCATTTACAGAAAGTTATAAAATAGTCTGTAAAATAGTAGAAAATATCTTTGCAAGAACAAAAAACAATTCTATATTTGCAACCGCTTAGTCAAATAAGCAAGATGGCTTGGGGAGATACTCAAGCGGCCAACGAGGGCGGACTGTAAATCCGCTGATTACATCTTCGCAGGTTCGAATCCTGCTCTCCCCACTAAAGCACTTCAATCGAAGTGCTTTTTTTATTTACCCAAATCATACTTTTAAAAACCTATTCAATTTCCTATATTTGTATAAATTTTAAAATTCATGCAACATATAATCGATCGCTTTATAAGCTATGTAACTATTGATACAGAATCTGACCCAAAATCAGACACTACACCAAGTACCAAAAAACAACTTGACCTAGCCAATCTTTTAGTAAAAGAACTAAAAGCAATGGGAATGACAGAAGTAACCATAGATAAAAATGGCTATGTAATGGCTACTTTAGAAAGTAATGTAAAACACAAAGTTCCAACAATTGGATTTGTTTCGCATTATGATACAACTCCAGATTTCACTGGTGCTAACGTAAAACCTCAAATTGTAAAAAATTATGATGGAGGTGATATTGTTTTAAATAAAAAACAAAATATCATTTTATCGCCAAGTTATTTTAAAGATTTATTACAATATAAAGGTCAAACCCTAATCACAACTGACGGAACAACCCTTTTAGGAGCCGATGACAAAGCCGGAATTACCGAAATTATGTCGGCAATGGAATATCTAATTCAACATCCCGAAATCAAACACGGAAAAATTCGTGTAGGTTTTACTCCAGATGAAGAAATTGGTCGTGGTGCGCATAAATTTGATGTTGAAAAATTTGGTTGCGAATGGGCTTACACCATGGATGGAAGTCAGATTGGCGAATTAGAATATGAAAATTTCAACGCAGCTGGAGCTAAGATTACGTTCAAAGGAAAAAGCGTTCACCCTGGCTATGCTAAAGGAAAAATGATTAACTCGATGTTATTGGCTAATCAATTCATTTCTAAATTACCAAAAAACGAAATTCCTGAAAAAACTAAAGGATATGAAGGTTTCTTTCACGTAGTTGGTATTACTGGAAGTATTGAAGAAACTGTAGTTGAATTAATTATTCGTGACCATAGTGCAAAAAAATTCAAGAAAAGAAAAGAGTTTATCCATGAATTAGCGAATAAATTCAATAAAAAATGGAAAAAACAATTTGGTGAAGAGATTGTAATTGCTGAAGTAAAAGATCAATATTACAACATGAAAGAAAAGGTAGAACCTGTTTTTCATATTGTTGAAATTGCCGAAAAAGCGATGAAAGAATTAGGTATAAAACCAATTATTAAACCTATCCGAGGAGGAACTGATGGTTGCCAGTTATCTTACAAAGGATTACCTTGTCCAAATATCTTCGCTGGAGGACACAATTTCCATGGAAAATACGAATATGTTCCTGTTGAAAGTATGGTAAAAGCAACTGAAGTAATTGTTAAAATTGCAGAAATTACTGCTGCTAAAAAATAATTTTGTGGAAGAAAACAAATGGAATAAAACCAATCAATGGGAAAATGAATTGGAGCAATTGCATGCTATCATTCGTAAAACACCTTTAGTTGAAACTACTAAGTGGGGCGGACCCGTTTATACCTATAAAAATAAAAATGTAGTGGGAATTGGTGGTTTTAAATCCTATTTTGGAATTTGGTTTTACAATGGTGTTTTTTTGAAAGATGAGAAAAAAATACTCATCAATGCGAATGAAGAAAATACAAAATCACTTCGCCAAATGCGATTCAATTCGGTAAAAGAAATAGATGAAAAACTGATTTTAGCCTACATTAAAGAAGCCATTGAAATTGAAGAAAAAGGATTAGTCATCCCAAAAGAGAAAAAAGAAACCATTATCCCTGAATTATTGCAAAACGAATTGGATAATAATTCAGAACTTTTTACCAAATTCAATAAATTTTCTCCATACAAACAAAGAGAGTTTATAGAACACATAACTACTGCCAAACAAGAAAAAACGCAAATAGCTCGCTTAGAAAAAATCATTCCAATGATTTTAGAAGAACGGGGATTAAACGATAAATATAGAGCATAAAAAAGCCGAATTTATAAATTGAAATTCGGCTTTTTACTATATTAAAAAATCTTATTTTGCTGCTAATTTAGCACTCATTTCCATTGAAATAGCAGATTTTTCCATTTTGATTTTACCTGCCATAGTTTCAACTACTACAGTATCTTCATTCATTTCTGCAATTTTACCATGGATTCCAGCTTTAGTTATAATTCTATCACCTACTTTTAATCCGGTTTCAAATGCTTTTTCTTTTTTGGCTCTTTGTTGTTGCGGTCTTATTAATAGAAAATAAAACACAGCAATCATCAATACTAATTGAATTCCTAATTCTGGAGTCATAATTATTTGTTATTTGGTATATAAACGGGTTTACCAGCCATAGGCTGAACTTTTGCTTTAATCTTAAAGGTTTCGTGACCATTTTCTGTGTTAGTGGTCAAAGTAACTGTTTTTTCTTGTTCTCCTGGTTTATTTTTAGAATCAAAAGACACTTTGATAGGAGCAGAATCACCTGGTTTAATTGGATCTTTTGGCGGTTGAGGAACCGTGCAACCACAACTTCCTTTGGCATCAGCAATAATTAAATCCGATTCACCTGTATTTTTTACTATAAATTCAGTTTCTACTACATCTCCTTCTTTGATAGTACCAAAATCATGAATTTCTTTGTCTAATTCAACTATGGGTAATTTACCAATTAATGCTTTTTCAGCCTCAATTGTTTTCATATCAGCATCTGTAATTTTATCTGCTGCACTTCCTTGTTTACAAGCCGTTGATAATACAGCTAATGAAAGAACGAATAAACTAACTGATTTTCTTATCATATTTTTAAAATTTATAATAAACCTCTACCTGATTTTTTTAATTTTCCGTCTTGAGTAAATTCTTTTACCAAGTTATCTAAAATTCCGTTGATAAAAATACTACTTTTTGGTGTAGAATACTCCTTTGCAATTTCTAAATATTCGTTAATTGTTACTTTTGTTGGAATAGATGGGAATTTCAACAACTCACAAATCGCCATTTTTAAGATAATCGTATCGATTTCGGCAATACGCTCTACATCCCAATTTGGCGTTTTATCGATGTACTCTTTAGATAATTCAACTTCATTCAAAACCGTTTTTCTAAACAAGTTTTTTACGAAATCTTTATCATCTTCATCTTTGTAAACTTTTGGAACAATCAAAGTATCATTTTCTCCTTTTAATTGTTTGATTTGTTTAACAATTAAAGTATTGATTCCTGGCAAATCATCCACCCAAGTTAATTTAAAATCTTCCAAATAATCATACAAACGATCGCTTGGAGCAATTACTTCGGTATACAAATCAACGATAAAGTTTTTATCATCGTCAAAACTACCAACAGGTTTTTGCATATAATTTTGATACAATTCACTTTCTTTAATCGTATCAATCAAACCTAAAATAATATCATCATTTAATTTCCAGTTATTGATGTTATGATCATCTAAAGCAGTTTCCAATGCTTCCGATTCTGATAATAAAACCAAAACTTTATTGTTGATGAATTTTAAATTGGGATTGCGCTCTTCTTTAGTAGCTAAATGTTTTTTAGAAGCCAAATCGATGTATTCCTCTTCTTTCTTTTTGATTTCGATAAGTGCCGAAAGCAATAAAAGATACAAGTTTTGGGTGTTTTCGATACTTTGAAAAAGGAATTTTTCTTCTTTATCCAAATTATCAGATTGGTGTTGGTGCATTGCATAAATACTTTGCATCACTTTTACTCGGATATGTCTTCTGTTTAACATACTAATTAAGAACTTTATAAAATTAAGAGAGCGAAAAAGTTGCCTCTTTCGCTCTGCAAAAATACAATTTTATTTAAAACGAATTACTTCTTTAATTCATTTTTTGTATCATCAATACGTTTTTGCGCCATTGAAAAAGCCGCTTGATGCGTAGTGATGTTGTTATCATCTGCAAATTTGAAAATCTCTAATGCTGTGTTGTAGATGTTTTCTGTTTTTTCCATAACCTGAGCATTCGTCCATTTTACTAATTCAGAATACACATTGATTACACCACCCGCATTGATTAAGAAATCAGGTGCGTATAAAATACCTTTTTCTTTTAAGATTTTTCCGTGAACTGCTTCGTTAGCTAATTGGTTATTAGCCGCTCCAGCAATGATAGAAGCTTTGATATTGTTAATAGTTGCATCGTTAATAGTAGCTCCTAAAGCACATGGTGCGTAAATATCTACATCAGCACTGTATAAATCAGCACCTGTAAAAATTTTAGCGCCGTACTTCGCTCCTACTTGGTGAACTCTATCTTCGTTGATATCAGTAATAGTAACAATTGCACCACTTTCTGTTAAGTGTTGTACTAACGATTCACCAACGTGACCAATTCCTTGTACTAAAACACTTTTTCCTTCTAAATTATCAGAACCAAATTTGTATTTAGCAGCTGCCTTCATTCCCATGAAAACACCATAAGCTGTAACAGGAGAAGGATTTCCAGAACCACCTCTTTCAACAGAAATACCAGCAACGTGTTTTGTTACTTCATTTACTGTATCCATGTCTTTAGTTTCCATTCCCACATCTTCTGCAGTGATATATTTTCCTGATAATGAATCTACAAATTGTCCGAAACGACGCATTAATTCTGGTGTTTTTTGAGTTTTAGCGTCACCAATGATAACCGCTTTTCCTCCACCTAAATTTAATCCCGAAATTGAGTTTTTGAAAGTCATTCCACGAGACAAACGCAAAACGTCGTTTAACGCTTCCCATTCGTTTGTATAATTCCACATTCTAGTTCCTCCTAAAGCAGGTCCTAAAACTGTGTTATGAATTCCAATAATTGCTTTTAATCCTGTATCTTTGTCGTGACAAAATACAACTTGTTCATGACCATCAAAAGATACCTGACCAAAAACTGGATCTACTTTATGAAGCTCATTTGCTTTTAATAATTCTGCTGTCATGCGATTTGAGTTGAGTTGAAAATTATTCAATATTTAATTACAATATTACGAATAATTTTAAAATGATTCAAAAAATTATATTTATTTTAATAATTTAGCAATGAAAAGCTAAAAAATCCGATAATCGTTCATTATCAATTGATTATCTTTTTAATGAATTTGATAAAGAAATGTTATCGCACTAAAGAATACTATGAAAGAATTACAATATTTAAACAAATACTTTGTCAAATACAAATATCGTTTCCTACTTGGAATATTTATTACAATTGTAGCACAAATCTTCTCATTATTTACACCTGAGTTGATTGGAAACTCTATAAAAGTAATTGAAGACTACGTAAAAAACCCTGATGGTGACCTACTTAGTTTCCAAAAAACATTGTTTCACAACATTTTACTGATTTTAGGAACTACAATTATCGCCGGATTTTTCACATTCTTAATGCGTCAAACTCTAATTGTAATGTCGCGCCATGTAGAATTTGATTTGAAGAACGAAATTTTCAATCATTATCAATCGTTAACACAAAGTTTCTATAAACGTAATCGTACTGGAGATTTAATGAATCGTATTAGCGAAGATGTTGGAAAAGTGAGAATGTACGTTGGTCCAGCCGTAATGTATTCTTTAAATACCTTAATGCGCTTTACAATTGTGGTAATTTATATGTACAACATTTCGCCGAAACTAACTTTATATTCGTTATTACCTTTACCGCTTTTATCGTATAGTATTTTTAAGATTAGTTCGATGATTCATAAACGTAGTGGTGAATTTCAAAAGAATTTATCAACGCTTTCTTCTTTTACCCAAGAAATTTTCTCTGGAATCCGAGTAATTAAAGCTTATGCCATCGAAGGCAAAAAACAAGAAGATTTCACGAAACTAAGTGATGAAAGCAAAGTAAAAGTCATGGATTTGGCTCGAGTAAATTCACTTTTTGGTCCGCTGATGATTTTGCTTATTGGATTGAGTAACTTGGTCGTAGTTTACGTTGGAGGCTCTATGTACATCAATAACGACCCCGAAATTGCAAGTATTGGAGTAATTGCCCAATTCATTTTATACATCAATATGTTGACTTGGCCAGTAGCATCTTTAGGTTGGGTTTCTTCTTTGGTTCAAGAAGCAGAAGCTTCACAAAAACGAATTAACGAATTTCTAAAAGAAGAACCTGAAATTAAAAATACGGTTAGCACCCATACTTCAATTGAAGGTGCAATTAAATTTGACAAGGTTTCTTTCGAGTACGAAGACACTAAAATTAAAGCTTTAGACCAAATTTCGTTTGAAGTTAAAAAAGGAAAAACGTTAGCAATATTAGGAAAAACAGGTTCTGGAAAATCAACTCTTTTGACATTAATTAGTCGTTTATATGATACGACTTCAGGAACGGTTTCTATTGATAACAAAGACATTAAAGACTTAAATTTATTCGATTTACGCAATCAAATAAGTGTGGTGCCGCAAGATGCTTTCTTGTTTTCGGATAGCATTAAAAACAACATCAAATTTGGGAATGAAAATGCTACAGATGAAGAAGTAATGGAAGCCGCTAAAAAAGCAGTCGTTCATGACAATATTATGAATTTTAATCAGCAATATGAAACGGTTTTGGGCGAACGAGGCATTACCTTGTCGGGAGGACAAAAGCAACGTGTTTCAATTGCTCGTGCTTTAATTAAAAATGCACCAGTGCTACTTTTAGATGATTGTTTAAGTGCAGTAGATACCGAAACTGAAGAAACCATTTTGAACAATTTATTAGATTATTGCAAAGACAAAACGACTATAATTGTGAGTCACCGAGTTTCTTCAGCTAAAAATGCGGATTGGATTATCATTTTAGACGAAGGAAAAATCAAAGAGCAAGGCACTCATTCTCAACTATTAGACCTTAATGGGTATTACAAAGAGTTATACTTAAAACAACTTTCGGAAAAAGAAATTGACTAAACTTTTGTTTAATCCGATTTTTTTTTAGATTTTTGAGACGCTATAACACTAATTAATTGAAAGTAGGATTATGAGAGAAAATGAAATGTTAGAAAAAGAAGATATTTTTTCTAAAGTATTGCGTGCAGGAAGAAGAACGTATTTCTTTGATGTAAGAGCTACAAAAGCAGATGATTACTACATTACCATTACTGAAAGTAAAAAGTTTACAGAAGAAGATGGTTCTTTTCACTTTAAAAAACACAAAATTTATTTGTACAAAGAAGATTTCGCTGCTTTCAGAGAAATTTTAGATGAAATGACTGATTTTGTTCTAGACCAAAAAGGTGAAGAAGTAATTTCAGAAAGACATCAAAAAGATTTCAAAAGAGAAGTTTATGCTGAAGGAAACGATGAAGTAAAATCAGCTGAAAGCTTTACCAATATTGATTTCGACGATATTTAATCTTCAGAAATAAAATATAAATCCCAAACTCTTAATTGAATTTGGGATTTTTTTTATCCAATACGCAATCCATTTTCAACCCGAATATCAGAAGTCAGCAAAACAATATCGTTCTCTTCTCCAACCGAACCCAAAACCAAACATTCGCTCATAAAATCTGCAATTTGTTTTTTAGGAAAATTGACAACAGCAATAATTTGTTTCCCGATTAAATCTTCTTTTGAATAACGTTTGGTAATTTGAGCGGATGATTTTTTAATTCCTAATTCAACACCAAAATCAATTGTTAATTGATATGCAGGTTTATTTGCTTTTGGAAAATCATTTATTTCAATAATTGTTCCAACGCGCATTTCAACTTTCTCAAAATCATGCCAAGTTATCATATTTTATAAAATAAAAAAGTACAATTTACCAAAGTAAATCATACTTATATAAAAATTGAATTATAATTATTTTTTTGCTTTTACTTTACAAGTATTAATTCCAAACAATGTATAAAAAGGACAAAACTGCACCGATGCAACAGTAATCATTACTACACCAACAACAAGAGCAATCCATTTTAAATTACCATCTAAGATTCCTGAAAGACCAAGAATAATGGCAATAACACCCATCATGACGCGTACAAAACGATCGGCAGTTCCAATATTTTTCTTCATAGTCTAAAGTTTTACGTTTATTTTACTACAGGTTTGTTTTCACTATTCCAATTGGTAATTCCGCCTTCTAAATCGGTAATAGTTTTGAAACCTAATTCTTTTAATCTTGCAGAAGCTTTTGCACTTCTTCCACCTGATTTACAATACACCATCACAGGTTTTTCTTTATCTAAACTAGCTACTTTAGCATCAAAATCATCTGCCGTAACATCAATGTTTATTGCATTTTCTAAATGACCTTCGCTGAATTCTTCAGGTGTACGAACATCTACCAATTGTACTTCAGGTTGTGTCATCTTTTTCTCGTATTTAGACACTTCTAAAACTTGAACACCATCTGCTTGATTCTTCAAACAAGAAGTCAATCCAAAAAATAGAATGACCAAACTCAATACTTTTAATTTCATTATTTTTATGTTTTTGTTTGTTTTCGTTTATAAATATACAAAAAATCAATTTAAATGATTACTAATTATAGCTGATAAATCTCTAGCACTCAAAACTCCTGATTGGCGCCATAACATTTTTCCTGTTTTAAATAACATTAAGGTTGGCACTCCTCTTACCATAAAATGACTTGCCAAATCTTGGTGTTGGTCGACATTTACTTTTATAATTTTAACAGCATCTTTTAAATTCAATTTTACTTCTTGCAATATGGGCGACATCATTTTACAAGGACCGCACCAATCGGCATAGAAATCTACTAAAACCAAATCGTTACCGTTAATAATATCATTAAATTTTGCATTCATAATTTCACTTTTTATTCTTTACCAAAGGTACAATTTGAAAAATCTTTTTTCTGTAATATTTGTTACACAAACTTAACATGACAATTATCATTTTTTATTTTTCAGAAGCGCTTTAAATTTGTACAATGCTAAAAATCTATTGCTATGTCAGTCTCAATTGTCCAAAAATATAATGTTCCAGGACCTCGCTATACTAGTTATCCAACTGTTCCTTACTGGGAAGAGGAAAAATTCCATTTAGAAGATTGGAAACGAACTTTGTTACAATCTTTCAAAGAATCAAATGCTACAGAAGGCATAAGTTTATACATTCACCTTCCGTTTTGTGAAAGTTTGTGTACTTTTTGTGGATGCAATAAACGAATTACCAAACGTCATGAAGTAGAAGATCCTTACATAACTGCGGTGATTAAAGAATGGAAATTGTATTGCGATTTATTCCCAAGAAAACCGATTATTAAAGAAATTCATTTAGGTGGAGGAACTCCAACATTCTTTTCACCTGAAAATTTAGAACGTTTGATAAATGGTATTTTTCAATACGCAACTAAAGCTGAAGAACACGAATTTAGCTTTGAAGGACATCCAAATAATACTACAAAACAACATTTACAAACTTTATACGATTTAGGTTTTAGACGCGTAAGTTTTGGCGTGCAAGATTATTCACCAAAAGTACAAGAAGCCATTCATAGAATTCAACCTTTTCATAATGTAGCTAAAGTTACGTTTTGGGCAAAAGAAATTGGATATACGTCAATTGGTCACGATTTAATTTTCGGATTACCATTTCAAACATTAGCCGATGTTAAAGATACAATTGATAAAACCAAATCGTTACAACCCGATAGATTGGCTTTTTACAGCTACGCGCACGTGCCATGGATTAAAGGAAATGGCCAACGCGGATTTAAAGATGAAGATTTACCAAAAGACGACGAGAAACGCATGTTGTATGAAGAAGGTAAAAAGCAATTAGCACAAAACGGTTACCACGAAATTGGAATGGACCATTTTGCATTAGAAAACGACAGTATGTTTACTTCATTTAAAGAAGGAAAACTACACCGTAATTTCATGGGCTATACCGCTTCAAAAACGCAATTGATGATTGGTTTAGGCGTTTCTTCTATTAGTGATAGCTGGTATAGTTTTGCACAAAACGAAAAAACAATCGAAGATTATTACACGCATTTAGCCGATAATCAATTACCAATTTTCAGAGGTCATGTTTTAACACCAGAAGATTTAATTATCAGAAGACACATCCTGAATTTAATGTGCCAATTTACCACTTCTTGGAAAGATAAAGCTTTAGATTTTCCTGAATTACCTTCGGTATTGGCTAGTTTAGAAGAAATGCAAGACGACGGTTTATTAACCATTCAAGATGACACGATTACTGTAACCGAAAAAGGAAAACCATTCGTTAGAAATATCTGTATGGCATTTGATTTAAGATTAATCAGAAAAGCACCAGAAACAAAGCTGTTTTCAATGACGATTTAAGTTCAACTTGAAACTTGAAACTTAAAACCTGAAATAAAAACATATAAGTCATATAAGGAAAAAGTGAATTGTTAAGCTGAGAAAAGTTCATAAAAGAGATGCTTGACAGCATGACAAACTAGACGGAAAGTGTTTTGAGAATTAAGAAAAAGTGAAACGACTCCATGTATCTCTTTCAACGTTAACTAAGTTAAAAAAACTCTGTGTATCTCTGTGTAAATACTTGAAACTTGAAACCAAAAAACTATTCATATCGAATGTAAGCCGGTTTTGACAATTGGAAATCATAAAGTGATAAATTCGTGTTTTCTAGCGAATTGAATTTGTTGATACCATCACCTTCAAAAGGAATCGTAGGATAATACGAGAACGAAATTTGGAAACTATTAAACACCAAAAAGTCATTATTAATTAAGGCACCAATACTGAATTTCGAATACACTTTACTCGAAAACAAAGCTTTTTCGTTTGCTAAAGAACCTAACGTCATGTTAAGATACGGACTAAATCGGAAACCATACCAACTTCCCGGAATATACGATTGTGTTTGAAAAGAAAGGGTCCATTTTTGAGTACCATTCAAACGACTATTAAATCCAGGTAAACCATCTGCTTCAAAAAAAATCAAACGATCTTTAAACGATTCATCTCGATTGTTTCCCCAAACATAAGTGGGTTTTATAAACTGTCGGAATCGCCAACTTCCCAAATTAATTAAGGGACTAAAATAATTCAAACCCAATCTAAAAGTGGTTTGTTCGGTAAATCCTGCATCGTAAAAACTTCCCCATTCAGCAAAACCACTAGCATAACCAAAAGAATATTTTTTACCATAAGAAACACTCAAACCGGTGTACATTTGAGAATTGCTGTTTTTTTCTTGATGACCAATGATTAAAGCAATATTTTCTCCATACGGAATATCCTCAGTAATATTATAATTGAAAACAAAGGTGTCTTGATAGAACTTTTGTTTAGAAACCCCAATCATTCCTATCCAATTCTTCTCATTAGAAAAATAATTGGATGGATCTAAAGTAGCTTCTGGCATTCTTCCAAATACTTTTTGATTGTAAGTTAAAGCCAAAATCAAGTTCGTAAAATAACGTTCAGGATTTGATTTTGAATTTATTTTAAAAGCCCTACCATACCAATACTCCTGAAAATCATAAGAAACATTTTGCAACGAAATCGTATCTAAAACTGGAAATTGCTCGGTTCGTAAACTATTCTCAAAGTAAAAACCTCCTGCGTTTTTGGCAATAACAGAATAAAAGGGGCGATTGATGTTGACACTTCGTTTACTATCATTATTGAATTCATTCGCATAATCCAAATCAAAACGGAAATAGGTATTCTTAATATTATTGATAGAATACTGAGCATAAACCGCTCGCTCTCTAGTGTCAAAACGATTTTTAATGTTTCCGCTTATCAAATGTCCAAAACCTAAAATATTACGCTCAGTTAACTTAGCACTACTTTCTGTAGATGACAAACTACCGGTTGGAATTAAAGTCCATGAATCTAAAACTCTAATTTTAATATCGATAGAATCTTTGTTTTTAGGAATATCAACGGGAACAATCTTTACTTCTCGAATATAACGCTGACTTCTTATCAATCGTTCTGATTCTAACAATAACTTAGCATCTAATTTATCATTCTTCTTAAAAAGCATGATATTTCGAATTGTTATTTCCTTAGTTTTAATATGAACCGAATTACCAAAATTCTCTAATTTACGTTTTGGGAGTTTTTTTTCATCTGTGACCGAAAACCCAAATGGATCTAACGTTTCAATTGTAATGTTTCGAATAATCTTTCCTTCTTGATGTTTTTTGACTACTTTTTCTTCCTTCTTTGGCTTGGATGGAATCAAATTTTCTGCTTTTAAAGCCGATTCTCTAAAAATTAGCTTATAAACAAAACGAGAAAACTTATTTCTTTTTGATAGATCATTAATATCCTGATAAATCGAAATACTATCTGCTTTTTTTTCAATGGTTTGCGCCTTTCCTTCCCAGGAAATAACACAAATAAAGAAAAAAAGAAAAAGTTTCAATTTCATAGCTGGAGTAAAAACTAAACTTCGGCGAATTTATTGTTTAAAAATCGAAAGTACTAATAAAATGAAGTAAATACAACTAGTTTACTCTCGCAGCAAGGCACAAATACCATTCCAAAAAGTTTATGTACCTTTGCCAACAATTTTATTTACGCATATGAAAACTTTCTTAGAATTCGATTTACCAAAATCACTACAAAAAGCATTAGACGAATTGGGTTTTGTGCACGCTACGCCTATTCAAGAAAAATCGCACGCTGTAATTCTATCAGGAAGAGACGTAATGGGAATTGCACAAACCGGAACCGGTAAAACATTCGCCTACTTATTACCTATTTTAAAACAATGGAAATTCCAAAATAACGAATCGCCAAGAGTAGTTATTTTAGTTCCAACGCGTGAATTAGTAGTACAAGTAGCTGAAGAGGTAGAAAAACTAACCAAATACATGAGTGTACGAACTCTTGGTATATATGGTGGCGTTAACATCAACACGCAAAGAAAAGCACTAGCAGAAGGTGTCGATATTTTAGTTGGAACGCCAGGTCGTGTTATGGATTTAGCGCTTGACGGTGTTTTACGTTTTGATGCCTTGCAAAAATTAGTCATTGACGAATTTGATGAAATCTTAAACTTAGGTTTCCGTGCGCAATTGACTTCGATTTTAACCATGATGCGTGGTAAAAAACAAAACATCTTATTCTCGGCCACCATGACCGAAGAAGTCGATGAAATGTTAGATGAATATTTCGATTTTCCTGAAGAAGTTTCCTTGGCACCAAGCGGAACTCCGTTAGAACAAATCGAGCAAATTGTATATCAAGTTCCGAATTTCTTGACCAAATTGAACCTATTGAAACATTTGGTTCGTGAAACTGAAGGAATGGATCGTGTATTGATTTTCGTAAACAACAAACGAATTGTAGAATTGGTTTCTGAAACCTTGGAAAGCGAATTTCCAGAGCAATTTGGTGTCATTCACTCAAACAAATCGCAAAATTATCGTTTGAATACGATGGCTGCTTTTCAAGCGGGCGAATTAAGAGGTTTGGTTACAACCGATATCATGGCACGTGGTTTAGATATTTCGGATATTACACACGTTATCAACTTACAATTTACAGAAGAACCTGAAAAATACATGCACCGTATCGGTAGAACGGGTCGTGCTGATAAAACAGGTGTTGCCATAAGTTTGATTTCTCCAAGTGAAATTGAGCCAAAAATTGAGGTAGAATTATTAATGAATACCGAAATCAAAGAACTTCCTATTCCAGAAGATTTAAAAATAGAAGAACGCTATTTAGACTTTGAAAAGGAAAAGAAAAAAATGAAGTTCTTACTAAAAACCCCTAAAAAAGAAGGTGGTGACGCGTTCCATCAAAAGAAAGACAAAAACAAAAAAGTCAACCTAGGCGGTCCTGGAAAACGTACTCCAAGAAAAACCGAATCCAGAAACCGAGCTGTGGAAAGAAAACGCGCAGAGAAGAAAAAGAAGAGATAATTTTTTAGTGATCAGTGTTCAGTTTTGAGTTGGCAGTAAAAATCCGTGTAAATTTCTCAAATCCGTGTCATCTGCGTTCCAAAAAATACTATACAACATTTTCTGAATTCTAAATTCTAAATTCTAAATTGAATTTCGTACTTTTGACAAATTCTAATTATAAATGCAGTTCAAACATCCAGAAATTCTCTACTTCCTTTTTCTGTTGGTCATACCAATTTTGGTGCATTTATTTCAATTACGACGTTTTAAAAAAGAATATTTTACTAACGTAAAACTTCTTAAAGAACTTCAAATTCAAACCCGAAAAAGTTCTAAAATCAAGAAATGGTTGTTGTTGGCGACACGTTTATTGTTGTTGGCTTGTTTGATTATAGCTTTTGCCCAACCTTTTTTTGACGCCAAAGACACCACAAACAAAGGAAACGAACTCATCATTTTATTAGACAACTCGTTTTCGATGCAAGCCAAAGGCGCAAAAGGCGAATTACTCAAACGAAGCATTCAAGTTTTATTAGAAGAATTACCCGAAAACCAACAATTTTCCTTACTAACGAATTCCGAAGTTTTTTGGGACACCGATATCAAATCCATTCAAAAAGAATTGCAGAATTTGAAGTATTCAGCGATGCCGTTTCAATTGGATTATTTGATCAATCAAGTCGAAACCAAAAAGAAAAACACAAAAAAAGATTACGTTATCATTACCGATGCGATTCAATCGGAAAGTAAAAAAGCCTTGGAATTAGCAGAAAATAACGTAGTGTATTTCATCCAACCCGAAGCGCAAAACAAAACCAACATCAGTATTGATAAAGTTACTATTTCTCAAGTTTTGGATCAGTTTTACGAATTGAAAATCACGCTTCAAGCTTTTGGAGAAACCGAAAATGAAGTGCCACTTTCTGTTTTTAGTAACAACAAAGCAATTGCTAAAACCATCGCAAAATTTGAAACGCAAAAGACAGAAATTGCAATCACCATTCCAAAAAACGATTTCCACGGAAATATTAGCATAGAAGACAATAGTTTACATTATGACAACGACTATTTCTTAAGTATTTCAAAACCCGAAAAAGCAAACGTAATTGCTATCGGAAATTCGGAAAAGAACAATTTTTTAAGTCGCATTTTTACTTCAGATGAATTCAATTTTCAAAGTACCGAATTGGCTACGTTGGATTACAATCAAATCGAAAATCAAGATGCGATTGTGTTAAATGAATTAGAAGATTTGCCAGTTGCATTGGGAACAACACTAAAATCCTTCTTCGAAAAAGGCGGCAATATTGTTTTAATTCCGAATGCGAAAAATACGCCAAGTCTATTAAATGCTTTTGCGAAAAACTTTGGTGGATTCAATTATTCCCAACTTTCCACTTCTGGAAAACAAATCACAAAAATCAACTTTAATCATCCTTTATATCAAACAGTTTTTGAGAAAAAAGTGACTAATTTTCAATATCCAAATGTTAAAGAAGGTTTCACTTTATCAGGAATTACGAATATTTTACAATACGAAGACAATTTAGTTTTTGTGGGTTCGACAACGAATCGATTGGGAACATTTTACGCTTTTTCGGCTCCGATAAACAAGCAAAATAGTAATTTTCAGAATGCACCTTTGATTGTTCCAACCTTTTACAACATGGGACAAAATCAAGGTAAAACAGGAATTAACGCATACACAATTGGAGAAAACGAAAACCTGATTTTAGAAACTATTTTAGCAAAAGACGAAGTCGTTTCAGTACAAAAAGATGGTTATAGTTTCATTCCAATGCAACAAATTTTGAATACCAAATGCAAACTGTCATTTGGCGATTATCTTGAAGAAGCAGGGAATTTTGATGTGATAAAAGCGAACAATTCGTTAAAGAAAATCAGCTTCAACTATCCAAGAACGGAAAGCGATCTAACACAAGTTTCGACTGCCAATTTTGAGAATTTTACCAAAGTAAACAACATATCCACAGTTCTAAACGACATTGCTTCTGAACGTACAAGCAATGAAATTTGGAAATGGTTTATCATCGCAACACTACTATTTTTAATAACAGAACTACTAATCCAAAAATTTGTAAAATGACGCAAGTTATTCTAAAACAAGCCAAAATTATCGACGCTTCAAGTCCGTTTCACAACCAAGTGATGGACATCAAAATTGAAAACGGCACGATAACTCAAATAGAAAAAGAAATCACCGCTACTTCGGGTTTTGAAGTAGTAAATATTCCAAATCTACACGTTTCTAAAGGTTGGATGGACAGCTCGGTTTCTTTTGGAGAACCAGGCTATGAAGACCGCGAAACCATAGAAAACGGATTGAAAGTCGCAGCCAAAAGTGGATTTACAGCGGTAGCTTTACAACCGAATTCAAATCCAACCATCGACAATCAAGCACAAGTACGATTTGTATTGGATAGAGCTAAAAATCAAGCGACAACTTTATATCCCATCGGAGCCTTAACTAAAGGTAGCGAAGGAACGGATTTAGCGGAATTATTCGACATGAAAAACGCCGGAGCCATTGCTTTCGGGGATTATAAAAAAGCCTTACAAAATGCAAATCTTCAAAAAATTGCGTTGCAATACGTACAAGATTTCGACGGCATGTTGATCGCCTTTTGTCAAGATAGCACTTTGAAAGGAATTGGAATAGCAAATGAAGGTGTAGTAAGTACAAAACTTGGTATGAAAGGAATTCCGGCTTTAGCAGAAGAATTACAAGTCGCACGTAACTTATTTTTATTAGAATATACAGGCGGAAAATTACATATCCCAACCATTTCAACTCAAGGCAGCATCAAATTAATCAAAGAAGCAAAAGCAAAAGGATTACAAGTGACTTGTAGCGTTGCCGTTCACAATTTAGTCTTAAACGACGAAGTGTTAATGGGATTTGATACCCGATACAAAGTATTGCCCCCATTACGCGAAGAAGCTACGAGAAAAGCTTTAGTAGAAGCTGTTCTAGACGGAACGATTGATTGCATCACTTCAGACCATAATCCATTAGACATCGAACACAAGAAATTAGAATTTGATTTAGCGAAGGATGGAACCATAGGATTAGAGAGTGCTTTTGGTGCTTTACTAACCATTTTACCACTTGAAGTTGTAGTTGAAAAACTAAACACTAACAAACTGGTTTTCAAAGTAGAAAACCCTTCAATAAAAACCGAAAATAAAGCTGATATTTCGCTTTTCACTACAGAAGATAATTGGACATTTGGAAAAGAAAACATCCTTTCTAAATCTAAAAATTCGGCTTTCTTAGGACAAAAAATGAAGGGAAAAGCGATAGGAATTTACAATAACGGACAATTGATAATGAATAAATAATAATTTATTAATTGGATTGTCCCCTTGAGGGGACTTTAGGGGTGTAAAAGAATGAACTGAAAAAAGTAAAATTAAAAAGTCATTAAATCATGAACGAAATAAATAAAGGTAAACAAACAGCAATTGTAAGCTATTTAACTATTGTAGGGTCAATAATTGCAATATTTATGAATCAAGAAGAAAATCGTAGTGAATTTGCTAGTTTTCACATTAGACAATCATTAGGTATTTTCTTAACCTTCTTTTTATTAGGATATCCCGTTGGTTACTTTGACAATTGGATGGTTTCGGCTTCATTTTGGATATTCATTTTCATCCTGTGGATTTATGGTTTTATCAATTGTTTAAATGGCGAAATGAAAATCGTTCCTTTTTTGGGAGAACTATATCAAAAAGTTTTCAAGTCCTTTTAAACTTTTAAACACTTAAACTTTTAACCTTTATTTAAAAATGAACTTACACTACTTAATTCAAGAACCAAAAGTAAAACACGATAAAAATCCATTATTACTATTATTACACGGTTATGGAAGCAACGAAGAAGATTTATTTTCCTTTGCTAGCGAATTACCAAATGATAGTTACGTAATTTCGGTTCGTGCACCTTATGAATTACAGCCTTACGGACACGCTTGGTATGCCATTCATTTTGATGCTGATGAAAATAAGTTTTCGGATAATGTACAAGCGAAACAGTCGGTTGAGTTAATTGCAGGTTTTATTGACGAAATCCTAAAACAATATCCAATCGATGCAAAAAATGTAACCTTAATTGGTTTCAGTCAAGGCGCCATTTTAAGTTATGCTACTGCCCTAACCTATCCTGATAAAGTAGCTAAAGTCGTGGCGTTAAGCGGCTATTTCAATCAAGAAATTATGCCAGAAGTTATTGATTCAAAAGCGATTTCACATCTAAAATTCTTCGTTTCTCATGGTTCGGTTGACCAAGTAATTCCAGTAGATTGGGCACGAAAAGCAAAACCAGCTTTAGAAAATTTAGGATTAAAAGTCGAATATCTCGAATATCCTGTCGGTCATGGTGTAGCACCTCAAAACTTCTTTGATTTTAAGAATTGGTTACAACAATAAATAAAAAAGCTCTGAATTAAAACTCAGAGCTTTTCTTTTAACAAACTAAACTAAAGATTTTAAGCATTATGATTTAGGTGTAACCACAGTATCCACTACATGAATTACACCATTTTTTTGATTTACATCGGCAATAGTAACTTTCGCACTATTCCCGTTTTCATCGGTAATATATAAGTCTTTACCTTTCATCCAAGCTATTAATGTACCACCGCTAACTGTTTTTAAAGTAGCTTTTCCGTTTCCTTTTTTAATAGCAGCATCAATATCTTTAGCATTCATTTTTCCTGCTACAACATGATACGTTAAAATAGTTTGTAACGTTTTTAAATTTTCTGGTTTTAACAAGGTTTCAACTGTTCCTGCAGGTAATTTAGCAAACGCTGCATTTGTTGGGGCAAAAACAGTGAATGGTCCTTCTGACATTAAAACATCAACTAATCCAGCAGCTTTAACAGCAGCAACTAATGTAGTGTGGTCTTTAGAATTAACCGCATTTTCAACAATGTTTTTACTTGAATACATAGGAGCACCTCCTACTTCAACCGTTTTTTCTTTCATTTGAGCAAAAGAAGTTGTTCCAACTAATAATCCGAAAGCTACAATTGCAGTAGCAAAAAATTTGTTCGTTTTCATATTATATTTTTTTAAGTTTTATAATGGCATTTACGCCAAAAACAAAATCTTGGTTTTAAAAAACTAAAAAAAAAATAATCTTAAGTAAACGATAAGATACACTTTAACCAATTATTCTTTACTTTTGTTACTCAAAAAAAAAGTTATGGCATCAATTACATTAGGAGGAAATCCAATTCACACAAATGGCGATTTGCCAGCAGTAGGTTCAAAAGCTACTGATTTTAATTTAGTAAAAACCGATTTAGGAACAGCAACTTTAGCTGATTTTGCTGGTTCTAAACTAGTTTTAAACATTTTCCCAAGTGTTGATACGGGAACTTGTGCGGCTTCGGTTAGAAAGTTTAATGAAAAAGCAAGTGCTTTAGCAAACACTAAAGTATTGTGTATTTCTAGAGATTTACCTTTTGCTCAAAAACGTTTTTGTGGCGCTGAAGGTTTAGAAAACGTAATTAACTTATCAGATTTTAAAGACGGTAGTTTTGGAAAAAACTATGGTTTAGAAATCACTGATGGTCCTTTAGCAGGTTTACATTCTCGTGTGGTAATTGTTTTAGACGAAAACGGAACAATTCTTCACACAGAACAAGTGAAAGAGATTGCTGACGAGCCAAATTACGATGCTGCTTTAGCAGTACTATAAGAAACTAAACTGTCCTAAAGTTGATTATTCAATTTCAGGACAGTTTTTAAATTTAAACAAACAAAATGAAATTCGAAAAAGACGAAACCCTTTTTACAGGCCGATTAAAAAGCATTGGATTTGCCGTAAAAGGCGCTATTAAATTAATTACTACCGAGCATAGTGTTATGGTACAATCTTCTTTGGCTGTACTTATGACAATTGCAGGATTCTACTTTGGAATTGATCGTGTTGAATGGATGATGCAAATTCTAGTATTTGGATTAGTACTAAGTATAGAAGGGTTAAATACTGCAGTCGAAAAAATAGCTGATTTCGTGCATCCCGATTTTCATGAACGCATTGGTTTTATTAAAGATATTGCCGCTGGAGCTGTATTTTTTGCTGCCCTAACCGCTATTGCAATTGGATGCATTATTTATTTTCCATATTTGTTTTAATTTAGCTACTTTTGTAAAAATTGATCCGTTTACATGGCCAAAAAAACAAGTAAAGATTCCGTAAATTCTCCTTCTGAAACCAAAGAAAAATTCTCTTGGCGCCTAAGTCGTCAACAGAAATTTATTTTCGGTATTCTATTGATTTTCTTTTCTATAGCTTTATTACTTTCCTTTATTTCTTACTTCATAACAGGAAATAACGATCAAAATATTGTATCTGAATTAGCAAATAGAGGTGTTAAAGCCGAGAACTGGTTAGGGAAATTTGGTGCTTTCTTAGCCGACTTTTTCCTTTACAAAGGTTTTGGAGTAGCCTCATTTATTTTTGTGAGAATCCTTTTTTTAATGGGAGCTTACTTAGTATTGGACATGGCTTTATCGAAATTAAAGAAAAGCTTTTTTTGGGATTTTTATCTGATAATTTTTATTTCTATTATTCTAGGTTTTTTCTGGGAATACATTCCACAATTGGGAGGAACTGTTGGTTTTGAAATGAATCTTTTCATTCAAGATTACATCGGAAAAACAGGAACTTTATTAGTGCTTTTATTCGGAATCGTATTATTCTTAGTTTTCAAAATCAAGATGTCACCCGAAAGTTTTACCAAAGTTTTTGAAAAACCTCAGTCCGAATTAAATGAAGATATCGCTGCTGCAAATACAATAGTTCCAGTACCAGAAAACAGTACAGATGAAACGGAAGATGAAGTAAATACCGATTTACCAATAACTTCACCAACCAATTCAAAAGAAGACTTTATCTTGACTGAAGACGAAGAAGAAATGGGGAATTTTGAATTGAAAACCTATCCTTCGAATTTCGAAATCAACAAAGAAGCTTTAAAACCAACAATTGCTACAGCATCGGAATTAACTTTAGACCCAAAACCAAAAGTTGAAACTCCAGAAGTAACTAATTTTTCTATCGAAGACAGAAGCATTCCAAAAGAAGATTTCGTAAACGAAGACGCTTTTGTAATTGAAAAAGTGGCAGAAGAGGAAGTGGTTGAAGAAAACTTAGCGGCTAAATTGGTACAAGATTTTGGTCTTTTTGACCCAACATTAGAACTATCGAATTACCAATTCCCTCCTATTGATTTATTAAAAGAATATTCTTCTGGCGGGATTACCATTAACCAAGCCGAATTAGAAGAAAACAAAAATAAAATTGTTGATACTTTAAAAAATTACAGCATTGGTATTTCGCAAATTAAAGCGACTGTTGGTCCAACGGTTACTTTATACGAAATTGTACCAGATGCTGGAATCCGTATCTCTAAAATCAAAAACTTAGAAGACGATATTGCCTTGTCTTTGGCGGCTTTAGGAATTCGTATCATCGCACCAATCCCTGGAAAAGGAACTATTGGTATTGAGGTACCAAACAACAATCCAACAATGGTTTCGATGAAGAGCGTAATTGCTTCTCCGAAATTCCAAACAGCTGAAATGGAGTTACCAATTGCTTTAGGAAAAACCATTTCTAACGAAACCTTTGTAGTAGACTTAGCTAAAATGCCTCACTTATTAATGGCAGGTGCTACGGGTCAAGGAAAATCGGTAGGATTGAATGCCGTGTTGACTTCGTTATTATACAAAAAACATCCAGCCGAAGTAAAATTCGTTTTGGTGGATCCGAAAAAAGTAGAATTAACTTTATTCAATAAAATTGAACGTCATTATTTAGCTAAACTTCCTGATGGTGGAGATGCTATTATTACTGATAATACTAAAGTAATCAATACATTGAACTCGTTATGTATTGAAATGGACAACCGTTATTCTTTATTAAAAGATGCCATGGTTCGTAACATTAAAGAATACAACGAGAAATTTAGAAACCGAAAATTAAATCCAGAAAATGGTCACCGCTTTTTACCATATATTGTGTTAGTAGTGGACGAGTTTGCCGATTTAATTATGACAGCGGGTAAAGAAGTAGAAACACCAATTGCTCGTTTAGCTCAGTTAGCACGTGCTATTGGAATTCACTTAATTATTGCAACACAACGTCCATCGGTAAATGTAATTACGGGGATTATTAAGGCGAATTTCCCTGCGCGTATTGCATTCCGTGTAACTTCTAAAATCGACTCACGTACAATTTTAGATAGTCAAGGAGCGGATCAATTAATTGGACGAGGTGATTTACTTTATACGCAAGGAAACGACATTACTCGTGTACAATGTGCCTTTGTTGACACACCAGAAGTGGATAAGATTTGTGATTTCATAGGTTCACAAAAAGCATATCCTGAAGCTTATTTACTTCCTGAGTATGTTGGGGATGAAAGTGGCATAAAACTTGATATTGACATATCCGAAAGAGATTCTTTGTTTAGAGAAGCAGCAGAAGTCATTGTGACAGCCCAACAAGGAAGTGCCTCTTTAATACAAAGAAAATTGAAATTAGGTTACAATAGAGCGGGTCGTTTAATTGACCAATTAGAAGCCGCTGGTATTGTAGGTCCTTTTGAAGGTAGTAAAGCCCGTTCCGTTTTAATACCCGATTTAATAGCTTTAGAACACTTTTTAAACAATGAACAAAATAATTAATTTTAAAATGATACGTTTTTTACAACTAGCAATCGCACTATTTATAGGTTTTACTATCCAAGCTCAAGATGCTAAAAAAGCAAAAGAGTTATTAGATGAAGTATCAGCTAAGGTAAAATCATATGATAATATTGTGATTGATTTTAAATATTCACTACACAACCCAAAGGAAAACATCAACCAAGAAAGCAAAGGAAATGTAGCGTTACAAGGAAACTTGTACAACCTAAATTTTATGGGAGTAACCAAAATTTTCGATGGAAAAAAAGTCTATACGATTGTTCCTGAAGACGAAGAAATTACCATCGCTAATTTTGATGCAAATGATGAAAATGCCATCACGCCTAACAAGATGTTGACTTTCTTTAATACAGGGTACAAATACAGTTGGGATATACCTCAAAATTTAAAAGGAAGAAAAATTCAGTACGTTAAATTAACTCCAAACAGTGGCAAAGACCAACGTAAAGAAATCTTAATAGGTATTGATGTTCAAACCAAACACATTTACACCGTAATTGAAGTAGGCAAAAATGGGACAAAAACCACTTTAACTGTTAATTCTTTTAAAACAAATCAGCCATTATCAAAAAATCATTTTACCTTTACCAAATCAAAATATCCTAATTATTACATCAATAAATTAGACTAATTCCGTTCGGGTGAAAATCTTAGATAAATACATTATTAAATCCTTCATGATTACATTTGCTTCGGTATTTGTAATCTTGTTTTTTATATTCGTTTTACAAGGAATTTGGTTGTTCATTGCTGAATTAGCGGGTAAAGATTTAGACTTCTTCACTATTATCAAATTTTTATCGTTCTACGCGCCTACTATTGTTCCATTAGTATTACCGCTTTCGGTTTTATTGGCTTCTATCATGACTTTTGGTAGTTTTGCCGAGAACTATGAGTTTGCGGCAATGAAATCATCAGGTATATCGTTACAACGAGCCATGAAAATGCTTACGATTACAATTGGAATATTAGCTTTTGTATCATTCTTCTTTGCCAATAACGTGATTCCTGATGCGCAATATAAATTCATTAATCTTAGAAAAACCATTGTACAGCAAAAACCAGCCATGGCAATTGCTGAAGGGCAATTTAATACTATCGGAACTTCTAATATTAAAGTGGGGAAAAAGTCAGGCGATAATGGCGAATTTTTAGAAGACGTTACCATGCATGTTAAAAATAGTAACATGGGTTTAGGCGCAAACACCATTATTAAAGCAAAAAGAGGAGTTTTAACCAGTGAAGACGATTCGAATTATTTACAACTAGAATTATACGATGGTTATTATTACGAAGACATTCATCCCAAAAACTATGAAGAACGTCAAAGAGTTCCTTTCGCTAAGAGTAGCTTTAAAAAGTACGTCATCAACATCGATTTAACAAAACTAAATCAAGCTGAAATTGACGAGGGCAACATTACATCTGAAAAAATGTTAACTTCTATTGAATTGAAATATACTATCGATTCGCTTGAACAAAGTTATAAAAAGGATGCAACTTCTTATGCTACTAATTTGGTAAATAGAAACGATAATATTTTTTCACATAGAGAAATTACACCCCAAAATGTAAAAGCTCCAATAAATAAAAGTACGAATAAAGAAATTCTATCTCTTTTAACAGTAGAAGAACGTAAACAAATTCTTGAAGTTGCAAAAAATAATGCAATTAGTACTGAATTTAGCATACAAAGCAACAAAACCGATTTAGAAAATAAGTCTAAGAACATCAACAACCACTGGTTAGCCATTCATGAAAAATTTGTGATTGCTTACTCATGTCTCTTAATGTTTTTCATTGGAGCACCATTAGGAGCTATCATTCGAAAAGGAGGTTTAGGTTTACCTATTGTATTTGCTGTTTTGATTTTTATTACATTTCATTTCATTAATACTTTTGGAAGAAAAGTAGCCCAACAAGATTCTATTCCACCATTCTTAGGCGCTTGGATGGCTTCTATTTTAATGACGCCATTTGCAGTGATTTTAACCTATCGTGCTACAAACGATATTGGAATCATGATTAATTTTGATTGGATAACCGACCCGTTTAAAAAACTTTTTAATAAAATAACACAAACTAACGACGACAACAACTAATACCATGTCAAATAACATACAACTCAACACAATTGAAGAAGCTATTGAAGACATCCGTCAAGGAAAAGTTATCATAGTAGTAGATGATGAAGACAGAGAAAATGAGGGCGATTTCCTTGCTGCAGCCGAAAAAGTAACGCCTGAAATGATTAACTTCATGGCAACACACGGTAGAGGGCTAATTTGTGCTCCTCTAACAGAATCGCGTTGTAAAGAACTAGACCTTCATGCTATGGTTCGTAATAATACCGACCACATGGAAACCGCTTTTACCGTTTCGGTTGACTTAAAAGGTAATGGCGTATCTACGGGAATTTCTGCTGCTGATAGAGCGAAAACCATTCAGGCTTTAATTGACCCAGAGACCAAACCTTACGATTTAGCGCGTCCTGGACATATTTTCCCTTTAATTGCCAAACAAGGTGGCGTTTTAAGAAGAACAGGTCACACCGAAGCAGCTATTGATTTTGCTCGTTTAGCAGGATTTAAACCAGCTGGTGTTATCGTAGAAATCATGAACGAAGACGGAACAATGGCACGTTTACCGCAATTGGTAGAAGTCGCTAAGAAGTTCGACTTAAAATTGGTTTCTATTGAAGCGTTAGTAGCCTACCGTATGCAACACGACAGTTTGATTCAAAAGAAAGAAGATTTTGATATTCAAACCCGTTTCGGAACCTTCAGAATGCGTGCCTATTTACAAACAACCAACAAACAAGTACACATTGCTTTAACAAAAGGAACTTGGAATGCAGGCGAACCTGTATTAACTAGAATCAACACAACCCAAGTCAACAATGATATTTTAGGGACACTTACCGATAACAACGATAAGAAACTAGACGATATTTTCCGTAAAATTAACGAAGTAGAAAAAGGAGCAATCATCTTCATTAACCAAGAAGTTAAATCCTTAGAATTATTAGATCGTATTGCCGAATTAAAAGTATTACAATCTCAAGGCGAAATGCGTGCCCCACAAATTAAAATGGACACCAAAGATTTCGGAATCGGAGCCCAAATCCTTCACGACTTAGACATTACCAAAATCGAATTACTATCCAACAGCACCGCTCCTACTAAACGCGTAGGAATGATAGGTTACGGATTAGAAATCACCGATTATGTAAATTATTAATAAAAAAAAACGCTCAAGTTGTCTTGAGCGTTTTTTTTTTATATTGTTATTCTATCCCGACACTTCTGAATCATTTCAGAATCTCCTAAGCAGTAGGCAATTGCTTTACGCAGGAAAAGCTTTCATTCCGCAGAATAGAAACGTAAGTTCAGCGTAGCTAAATCTCATAACCCTAAGCACAGGCTTTACGAAGTAAAGCCCATCCTTTTCACTTTTCCCTTCTCCCCCAACAAATCAAGAAAAATCAATTCCCCTTATAAGTAGCATACCCAAAAGCAGAAAGCGTAATCGGTACATGATAATGACTATCATCGGAAATTTAAAAAACCACTTCTATAAAAGGATAAAAACTCTCGGTATTACCACTTTTAAAATACTCAGCAGTTGTATATCGTCAGCAAAAAGTGGACTGATTTAGTTTGAAGACCTACAGATTTTACAGGGTTTTTTATTTCCAATGACTAAAATTGAAACTCCTATTTATCAAAACAACTTATTAACAAAAACACTTCATAATTTGTTGATTACTATTTATTCAAACAAGACTAAAAAGTCTTTTTAATATTTAAATTTGTTCCATACCACAATAAAATTCTGCATTATGGACAAATTTGTAATCAAACGAAATGGTACGTATTTACCATTTGAACCTTTCAAAATAGAAGAAGCCATCACAAAAGCTTTTGCCAGTGTAAGCGAAACTTTAAATCCAAAAGTAATTGAAACCGTGTTCCAATTGTTATCGCACGAAGACACTTGGGCAGTTGAAGATATTCAAGATAAAATTGAAAAAACGCTTTTCGAATATGGTCATTATGAAGTGATGCGTTCCTTCATGCTGTTCCGTCACACCCGAAAACTTCAGCGAGAACACGTTTTAGGCTTAAATGACGATACCACTTATGTCGATAGCACCCAAACCATAGAAGAATACACCAACCAAACCGATTGGCGCATCAATGCAAATGCTAATACTTCGTATTCCAACGCAGGTTTAGTCAATAATGTCGCAGGAAAAATCATTGCAAATTATTGGTTAGATAAAGTCTATTCGAAAGAAGAAGGTTATGCGCATCGTAATGGTGATATTCACATTCACGATTTAGATTGCTTAACGGGTTATTGTGCGGGTTGGAGTTTACGCGTTTTACTAAATGAAGGTTTTAACGGCGTTCGTGGTCGAGTGGAAAGTCGTCCTCCTAATCATTTTAGAGAAGCATTAGGACAGATGGCGAATTTCCTTGGAATTTTACAAAGCGAATGGGCCGGAGCTCAAGCGTTTAGTTCGTTTGATACTTATTTGGCTCCTTATGTTTTCAAAGATAATTCATCATATGATGATGTTTTAAAAGCGATTCGAAGTTTCGTCTACAATTTGAATGTTCCAGCTCGTTGGGGACAATCTCCGTTTACGAATATTACATTGGATTGGGTGGTTCCAGATGATTTGAAAGAGCAAATCCCAACACGAAATGAACAGCATCTTTTTAAAGGAATCACTTCAGAAGATTTTATAAAAAGAGCTAAAGAAAGAGGCGTTTCAGACATAACCGAAATGCGTTACGAACATTTTCAAAAAGAAATGAATCTCATCAACAAAGCGTATTATACGGTTATGACCGAAGGCGATGCGCATGGACAACCGTTCACCTTCCCTATTCCAACGGTTAATATTACTGAAGAATTTGATTGGTACGGAGAAAATACCGATATTCTTTTTGAAAATACAGCGAAAATTGGTTCGTCTTATTTCCAGAATTTCATCGGAAGTCAATATACATATGATGAAAACGGCAATAAAGTTGAAAATCCAAATGCCTACAAACCCAATGCCGTACGAAGTATGTGCTGCCGTTTACAACTCGATTTACGCGAATTATTAAAAAGAGGTAACGGTTTATTCGGAAGTGCGGAAATGACGGGAAGTATCGGTGTCGTAACTATCAATATGGCGCGATTGGGTTATCTAAACAAAGGAAATAAAGCCAAATTATATTCCGATTTAGATCGTTTGTTAGAAATTTCGAAAGCAACTTTAGAGAAAAAACGCGTTTTCATTCAGGAAATGTATGATAGAGGATTATTTCCGTATACCAAACGTTATTTGCCTCATTTCAGAAATCACTTTTCTACAATTGGTGTGAACGGAATTAACGAAATGATTCAAAATTTCACAGACGGAAAAGAAGACATCGTTTCGGATTACGGAATGGCATTCGCAACCGAAATTTTGGAACACATTCGAACCAAAATGAGAGCTTATCAAGAAGAAACTGGCAATTTATACAACTTAGAAGCAACTCCTGCAGAAGGCACAACGTATCGTTTTGCTAAAGAAGATAAAAAACGTTATTCCGATATTATTCAAGCAGGTGAAGGCGAAAATATTTACTACACGAACAGTTCGCAATTACCAGTAGATTACACCGAAGATCCGTTTGAAGCTTTGTTATTACAAGACAATTTACAATGTCAGTACACTGGAGGAACGGTTTTGCATTTATATATGAACGAAAAATTGAGTTCGGTAGAAGCGTGTCGAAATTTCATTAAAAAAGTAATTACGAATTTCAAATTGCCCTATATCACAGTGACTCCAGTTTTCAGCGTTTGTCCGAAACATGGCTATTTGAATGGCGAACACGAATATTGTCCAAAATGTGATGAAGAATTATTAGCAACCTTAAAAACAACATCCTATGCAAACACAAACCACTGAAGCTTTGCTTCAACACAATGAAAAAAGAACCAAATGTTTGGTGTATACACGAGTAATGGGCTATCACAGACCCGTAGAAAGCTTTAATATTGGAAAAAAAGGTGAACACAAACAACGAACCCACTTTAGAGAATGTAAATCTTGATTTTCTAAACAAAAAAGCCATTCATAGTTTTACACCCTTCACACTGTTAGATTATCCCGATAAATCGGCTTGTATCTTATGGTTTGCAGGGTGTAATATGAAATGTGATTATTGTTACAATCCAGAAATAGTTTTCGGAAAAGGGGCTTTTTACTTTTCCGAAATCATTTCGTTTTTAAAATCGAGAAGAAATTTGTTGGATGCCGTTGTTTTTAGTGGTGGCGAATGTTTGATACATAAAGACATTATCCCATTCATAAAATTAGTGAAAAGTTTAGGATTTTTAATCAAAGTAGATACGAATGGAAGTCAGCCCAAAGTACTCGAAAAACTAATAGAGGAACAACTCATCGATTATATAGCTTTGGATTTTAAAGGTCCGAAAGAAAAATTCTTTGCGATTACAAAAGCTGATTTTTATAGTCAATTTCTAAGTTGTTTGGAATTGCTTCAAGCGAGTTCCATTCCATTTGAAATTCGAACTACTTATCATTCTTCTCTATTGAATCCAGGGGATATTACTGCAATGCAAAACGTTTTATTGGAATTAAGCTACGATAGAAACTATTACATTCAAAATTTCAGAAATTATCAAAACACGATTGCACCACTACCCGATTCGCAATCCATTTCAGAAAAGGATATCCATCAGAATATGACTAAAATCATATTTCGATGATTTAAAATCCCTAACTTTGTGTAAATTTTATCTATGTTTTCAAAAACCTGTGAATATGCCATACGAGCTACCATTTACATTGCCTCAGAATCGTCTGCTGGCAAGCGTTGTGGTATTCGAGACATTGCCAGAAAAATTGAATCACCAGAACCTTTTACAGCTAAGATTTTACAACGTTTGGTAAAAGCCGACATCATAAAATCGATTAAAGGAAATGGCGGTGGTTTTGAAATCGAAAAGGTACAATTGAAACACATTAAGTTAGAACAGCTCGTAAAAGCTATCGACGGAAATGACTTATTTGACCGATGCAGTTTAGGACTTCATGATTGTTCCGACAAACAACCGTGTCCTTTTCATCATAAGTACAAGCCATTACGTGAAAATTTAAAGAAAACGCTGAAAGAAACTTCTCTTTTGGATTTAATTAGTGAATTCAACACCGGAGAGACTTTCCTTAAGCTTTAAAAAATTTAATTAAATAAAAGATAAAAACATCCTCTAATGAAAACAACTTCGGATTTAAAAGAGAAAATTCTTGAATTGAAGAAAAGAAAAAATGCGGTAATTCTGGCGCATTATTATCAAGAAGAAGCCATTCAAGAAATTGCTGATTTTGTGGGTGATAGTTTAGAATTATCGAGAAAAGCATCGCAAGTTGATGCGGATATTATCGTTTTTGCCGGCGTTTATTTCATGGCAGAAACAGCTAAAATTGTCAATCCAAATAAAAAAGTAATCGTTCCCGATGTAAAAGCAGGTTGTTCCCTTGCCGATGGTTGTCCGCCAGATGAATTCAAGAATTTCTTAGAAAAATATCCGAATCATACGGTTGTAACTTATATCAATTGCACAGCAGAAGTGAAAACTTTAACCGATATAGTTTGTACTTCTTCCAATGCTAAAAAAGTAATCGCGTCCATTCCAGAAGACCAACCTATTGTTTTTGCTCCCGATAAAAATTTAGGAAAATATTTAATTGCTGAAACTGGAAGAAATATGGTTTTATGGGAAGGTTCTTGCATTGTTCACGAAGCTTTTTCATTAGAAAAATTAATCGATTTATATAAAAAACATCCAACCGCTACCATCATTGCACATCCAGAATCGGAAACGCATATATTAAAAGTAGCGCATTACATTGGTTCAACTTCAGGCATGTTGAATCATGTAAAAAACAGTCCAAACGACACTTTTATCGTAGCCACAGAAGCGGGAATTTTACACCAAATGCAATTGGATAATCCAACCAAGACATTAATTCCAGCGCCTTCAAAAGAAGACAATACTTGTGCGTGCAGCGAGTGTGCGTTTATGAAAGTCAACACCTTAGAAAAACTCTATCAATGTTTACAAGATGAAAGTCCAGAAGTGCATTTGGACAACGAAATCATCGAAAAAGCTTTACTTCCTATTCAAAGAATGTTAGCGCTAAACTAAAACATCATGCAAAATTTAGAAACCGATATACTCATAGTAGGCACAGGATTAGCGGGATTATCACTAGCAAAATATCTCAGCGAGCAAAATCCAAACCTACAAATTACCTTACTTAGCAAAACTTCTATAGACGAGTGCAATACCTATTACGCTCAAGGCGGAATTGCCGTAGTACACGATTTTATCAAAGACAGTTACCAACAACATATTCAAGACACTTTACTGGCTGGAAAAGGCATTTGCGATAAAAAAGTAGTCGAACACGTAATTACAGAAGCTCCTGCCCGATTACAAGAATTGATTCAATGGGGCGTGGAATTAGACAAGAATAATTCAGGCGAATTGGATTTAGGTTTAGAAGGCGGTCATTCGCAAAATCGTATTGTACATCACAAAGACAAAACTGGATTAGAAATTGAAACCAAGTTGATTCAAGTCGTTCAGAATTTACCGAATGTTACAATCAAAACTTCCTTTTTTGCCACAGATGTTTTGCTAGACAATCAAAAATGCATTGGAATCATCGGATTTGATGAAAAAAGTGAAGTGACTTCCATCGTAGCAAAAGCAACTGTTTTAGCAACCGGTGGATCGGGACAAGTGTTTGGCGTGACTTCCAATCCGTTTGTTTCTACAGGTGATGGTGTTGCGATGGCGTATCGAGCGGGTGCTAAATTGGACAAAATGAAATACATTCAATTTCATCCCACAGCACTTTACGAACCTAATAAAAGTCAAGCGTTCTTAATTACTGAAGCCATTCGTGGTTTTGGTGCTCATATTTTGAATCAAAAAATGGAACGTTTTGTTTTTCAATACCATCCAGATGGCGAATTAGCAACTCGAGATATCGTTTCAAAAGCTATTTCGGATCAAATGAAAAAAGAACATTCGCAACACGTTTGGTTGGATGTAAGACATTTACCGATAGAAACGTTTAAAACAAAATTTCCAAAAGTCTACAATTATTGCTTCGAAAATGGAATTGATGTTTCCAAGGATTTAATTCCGATTACACCTGCAGCGCATTATCAATGTGGTGGAATTGTCGTGGATGAACTGGGAGCTACTTCTATCAAGCAATTGTTTGCTATTGGAGAATGTTCGCACACAGGTCTTCATGGTGCGAATCGTTTAGCTTCCAACTCATTATTAGAAGCAATTGTTTATGCACATGACTTAGCAAATCATTTAATCTCTTCAATAGAATCAATAAAATTAAACAAAGTTGAAAATCACCCTATTCGCTATAAAAACATTCATCACGACCAAATTTTGCAATTCAAAAACCAACTGCAACATTTCATGAAATACGATGCTTTGTACACTTCGGGGAAAAATACCGAAAAAGTATATGAAATGGTTACCGAGATGAGCAAACGCTTCAAAATGAAGTTCAAAAATTATGATTCGCATCCGTTTTTATGTGAAACTTATAATTTAATACAAACCGCAGAAATCATTTTAAAAGATTGTTTACCCAAAAGATACCGCGTAAAATCGGTTAAAAAAGAAAAAACTATTTCGTAATGCTGAACTTACTTGCCCATCCAAAACGCATTTTTTTGTTGCTTTTCGTTTGTTTTCTAACGTTTAGCATTTGGATTTATGCCATTCCGCTTTTTAGCCCAACTCCCTATTCTGAAAAAGAACTTCATTTAGTAGCCGAAGGTAGATTGGTTTGGCAGAAAAACAACTGCCATACGTGTCATCAATTGTATGGTTTAGGTGGTTATTTGGGTCCGGATTTAACGAATGTATATTCCAGAACTGCCAACAATGAAGCGTATATCAAAGGCATAATAAAATCGGGAGTAAAACAGATGCCTGCTTTTGAAATTCCGGATGACGAAATGAAAGCGCTTTTACACTTTTTGAAAAATGTAGATGCCACAGGAACATCGAATCCGCAAGATTACCAACCTGAAATAATAGGAACTTTTAGTTTAGAAAAGAAATGAAGAATTTTGGAATTTGGCTCATCAGAATAGCCCTTGTGTTGTTTGTTTTAGGTTTGTTTTTTGGACATTTGGCTTCCGAAAGTTATCGCATAACCCAACCCAAATCGGGTGTTATGGGATTTTTATCGCTTCGTCCGCTTCATGTGAGTAGTGCATATTTAGGGATTATAACTGCTGGATTAGGTTTTGTAACACTGATCATTGCAAAAATGAAAACCACACGTTTTGGTACTTTTTTACAATACTTGCATTTTTCACTTTGGTTAATTGCTTTGTTAGGAATTTTCTACAGCTATTTTACAGGTGATTTTGGAGGAAGAGAATATTGGGAATTCAATCCCGTTTGGGCTTTACCGATCTTTGTTTCCTTTATTGTTTTCTTAGTTTTCTATCTGCATCAGGTTGGATTTTCGATAAAATGGCCTGTTTACTATTGGATGTGGCTTACTGGAATTATCTTCTTTATTTTTACTTTTATCGAAAATTATTTGTGGATTTTTCCTTATTTCAGACAACATTTTATTGCCGATATGACAATTCAATGGAAAGTAAATGGTTCGCTCGTGGGCGCTATCAATCAAATTATTTATGGCGTTGCTTTTTATTTGATGGAAAAAATTAGTGGCGATGAAAAATCGTCCTATCAAAAACTATCTTTTGCGATGTATTTTCTAGGAATGTTTAATTTGATGTTTAATTGGGGACATCATATTTACTTACTTCCAACCGAAAAATACATTCATTACATTGCCTACGCAGTGAGCATGACGGAATGGATTATTTTGATTCGTATTTTTTATAAATGGAGCCAACAAATAAAAGAAAACAAACAGTTTTACTACTTCTTCCCTTACCGATTTTTAATGGCTTCTGATTATTGGGTAACACTAAACTTAACATTAGCCTTATTCATGTCGATTCCAGCCATCAACTTATACACGCACGGAACGCATATCACGGTGGCGCATGCTATGGGAACAACAATTGGAATCAATACGATGATTATTTTGGCAGGTGTTTTTTACTTTATCAAGCCAACTTTTAATTCGGCAAAATGGCGTATGTATGGTAGTGTTACCTTTTGGATAGTACAGGTTACATTGTTGTTGTTTTTAATTTCATTAATTGGAATGGGTATTCAACGTGCCATTTGGCAAGCCGGATTAACTTCGGAAAGCTTTAGTAAAATGAGCAGTTCCAGTGGAAATTGGGTTTTAGCCTTCATCATTTTAGGAACCATTCTGATGTTTAGTATGGCAAGTTTTTTTATTTATCTTTTGATTCAATCTTATAAAAAAAACAAATTGGAACTAGAGTCTTGAATTCGTTCTAAAATAGGTTACTATAAATCGGACAAAATATCATAATTCCATCGTATCTTTGCTAATTACTAAATTACTATTCCTTATGTTTTCAAAATCATGTAATTATGCCATAAAAGCGGCAATTTTTATTGCTAAACACTCCTTAGAGGAAAATAAGGTAGGATTTGTTGATATCGCTAAAGAAATCGATTCACCACAAGCGTTTACTGCTAAAATTTTACAGATTCTAGTAAAAGCTGGGATTATCGATTCTGTTAAAGGCGTAAATGGTGGTTTTTACATCCCTAAAAAGAACATCGCTACTACATTTCTTGTAGAAATCGTTGATGCTATTGATGGTGATGCCGTTTTTCATGGTTGCGGATTAGGTTTATCTCAATGTTCTGAAACACATCCTTGTCCGGTGCATGATAAATTCAAAAGTATTCGTGATGAATTGGCGCGAATGCTAGAAACCACGAATTTAGAAGAATTAGCTTTAGGAATTAAATCTGGAGAAACTTTTTTGAAATCGCTATAAAACCAATTCTTCTAAACAGCAGCATTTTTTAAAACTGAAACATCAAATTAACAAAGATATTTCGTCCCATTCTTGGAATGTTTTTCCAATCGGTATAAGTAGTATAATTAGTATCGAACATGTTTTCAACACCTGTATTTAATATCATTTTTGATTTTTCAAAAGTGAATTTATAACCTAAATTAGCACTTACAATTGCATAATCAGGTGTTTTGTCTTCACCATAAAAAGCGTTGTATTGAGTTTGTGTAGCATTTCCTTTTAGTTGTAATTCCGAACTAAATTTTCCTGGTCTAAAGCCTAAAGAGGTCATGTAATTAAACGGACTCATAAAAGGCAATCCGTTGTTTTCATTGTCTTTTCCTAAGTTGTATACGAATTGTCCTTTCCAAATCCAGAAATCTGATAATTGATAACTTACCGTAAAATCAGAAGATAAAATAGTAGCATAATCTAAAGCTGTATAGACTTTTATTCCATTGGCACCAATAGTCATAGGCGCTACCGAAGCATCAGGAATTCCAATGATATAATCATAAATATGAAAATAGGAAGTCGATAATTTAGTTTGCCATTTCTCATTTTTAAAACCAATATTGGCATTTCCTTCTACCGATTTTTCATTTTTTAAATTTGGGTTTCCGATGTAATCAAATCCGTCAAAACTGTTGTACAAATAAAACCCATACCCTTCTGAAACTGATGGAGCGCGTTCGCCATACCCCATTCCGAATCCATACGAAATTTCATCTTTGTTGTAGAAATAATTGGTTGAAATACTTTTTAGGAATCGAGAATTTGAAGCTTCCATTTCAGGATAGAAAATCTGTAAACTTTGTAAGCCGAAATCACTCGCAACGTTGTTATTATGAAAACCTAAATTGGTAGTGAATTTCAAATTAGAATGACAATTGATTTCGAAATTATCTTCCAAATAAATTCCAGTATACAACGTACGAACATCGGGCCAAGTGTACATAAACATTAAGTTTTCGTTTGGATCAGATGGATACATCGTCATTTCCGCAACCGAACGATTGTAAAACGAATTCAAATTGGCTAAAAATTGATGCTTTTTGTATTTTCCATTTACTTTGGAATAAAAACCATAGGTATCACTCCAACCCGGCATATCCATGTGAATAGGAACATCTGGGCGTTTAGTATCGTCCATAGTGTGCGTAATCGTATTGAAATACAATTTGGTTTCCCAATTATCGATTGAATCAAAACTTGGTTTGTAATTGAATTTTACCGAAGTAATCAAAGCTTCCGCCAACGAAACATCCATTGGTAACGCAGGATAACCGACATCGGTAGCTCTATCAAAAATTAGTGAAGCTTCAATGCTTTTATTAGGTGCCAATCGGTAACCCGAAGTGGCGGAAAGATTCAGTTTTCTGAACTGAGAAAATTGAATTTCTTTGTTATTTCCTGCTTTGTAATTTTCGGCATCGCGAAACATCACATCGGTATCTACATAAAATAAACTATCCGCATAATTGATAGCAGAACCTATGATTTTCTGACGATTATTCGTTTCATAACCTGAGTTGACAAAAAATTCCCATCCCGCATTAGTAAATTGACGTTGGCTTCTTTTTAAATCAATCGAACCACCAATCGTATTTCCGTGACAACTCCCTTGTTGCCCTGAAGAAATGGTAGCTTCAGACAAGTTAGACACTTCAACATAGGAAGTCACAGGGTCCATTTTATCGGTACAAGCGCCAAAGATTCGCATTCCGTCGATTGTAACAACGGTTCGCTCGGTTGCCATTCCGTTGATAATGGGTTCCCATGCATAAGCGCCTCTTTTAATTAAGTCTACTTTGGTAGATTTTTGTAAAAATTCGTCTAAAGTAGCAAGTGTTTTGGATTGTTTTTCGTGTAAAGGAGCTTTTGTTCCTACCACCAAAACTTCTTTAAGTTCTTTGGTTTTAAGTGAATCTACTTCTTGACTAAAAGTAAAACAAAACGAAAGTGACAGAAAAAATACAACTAATTTTTTCATAATATAAAGATTTTAAAAAAGGTCATTATTTAAGTCATAACGACCTTTTTTAGAGTAAAAATTAAAATTCGATTTCGAAGAAAATACTACTAGCAGTAACTGTTTCTGTGACTTCTTCTCCTTTTAAGATAGTTCCTTCGGCGTTAGCTAATTGTAAGTTGATTTTCCAATAACCCGTCATGGTTAACGATAATTTTCCATTGTATAATCCGCCAGCAAGTGTTTGTGTTGCATGAACATTGTTTGGTGAAGAATGATTTCCCATGCTTGGCATTCTAGGGTCGATTTTTACGGTATAGCCATCAACAACAGGGAAATTCATCATGCTTTGCATTTTCCAAACGCCAACTTTCATATCGTTGACAGCTACTTTAGGAGTAGTAGGTTCTATTAAAGCTACTAAGTATTTTGTACCATCCGAACCCATAAAAGTATTTACTTTTCTTTTGGTAGAAGCTGGTACATCGATAACATCTGTTGCAGTGTAATCTACACCATTAATATTGTAATCGATTTTTAAATCCCAATATTCTGTGGCATTTTGAGCCATTTGGAACATAATATAACCTTCATATAAAGTTCCGTTTTCAGTTACTTTTTCTACTGTTGAATATGGGCACGCATGTGTCATTGAAGTCATGTGCATAAGTGGAGTCCAACTCACTTCTGCATTTTTAATATAATTGTTGGTTCCGTTTTCTTTAATTCGTAGGCTAATTTCATTGTACCCTTGTTCTAAACTTCCCATTTTAGAATACAATTCAATAGTATGCGTATCGTTAGTGAATTCTTTAAATTTAGTAATTCCGTCTAATTCATTTACAGTAGTTTCATCATCGTTTGAACAAGACACGAAAGTTAAGGCCATAGCAAAAATGGCTACAATATATTTTATTGAAGTTTTCATTATATTTTTTAATTAAAGTGATTGTAATTGCATCTGAAAAATAATTTTCAGAGAAATTATGATGTAAGTTGAGTGGGTTAATTCAGAAAATGAACTAACAAAAACCAATATTTAATTAAGAAATAATTGTAGGTGGATGAAAGAAGGCACAATCATTCAAGTGAAAGTAAAGGTTAGAATAATTGTTACCAATAGAAGTTTTATTTAAAAAATAAATTTGTCTAATTTCTATCGGTTGAATTTCCTGAAAAAATACGATTTCAGTTTGTTCGAATGATATCTTTTTTTCTGGAGAATTTTCAGAACCGCTTTCGGAAGCTATTGCCAATTGTTTTGTTAAGTGACACTTTCCGTTACATTTTAATTCGGGTTTGGATTTATTCTCACAAAGGTTAGTTACAATGTAATCATAATTCACAGCATATTCTAAAACCGGAAGTATTGGCTTGAGGAACATTAGTAAAGTTAATATGATTAGTAATTGTTTCATGGGACAAATTTACAAGAAATAAATTAGGGTTTAGTATGATTTCAGTCATATTTTTTTTACTTTTATTGAAATTAATTTGTGCTTTATCTAAAAGAATTAAAGCCTTCAACACAACTACTTTATGCAGATTGATTTAGATTTATTATTTACTTGGGGCGCTATTGCCAAGGAGTACAAGAAAAATGAAATTATTTTTCATGAAGAGGAATCAGCGAATTTTTATTATCAAATTATCGATGGTTGCGTAAGAATGTACAATTCCAATGACGAAGGAAAAGAGTTTACTCAAGGCTATTTTAAAAATGGTCAGAGCTTTGGAGAACCACCTTTGTTTATTGATGAACTGTATCCTTCGACAGCCGTAGCCTTTAAAGATTCGAAAATAATAAAAATTTCTAAGGAGAAGTTTTTGAAAATTTTAGAAGAATATCCTTTTATTCAGAAACAATTCTTGAATTTAATGGCAGAACGAATTCACACAAAAGCCAAAACCACAAAAGATATTGTGAATCAGAAACCTGAATTTAGAATCATTGCTTTTTTAAATGCTCATAAAAATCCAAATTGTGCAAAAAAAGAATTGGTAGCATTTACAAGACAAGAAATTGCCAATTTTACAGGTTTACGCGTGGAAACCGTGATTCGAGAACTTTCAAGAATGAGCAAAACGAATAAAGTGGAAATTATTAATCATAAATTATATTACTGATGTCTTTTAAAACAACTTTTTGGATTCGGTTTTCGATTTTTAATCTGATGCTTGTTGCATTATTAGGACTTTTAATGCGTTATAAAATTCTGTTTGAATTTCCGCTTCTCGATCAAAAAAGTGTACAACATTCCCATTCTCATTTTGCCTTTGCTGGTTGGGTTACGCATACTTTAATGACGTTGCTCATTGCCTTTCTACAAAAACACAATACACTCAACAAAATCGCATTAAAGAAATACAATCTTATATTAATTGGGAATTTAATTTGCTCTTATGTAATGCTAATTTCCTTTATTATGCAAGGTTATGGAGCGATTTCGATAACTTTTTCAACCCTTTCTATTTTTGTCTCTTATTGGTTTGCCTATGCTTTCTTTAAAGATTGCAAACAAATTGAAACATCTTCTGTAGCAACAAAATGGTTCAAAGCCGCATTATTTTTTAATGTGATTTCGTCTTTGGGAACTTTTGCTTTAGCTTATATGATGGCAACTAAAAACATCCATCAGAATGAATATTTAGCTTCTATTTATTACTATTTGCATTTTCAATACAATGGTTGGTTTTTCTTTGCTTGCATAGGATTGTTGTTGGATTATTTAAAAGTAACTTCAAACTCAAATCGCATTTATTCGCAATCGTTTATTTGGTTATTTTGGTCCTGTATTGCAGGGTATTTTCTATCAACGCTTTGGTTAGATTTACCACTACTAATTTATATTTTAACTGCTATTTCGGCAATTGTTCAAGTAGTTGTTTGGTATTTACTATTTAAAACTATTTTTAAAGAAAATAAATCCATCTTCGTAAATCTTCCAAATTATTTAAAATATCTGATTTTATTTATCAGTTTTGCTTTGAGTGCGAAGTTCCTATTACAATTAGGTTCCACCGTTCCTGCAATTAGTAAATTAGCCTTTGGTTTTAGACCTATAATAATTGCTTATTTACATCTGATTTTGTTAGCTATTATTTCGCTTTTTCTATTGTTTTATATTTATGTGAATAATTTTATTGCCGTGAATAAGAAAACTATCTTAGGATTAATCTTATTTTGCATTGGCGTTGTTTTGAATGAAATTGTTTTAGGAATTCAAGGTGTTGCGTCTTTTAGTTATACTTTAATTCCTAATATAAATGAAGCTTTGTTCGGAATTGCCATACTTCTTTTCGCAAGTGTTTTATGGACAACTTTTTTTACAAAAAAAGGATAAAAAAGTATTTTTTTATGATTCTACTCATAAAATAATCATCAGATAATCAAGTACTTTGTGTGTATAAATTATTCAAATTATGAAAAATTCCATTAAAACTTTATTGTTAGCCAGTTTACTAATCACCTTTGGATGTAAACAAGGCGAAGAAACAGCATCTGAACCAACATCAGAATCTACAGAAGTACCAACTGGAGGACAAGAAAATGTTGTGGATGCAACATCAAATCCAAACATTGTGCAAACCGCTGCTGGAAGTAAAGATCACACTACATTAGTTACAGCAGTAAAAGCTGCAGGATTAGTAACTTCATTAAGTAACGCTGGACCATTTACTGTATTTGCACCAACCAATGCTGCTTTTGATAAATTACCTGCAGGAACCGTAGAAGGGTTATTAAAACCTGAGAAAAAAGGCGATTTAGAAAACATTTTAGGCTATCACACTTATGTAGGCTCGTTGAAAGCAGAATACATGCAAGACGGACAAGAGTTTGATATGGTGTTTGGTGGAAAAGTAAAAATCACTAAACAAGGAGAAAAAACATTCGTAAACGGTTCCGAAATTGTGGCTTCCATTGAAACATCAAATGGTATTATCCATGTAATTGGCGACGTTTTACTTCCAAAATAAAAAACAATTATTAATTCATCTTTTATAAAGGTAAAAAGCGTAGACTTTAACAGTTTACGCTTTTTATTTTATACCCCTCCTAATCGGATTAAAGATCCTAAAACCAACATTGAAATTGCAATCAGAGTTACTACTATGATAAGAATTGTAACGTAATGGTATCGTTTAGGCGTAAGTTTTGGAAAAATAAAAAGTTGGGCAGAAATAGCTAATGTTAAAGAAGTAATAAACAAAATAAGTTTGATGGAAATTACTTTTTCAATTCCGTTTGAGAAAGAAAACCATTTTGTAATGGTAACATCATAATCATACGCCATTAAAACTCCGGTAATCACAAGCGTAATTAATGATGGCATTCCAATGGGTTCAAATTTATCTTTGAAAACTTTTAATTTTTCTAAATCTTTAGTTTTTATGGCTTCAGGTAAATAACGAGTCGATAAAATAAGATGACCACCAATCCAAACGGTTGCAGCTAATAAATGGATGATTAATAAGAAATGATGATACATTATGCTAACGTTTTATACATGATAACATTGGCAATATTGAGTGCTCTTTCCTTGATTTCAATGGCTTTTTCGCCTTCGAATAATTCATCAACTGTTGTGGTGAATACGATTACCCAATGCTCAAAATGTTCTGGTTTCATCGGACATTTGCTGTGTAAATCTTTATGGATTTGCATTGGACTTCCGTTGTAATTTCCGGTATAAAACAAGATGTTTTCCCAAAAATCGTACATTCTAGGCAAATGAGTTTCCCAATTTACTTTGGCAATTTCGGTAAACAGAAAACCGATAACTGCATCAGTTTTGATTTTATCATAAAAGGTATCGACTAAAAGTTCAATATCTTTTCTATTTCTAATATCTGTTTTCATTTTGTAATTTGATTAAATATAAATTACAAGTCTTTTTTATTGAATTTTCGCATCGAAATGAAAAACGGAATAATTGCCCACAAAGCCAACAAAACAAACGAAACTATCAATCCAGCCGTTGTGCCAAAAAAATCTTTAAAAATTGCACCGGTATATCCCATCATAGCGGAAACATCTAAATGCAAGAGAATTTGAATTCGAGCTAAGTCAATCGGACTAAAAGCGGTGATACCAACCATCATGTTTTCGATAGGATATTCGGCTAATTGGAAGAGCAAAAACAAAACCATTCCGTCGAATAATAGTGCGAAATACAACCAAATCATTATCGCTAAACCAATTCCTTTTGCTTTATCTCGGGTTAAAATCGAACTCAAGAAAGCCAAAGCGACAAAAATTATGGAAATCAAACAACCATTTAGCAACATCATAAAACCAACACTATCAGGAGAATTGACTAACAACGGAATTCCAGCACCTATAAAAAACGCCAAAACCATCGCCGTTGATAATCCGAAAAACAAACTCAGCCAAATTTTTCTTCTTTTGATGGGTTGACTTAGTAAAAGTTCAATAAATTCGGCACTGTTGTACAAATAAATCGTAGCAAACAAAATGGAAACTAGCGGAACTGTGAATAAAATTACATTCAAAATCGTTAGTAAACCTTTTGCCGAATTATCTTCCAAAGCAAAAGAACTCCAAGATAAAATAGACAAAATCAGCGTGTAAGCCAAAACAATTTTGTTTCGGATAATGTCGGATAATATGATTTTAATGATTCGGTTCATTTTGTTTGTTCTTTAAAATTTTGGCAATTGCTTTTGAGATTTTCTCTTCACCTGTAGTTTCTTTTAATTCTTCTACTTTTTGATGAAAATGTACTTTCCCCTCTTGCATGAAAATGATTTCGGTAATTAAATCGTCCAATTCACTTAGTAAATGCGACGTAATCAAAATCAATTTTCCTTTTTCTTTCTCTTTGATGATTTTTTCTTTCAAAACCTCAGCTGCTAAAGGATCTAAACCAGCGGTAGGTTCGTCTAAAATCAGCACATCTGGATTAAAAAGAAAAGCTAGGACAGCACTTACTTTTTGTGTAGTTCCACCAGATAAAGTACGCATTTGTTTGTCGAACATTTTTTCTAATTCGAAAGCGTGTAGCAAATCTTCATCCAAATCATCCGAAGAATTTCGAATCTTTTTTATCATTTCGATAATTTGACCAATTGTCATGTTATCGGGATATCTTCCAATTTGTGGCATGTAGCCAATTTTTTCGCGATACAAATATTCACCTAAAACAGAATTTCCGTTAAAATGAATCGTACCCGAATCGGGTAAAACCATTCCCAAAACCGATTTTATCAAAGTGGTTTTTCCACAACCATTCGGACCAATTAAAGCGATACATTCTCCTTTTTTACAAGAAAGATTGATGTTCTTTAAAACTTCAAATTTTCCAAACTTTTTCTGCAATTCTTTTATCTCAATCATAGCGGCAGTGACTTCATTAAAGGCTTATTATCTACAAAATTATCAGGTGTTATACTGGGCAATACTTTTTCAGATTTATCTAACAGAGTAATCATAAAACTTCTATAGAGCAACATGGCGGAAGGTGTATTTTCGGTAAGTACGGCAAACAAACTTAGCGGATGATACGGAACATCACCCATTCCATCTTTGTCTAAATCATAACCTTCATATTTGTCCCAATAATTCGCATTGAACGTGTTTAAAACCAAACTTCCATTGGTACTGATATCGAAAGTGTTTTTCAAGAAATTATTATTTACGATTTCGTTTTCCATACAACTAGCTTGGATTTTCATGCCCCAGCCGTTCGATTCGAAACTATTTTTCTCAACTTTGATTCGAGACGTTCCTTCCATATAGATTCCCGAGGTATTTCGAGCAAAACGATTGTTAAAAATATAACTATCTGCGATTTCTTTCAGCAACAATCCGTAAGCCGAATCGCCCCAATTTTCCTCAAAATAATTATTAAACATTTTCACGTTTTTGGTAAACATAACAGCTACTCCTGCTCCATTGTTCTTGAAAACATTGGTTATGTAAGCATCATCATTAGAAAACATAAAATGTAATCCGTAACGAACGTTATTGTTCGCAATGTTTCTCCAAATAACCGATTGGGTAACGAATTCAAAATAAATGCCGTCACGATGACCTGTGATTTTATTTCCGATGATTTGTAAATTATTACTTTTCCAACAGTGAATTCCATTTCCGATTAACTGTTCGGCTTTACCATAAGCTTTAATTACGTTATTCTTAACGATACAATTTGTACTGTTTTGAAGGTAAATTCCAAAGAAATTGTTATCGAGAATGTTCCCTTGAATCGTGACATTATTTTTATCATAAACACGAATTCCACAAGGATCATTTAAAGCAGCGTGACCTGAATTTATAACTTTAAATCCTTTTACCACTACATCATTGGCGTTGATGGACAACACTTCTTTTTTATTCTGACCATCTAAAACAGGGAAGTTCTTACCAATAAAGTAAATCTTTTTATTGATTAAAATCGTTCCCTCTTTATAAATGCCCGAATGTACTAAGACAGTATCACCATCTTTTGCTAATGCAAGGGCTTGCTTGATTTTCTTTACTGGAAAGTTAGCACCTACCTGAATAGTAGCCGCTTTCCCAATTGAAAAAAACAAAAGGAATAATATGAAACTAATTTTTTTCATTAATACATTGTGAAAACTTGTTCCCAAGTTAACGTTTTGGCATTAAGTTGTTTTTGAAAATTGTCTTGGTCTTTATCAGATGCAAATGCTGCAAAATTGCCTCGCATAGGAGAATTTATCGAACCTCCGCGCAAGTAAAAACTTTGCTCGGCTGGAATTAAAGTATTGTCTTTTGCATAATCGTTTACAAAGAAAGATTGTACTTGTACATTCGCATTTTCTTTTGCGTATAGCAACATGCAAGACAAATCATCAAACTTGTAGTAGCGTCCTTTTTTAGTCAACAATTCGGCTCCAAATTTTCCGTTTGAAATAGTCATTTTGCAAAATTCGCAAGTATCTACATTTAATTTAATTGGTTTTGGTTCGTTAGAAACGCAAGCAATCATAAAAAGCGACGAAAATAAAAGTACAATCTTTTTCATAACTAAATAGTTTGTTTTCTTTTGAATAAGTTGAATTCTTTAAATACAATGTAAAACAGCATTAGACCTGCACCAATTAACATCCATCCTCCGATATCTGGAATTGAATAGGCTCCAAAATTCAATAATTGTTTGTATCCAATTAATGGGGGTTGATAGGCCATTCCTGGTACTTTAATAGCAGCATTCGGATCTAAATTGTGTCCGTATTCGTAATTCCAGCGGTAAAAATCTACTCCTGCTAAGATAACGAAAAGTATAAAGGTTGCGAAAAATGCTAATACGAATTTTCTATTATTGATAAATATTAAAGCTATAGAAATCAATGCGAAAGCACCAATGATGTACGGCAAAATTTTAAATTCGATAAAATTCTCGGTATGTAAAGTTGCCATTCCGATGTAATGATTTAAACCATTTATGATTTCTACATCACCACCAATTTTATTAGCATGTAATTTTAAAACTAATCCTTCAGGATATTGCGGCGCATCTAAATCAATTTGCCACATAGGAACGAATAAAGAGCCTATAAACAATCCTGCGATGATAAATAAAAAGATTTTTGAAACTAAAGCAAGTTTTGTAGTTTCCATACAATTGAGTTTAAAAAAGGGACAAAAGTTACTTTGCCCCTTTTGTTAAAAATTTATTTTGTTGCTGGTACGTTTGTTCCTAAACTAAATTGTAATGGAACATTTGAACCTTTTGGAGATACTCTAATGTATCCTTGCATTTCTTGGTGTAATGCACTACAGAAGTCGGTACAGTAGAATGGGAACGTTCCTACTCTATCTGGAACCCATTTTAATGTTGTAGTTTCTCCAGGCATGATTAACAATTCACCATTGTTAGCACCTTTGATAGCGAATCCGTGTGGTACATCCCAATCTTGCTCTAAGTTGGTTACGTGGAAGTATACTTCATCGCCAAGGAATACACCTTCAATATTATCAGGAGCAAAGTGAGATCGGATAGATGTCATGTATACATGAACTTTATTTCCTTCTCTAACCACTTTCGCTTCTTTTTCTCCTTTTGTCGCGTAAGGATGCTTGTTATCGTCTAATTTATAGAATTTCAACTGACCATTGTTTCGAATTAAATCCGCCGGAGCTGCTTGCGCGTAGTGAGGCTCACCAATAGTTGGGAAATCTAAAATTAGTTTCATTTTATCGCCACTAATATCAAATATTTGTGCTGATTGTGCTAACTCTGGACCTGTTGGTAAATAACGGTCTTTAGTAATTTTGTTGTACGCTACTAAGTATTTTCCAAATGGTTTTTTACTATCTCCACCAGGAATACATAAGTGACCTACTGAGTAATAAGTTGCAACGCGGTCTAATACTTTTAACGTTTTGATATCCCATTTCACTACTTCAGAAGAAACAAAGAATGTAGTATATGCATTTCCTTTTCCATCGAATTCGGTATGTAATGGCCCTAAACCAGGTTTTTGAACTTCACCATGTAAAGCTTCTTCATATTTAATAACTGGAATTCCTCCGTAGTTACCTTCAAATTTTTTCCCTTTGATTGCAGCTTGTAATTTATCAAAACTAAATACTGGAATCAATGCTGCTAATTTACCTGAACCTACGATGAATTCACCTGTTGGGTCAACGTCACATCCGTGAGGTGATTTTGGACAAGGAATCATGTAACAGATATCTTTTAATTCAGAAGCATCTAAAACCAATACTTCATCTTTCATAACTGATTTTGCAGAGTGTGTATGCTCATCCCAAGTGTTGTGTGCATATTTCACTTTTTGTTTTTTACCTTTTCCAGCTTTGATGTACTCTTCTGCTTTTTTCCAGTTCACTGCCATGATAAAGTCTTTATCTTTTTGAGAAGCATTTACTTCTAACAATGTGTTGGCTTGTTCTGTGTTGTAGCAAGAGAAGAAGAACCATCCGTGAGATTTTCCTTTACCAGCATGCGAAAGGTCAAAGTTTACACCTGGAGTTACAATTTGGAAAGCCAAATCCATTTCTCCCGATTTTTTATCTACACTTACAAAACTGATGTGTCCTTTGTAATTCTCTTTATAAGTGTTAATTGGAACGTCTCCATTAGAATAATCGGCAGGAACACTAAAACGAGTACCCGCTACCACATATTCTGTATTTTCTGTAATGAATGGAGAAGAGTGATTACCTCCACTGTTTGGAAGTTCAATAATTTCAGCCGTTTTGAATGTTTTCAAATCAATTCTAGCAATACGAGGAGTATTGTTAGCATTCCCAAAAACCCAACGACCGTCAACTTCACCGTTAGTTTGAGACATTTCAGTGTGATGTAAATCGTCCCAAGGCACAAATCCGTGAGAAGTATTTAACATTGGTTTTGTTTCTTCACTGTATCCCCAACCTTTTTCTGGGTCAACCGAAAATACAGGAATAACTCGGAATAAACGTCCACTTGGTAATCCGTAAACACTTAATTGTCCACTAAAACCACCTGAAACGAAATTGTAAAACTCATCGTATTTTCCTGGTGCAACATACGCTTTCTCAGCAGCATCGCCACTTACAGCATCTCCTGAGCTTTTAGGTTTACAAGAAGTTACCAAAGCACTTCCTAAGGCAATTACTAAAATTGCCTGTACAAATTTATTTTTCATGATATATGTAGTTAAATTAAGGTATCGTATTACTTTCACTTAACACAATACCCTTTTACGTTTATTTCACTCCGTCATTTTTACGCATGTACTCTAGAATTCCTCTAGCTTCTTCATCTGAAATACCTTGATTAGGCATACGAACCAAACAAATTTCCAATTGCGCTTGTACTTCTGGATCTTTGTCAATCATTGGATCTGGATTAGTAATGAAGTTCATAATCCACTGTGGGGTTCTTCTTTCCGTTACGCCTTTCCATCCTGGACCTACTAGTTTCTCATCTGTCATTTTATGACACGATGTACATTTTACACCTGATACTTCTTCCCCTTTAGCAGCCATAGCTTGATCTAAAGTAGCTCCTAATTCAACGGTATCGTATTTCCCTTCACCACGTTTTGGATCATACGAAGCCGGATCAGCAGCTTCTGTTGTTGCTTCACCTCCACCAGGTTGATAATTATCTTCAGCAGATGCTTCTTTTTTACCACATGCTACAGCTAAAGCAAGAGATAAAACAAGTAAAATTGATTTGTTCATGATATTTTAATATTAAAATTATTACTACAAATTTCTGAAATTGAGTGCTTTAAAAGTATGATTACAATCATAAAAAAGATATTTTTATCTTTTTTATTAACAATTGTTGAACAAAAAAGGCTGTTTCCAAAAAATGAAAACAGCCTTTTGCAAAAACCTACTTATAAAAATTAAATAACCCTCAGTATTAAGTAATTATATTTTAAACAGAAATTGTGTTGAATTCTAACTTGTTTAATTGAAATTCCAATTGTAAAATATCGTTTTGAATTTTGGAATTCTTTTCTTGAAAAATAGATTTGTAATAATCAATTCCTTTTAAAAGATTCGTTTTAAAAGTTTCCCATTTTTTTATTTGCTGTGGTGTAATTTCAAAAGCTTCATTTATTTGATTGGACAAATACGAAACATACAAGCCTAATTCTTTCACAAACATATTGGGTCTAACGGTATGATTTTCGATTTCTTTCTTTCCATAAATATGTTGAATCATTTCTTTTAATGAAAATTCTCTAGAAAAATAAGCCATGTTTGGACCAGGACAAACCACAACACCTTGTGCTTGACCTTTAATAGGAATTCCTAGTTCGATATGACTTGCATTTGCTAATCCCACACACAAACATGATTTTTCTGTGATTGAATTGTATTCTTTCGTGTAATTTTCGAACGAAATACTATTGCGTTTTACTTCTAACTCTTCCAATTTCTTGTCTTGATGTTTTTTAGATGCAGTACAAGTACCTTCTTTTTTGTATTCTTTGCTTAATGCTAAATATTTCTTTGGGCAAGAACTTCCTGCTTTTCCCGAAGCAATGCGTTGGCTTTTAAAAAAATCATTTGTCATTCCTTTAATTGTGTTGAACGGAACTCCAAGAGGCGAAATGTTGCTTAAATACAAATCTTTTTCTTTTGCATCAGCCAATAATTTTCTAGTTTCTGCATCCACTGAAGTAGCTTCTGGAACTAAAAGAAATGGTGAACCCCAACCCACAGCATCCACTTGATAATGGTCTAATAAAAACTGATGTTCTTCTGCTGTCCCTACTCCTCCTTGAACTGTGATTTTTAAAACAGGAGGTTCGTTTGGTACTTCCTTATTTTTTGAAGCTAAAGCATTTGTCAATAGCGAATAGGCCGATTGAATCAACTCGTCTTTTTTGTTTTTGAATTCTTCCAAAATTGGGCCTAATAAAAAACCATCAGTAGCAAATGCATGTCCGCCACAATTTAAACCTGACTCGATTCGATATTCGGAAACCCAAAGTCCTTTCTTAGCCAGATAATTTCCTTGAATCATCGCCGAACGAAAATCGCTTACTTTCAAAATGATTTTCTTCTGAAATTGTCCGTTTGCATTTGGATAAAAAGCATCGAAAGTTTCCATGTAACTGTACAGTCTCGGATTCATTCCAGCAGAAAAAACTACGGATGAATTTGTGGTACTGTTTACAAAACCTCTTAGAGCTGCATGCGCATCGTTGTACATTACTGGCAATTGTTCGTCGTTACTAAAATTATCTTTGTCGATTTTCGTCATGATATTCACATCAATGCTTCCTGCTGCAAAATGATGGTCAAGAATTGTTTTTAATTCCATCATATTGTTTTTTCCCGAATCGATTAAATGTTCTAATTTGATTTTCAATTCTGAAGTTGTAGGCAAAATGGCGATGAAATCCTCTAATTGGGTTCTTTTTTCAATCAATTCCGATTTGAAACTTTCGAATTTTTGAGTAACAATTGTATCGAGTAAATTCAAATAATTGGTGATTCTTTTGGTTCTAAAATCTTCTACTTTTTGCGAGATTTCTTCATAAGGTTGCTTAAATTTTTCAGCATAAAAAGCAGTCATTTTTTCAATCAAATCGTCATCCATAATCGAAATTACAGAATCGATTCCATATTGAGCCACTCGCACTGGACTATCAATAGTGAACGCCAATCCCATAACAGGAATGTGAAAAGTGTGTACGTTTTTTTGTAAAGTCATATTTTTTTCTTGGTTAATTTTTGAATTCCATTTATCTCTTAACAAAATAAATAGTGACAAAGAAAATACAATCCTTCAGATTAATATATGATTATTATCATGCTTTGAAAATTGGAAGAATTTAAAGTAAAATAACTAAAATAATTCCCATTAAACCACCAAAACCTAATATCAAATATTTCCAAAAAGCATGTGCCTTTTTTAATTCCATAAACTGAAAAGCTACTAACCAAAACTTAATTAAAGCTAAAGTAACAACCGTTGTTGCCATAATTTCTGCACTTACATTTAATGCTAAAAAAGCAGCAATTACAGTCAGTGCTAACAACAAAATAAACGTAGAAGAAATAGTGTCTTTCATAATCTTACATTTAAAAAAGTAAATAAAGAACCGGGAATAAAAGCAACCAAATTAAATCGCACATGTGCCAAAAACTGGCACTAGCTTCGATGTCTTCAAAGGATGCTTCGGTTTGTTTTTTTCTGATGGAAAATGTAATTACTAATAAGATTACCAATCCCACCAAAACATGTATAAAATGAAAACCCGTTAATAACCAATAAAATCTAAAAAACGAATTGTAATCCATGTGCAATCCGGCTTGTAATTTTTCGTAGTATTCAAATGATTTTAAAACTAAAAATCCGAAACCTCCAACCATTGCCCAATTGAAATAAAACAATGCCTTTTTAATGTTAGCGGCTTTAAAAAAATGAATCCCTTTAGCTACAAAAAAGCCACTGGTTAACAATAGAATTGTATTTATCGTTCCTATTGTTTTGTTCAATTTTAAGCTACTGTTGTGAAACAATTCACGCTCTTCCGAACCGTAATACGCTAAGGCTAAAATTGCCATCCCGAATGTGATGAGTTCCAAATAAATGATGATCCAAATTAAAATGCCTCCAGGCGGATAATAGATTGATTTTGCTTTTATTTCCATTCTAACAATCGTTTTTCACCATCAATTTGCTTGATATCTGTAATATCTTGCGACATTTCAATTACCCCTTTGTATCTTTTTTGTGTATCTCTAACTGCAAAATAGCGAATGTAAATCAGGCGCTCTTTATAATTAATCCAGAAAGAAGCTTCGTTTTGCTCGCCTTTTCTAAACGCTTCTAAAATTTGCAAAACAGTATCCACACTTTTGGGTGGATGACAAAAACGAACTTCCCTACCAATAATTCCAGCACTTCTTGGAAACACGCGTTCTTCACCTCGATTGTAGAAAATTACTTTATCGTTTTCATCAACATAAGTTAAATCGATGGGTAAGGTTTTGAAAAGTAAGTTTACTTGTTCAATTGTCATAAAGCCCTCATCATAATGCGCTGCATTTTCGTTGAAAACCACATCCGTTCTGCGTTCTGTATCTTGAGAAGGATGAATGTATTCGGATTCTTTTGGAAATTTTGGTGGTGCTTCTGATAACATCCAACCAATTTCGTCTTCTCCTTTTCGCATTTTAATCCAATCTTCATCTGATAACATATCTAAAGCATTGGGAAACAACACGTTTTCTTCTACTTCTAACAAACGATATAAATTTTGAGAAATTAAATTGGTGTTGTGTTTTGCAGAAGTAAAATCTTGGTCTTCTAAATTTTTTCTAACAATGCGAAACATTTCTCTAATCGTATCGTGAAACGACCACATATTGCGAGAAGGCCCTGTCCAACCTTTTTGTTCTAAAAACGGAAATAATTGATTTTCTTTTCGTTCAAAGCGTCGTTCAACCATTGCTAAATGATTGAAAACATTGTAAAATTTTTGAAATTCTTCTTTTGGATGAATGGCATTTACTTCTTCCAGTAATTGGTGAATCAAATCGGTCTCTACGAAATACGTATGAATAGGATGACCTTCCATTACTTTTGTATGTGTTTCTGCTGTTTCCATTTTATTGATGTTTGATTTTCTCATAAAGTTTTACCAATGATTTTAGTAAAGCTTCAGGAGACGTTAATATTTGATAATGATTTTGACCGAACATTTGCGGTAAATAATATTTGGCTTGCGCTTCGATAGCTAAAGCATACGAATTGATTTTTCGTTCATTCAATTCTCGCAACGCTTGTTTGATGTCTTGAATACCGTGTTGTCCTTCGTATTTATCGTAATCGTTTGGTTTTCCATCGGAAAGCACGATAATCCATTTATTTTTAGCATCCAATTGATCCATTCGTGCGCCAGCGTGACGTAATGCGGGACCAATTCGAGTATAACCATTAGGCTCAACAGCTCCGATTTTATGTTTGGCTTTGTTCCAACTTTCGTTGAAATCTTTCAAAGTGAGATAAGTCGTGAAATTTCTGGTTTTGGAATAAAATCCGTCAATCGCAAAATCGATGTCGAACTCATGTAGAATTTCGCCAAATAAAATAGAAACTTCTTTCTCTACATCAATCACACGATTTCCTGCGGCATAACCGTCACTTGAAAGACTAATGTCTAACAAAACTAAAATCGCAAGATCTTTGTTTTTCTTTCTTTGAGATAAATAAATGCGTTCGTCTGGCGATTTTCCAGAATGAATATCAGTATATAAATCGGTTAATGCGTCTAAATCGAAAGCGTCACCTTGTAATTGTCTTCGTTGTTGTTGCATTTTATTATTTACGCTGGTAAGCATTTTTCGTAAACCATTTAAAGTGGTTTTGTACATCGCCATCGTATTTTTATAATAAGTTGCGTGGGTTTTGAGTTGGGTTTTTGGATACACTTTACAGAAATCAATCAAGTAATTTCGTTTTTTAAAATCCCACTCGTCGTATTTTAAATGAAAGCCTTTTTCATCGACCTCAGCACTTTCGGCAATGGAAGTATTTTCAACAAAATCCGCTTGATATACAGAATGCACCATATCATCAACACGCACGGTGAATCGCATGTTCATTTCTTCCAAGGCTTCTTGATGGTCTTTTAAATCGTCTTTTCCATCAAAATCGCGCCAATTTCCGTTGAATTCTTCTGCCGTTTCTATTTTCTCGAAACTGTGCATTAATACGTAATCTTCTTGTTGTTTTTTGTCGATAGTAAGTGATTCAATTTCTTCAACGGCTTTCGCATGAAGTGTGGTTTCGGCTACGACATTGTTTTTTATTTTCTTGGTATTACTATCGAAATTTTGCAATACATTTTCGGCTTCAATTTCGGGTGTGTTTTTCATCCATTTTCCGTACAACCAAGAGTAATCAATGAATTGGTCTTTTTTATTAACAGGTAATTTTGGAACTGCATCAAAATAAAATTCTTGCATGGATGGATAATCCTGAAACATTTTTTCTAAAACCAATGGTGCGGTTTCGTTAGCTTTTTCCAAAGAAAGTTCGTGTGAATTATCTTGGTTATCCCAATTCAAATTCAGTTGTTTTTGAATACTCAAATACACCGTTCTGAAAAAATAAAATTTCAGGTTTTCTTCTTTTGTTGGGAACAGCGAACAATTTATTGGAAGAAAGAAGTTTTTGTTTTTGTAACCGCCTTCGCGTTCGGCTGGAAAAATTTCGATTGGCGCACCAGAAATGGCTCTAGCAAAAAGAGTCAATCGCGGTTTGATATCCGATAAGTTGATTTGACGGCTAAGGATTTCAACATCATTCAGTCGCTTGTTTTTAAAGTATTTGAGTACTTTTTTATAGATAATTTCGTCTAATTCTAAGCCCATAACTCAAATCTTTAAATCATTAAATCGCACAAATCGTTTAAAGCTTGAATGGTTTCTTGCTCGTCTGTTAAAGGTTCAACAACGGCAACATGAACGGCTAATCGTTTTGGTAATCCATTATTGATAAGTTTCGCGGCGTCCACTAATAATCGAGTGGAAACGGTTTCGGTTAGACCCAACTCGGTAAGATTTCTAATTTTTGTTCCGATTGCTACTAATTTTTGAGCGATATCGGCTTGAATTCCGGTTTCATTAATTAAAATTTCGGCTTCAATTTTTGGATTTGGATAATCGAATGAAAGTGCTACAAATCGTTGACGAGTAGAAGGTTTCAATTCTTTGAATCCTTTTTGATATCCTGGATTAAACGAAGCAACTAAAAGAAAATCGGGATGTGCTTTAATGGTTTCTCCTAATTTATCAATGAAAAGTTCTCTTCTATGATCGGTTAAGGAGTGAATGGCTACGATGACATCAGGACGTGCTTCGGCAACCTCATCTAAATATAAAATATATCCGTTTTTTACGGCAATTGATAAAGGTCCGTCAATCCAAATGGTTTCGGCTCCTTTGATGATAAAACGTCCAATTAAATCGGTTGCTGAAGTTTCTTCGTGACAACTTACGGTGACTAATGTTTTGTTTACTTCATTCGCCATATATTCTACGAAGCGAGACTTTCCAGAGCCGGTTGGACCTTTCAATAATAAAGGCAATCGCAATTGGTTGATTTGATTGAAAATTTCAATTTCAGCACCTACTGCTTTATAAAATATGGTTTTTTCTGTTACTATCATGGCAATTTATTTTTGAAAAAACCGAAACCAAAAGCGGGCAGCGACAACTCTGGGCAATTGGTCTCGGCTGGTTATTAATTGTGTAATTCTAACCCTTAATAATTAATAACTATTCTTTTACAAGAGCTTCATCTGTAGGTTTACCGTATTTGATAAACTCTAAAATGTATAAGGTAATTCCGGTTGTAAATAATGTGGCACAAAGCAACAATACGACAAAGTGAATACTGATTTCGTTTTGAACATCCATGAAATCCATTTTCATTTTACGTTCTAGATATACTTGGGCTACACCTGCTACACCAAAAGCTACTGTCATTCCTAACATTCCAATATTAGACAACCAAAACGCCATATGACCTCTTGAACTGTCAAATAATTTTCTTCCTGTCATATTAGGCATTGCATAACTGATAATTGCTAAAACAATCATGGCATAAGCTCCCCAGAATGCATAGTGACCGTGCATGGCTGTTACTAAAGTTCCGTGCGTGTAAATGTTGGTTTGTGGTAAAGTGTGTGCAAATCCTAACAATCCAGCTCCAATGAAAGATACGATAGAAGCTCCGATTGTCCAGAATAACGCAATTTTATTTGGATGTGATTTTTCTCCTTTTCGATACATATACACTGCGAATAATGCCATAGCTAAGAAGGCTAATGGTTCTAATGCAGAGAAAATACCTCCAACGATTAGCCAAATTTTATTTACTCCGATATAATAATAATGGTGACCCGTTCCTAATAAACCTGAAAGGAATGTCAAACCAACAATTACATATAACCATTTCTCAATAACTTCTCTATCAACACCAGTAAGTTTGATTAATAAGTATGATAAAATACCTCCCATGATTAGTTCCCATACACCTTCAACCCATAAATGCACTACCCACCAACGGAAGAATGAATCGGTTACTTGGCTATCGAACCAAATCATACCCGGTAAGTATAATAAAGCAGCAAAAACCAATCCCATGGTTAAAACTAATGCTGTTGTAGTTCTACGTTCTGCTTTGTATAAAGTGGTAAGGATTAATCCTAAGAATAATAATACGTTTACCACTACTAAAAAGTCTAATTCTCTTGGAATTTCAAGGAATTTTCTTCCTTCCCAAATATTAAAGTGATAGCCAACGATAGCTAAAACTCCAACTACTGCTAATGAAATCAACTGTACATAAGCCAATTTCACATTGACTAATTCTCTTTGTGCTTCTTCAGGAATGATATAATAAGCGGCTCCCATAAAACCGGTTAATAACCAAACTACTAATAAATTCGTGTGAACAGCTCTTGCTGTATTGAACGGAATAAAATCGTGAAGACCATCCATTCCAATTCGGGCAAAGCCCATAATAAAACCATAGATAATTTGTAATGCAAATAATAACATGCATAATCCAAAGAACCAATACGCTACTTTTTGTGATTTATATTTCATGATACTAAATTTTGGATTATTCTTCTTTAGCTAAAGGGGAAACCACGCGATCAAAACCATTCAAATCAATGTTTCCAATCCATTTGAAGTAAGCAATCATGGCTTCGGCATCGGCGTCGTTCATTTCATATTTTACCATTTTTCTGCCTTTTGGTCCCCAAGGAACTGGCGATTGTAAAACAGCTTTTACGTAGCCTTCTCCTCTTCTTTCGATTACTTTGGTAAGTTCTGGAGCGTAGTAGCCTCCTTCACCCAGTATGGTATGACAACCCATACAATTATTCGATTCCCAGATTTCCTTTCCTCGAATAACTTTTGCATCAATCTTATCATGATAAGTTTGATCATTTTTAGGCATGAACGAGTAAATAGTTAAGCCAATAAAGACTAAAAAGGTTACTACGGTTCCTCCTAAAAAAAATGCTCGTGCTTGTGATTTTGATAACATATTTTAGATATTAGTTAGAAATTATAAAGGATATTTTTATCCTTTAATTATGTACAAAATAACTGCCAAAAAAAAACATTCGTTATGATTCAAATCATACTATAAAAAATAAATTAAGGATAAATTTGTCTTTTATTCAAACAATACATTATTATGGTAATAGATTCAAACAAAACAGTGGGAAACATAGTAGCAGATGATTATAGAACTGCAGGTGTTTTCAGTCAGTTAGGTATCGATTTTTGTTGTAAAGGGAACCGAACAATCGATGAAGTATGTGCAAAAAAAGGCATTGATAAATATGCGCTTTTAGAAGAATTAGAACGTGTTACGGCAAACAACAACAATCAAGGAATCGATTTTAAATCTTGGGAATTGGATTTGTTGATTGATTATATTGAGAAAAAACACCATCGTTATGTGGAAGAAAAAATTCCACAATTGCTATCGTTTTTACTTAAATTGGAACAAGTACATGGCGCTCAACATCCAGAACTTTTTGAGATTAAAAAATTATTCAAAAGAAGTGCGGATGAATTAACGCAACACATGAAAAAAGAAGAGTTAATTCTGTTTCCTTTTATCAAGAAAATGGTAGAGGCTAGTCGAAATAACACACCTATCAACAATCCTGGATTTGGTTCTGTAGCTAATCCAATTGCCATGATGATGGAAGAACATGAAAATGAAGGCGAACGATTTGAAAAAATTGTAGAATTATCAAACAACTACACTCCCCCAGCAGATGCTTGCAACACGTACAAAGTAACCTATCAAATGTTACAAGAATTTGAAGCGGATTTACATGCGCACATTCATTTAGAAAATAATATTTTGTTTCCAAGTGCCATTGTTTTACAAGATAAGTTTTATTAGTTAATTAGGTTTTTAAACGGAGTCGTTTGGGTAAACAGAGCGACTCTTTTTAAAGTAAAAGGACTGCTAAAATAATTAGCAGTCCTTTTTTAATTAAAAATAACCCATTTATAATTAATCTATTTTTTGTAAGTAAACAATTGCGGATTAAATGAAACCATTACCCATGCCCAATTGTTACAATTGTTGTTATTTCCACCTTTTAAAACTTCCATAGTATCGCTGGCAAACATTTTTGAAACACCTCCAGAAATTACAAAGTTTTTATCCATTTTATAAATAGCTGTTAAATCGATTTCTGTACCTAAATAACTATCTTGTTCTTCTAAAGTAGCCATGTTGTAAACCGATGCAGCGCTGTAAAAAAGGTGTGGCGATAACGTAACTTGCCATTTATTTTTATCGTAAATGAATTTGGTGTACAAATCTTGTAATCCAACCGAATTTTTATGATTTCCTACATAGAAATAATCCATTAAACCATTAAATCCGTGATTGGTTCCAAATAAAGGTGTGAACGATTTTACTTTTGTATCCGTATCATTTTGATCTTTTCCGGATAAATATTCGAAACCTAATTCGGCTTTGAAAGGATTGGTGAATTTATATCCCAAATTAAATCCCGCATAATAAGCACCAACATCAACTTTATCATTAGTTACAGCAGCTTCACCCACTTGAGCATACAAACCGAAATCACCATAAAATTTTGAAACATCCCATTTTCCATAAGTTCCGATGGATTGCAAATAGGCAACTTGGAATTTATTTTCTACTAAATTTTCATATTGATAACCATTATTCAATGCTAAAAAGCTCAAACTAAGTTTAGAAAATTTTTGGTTGAACCAAATGAACTGCATGTTTTTATAGTTTGTCACATAACCCGATTCGTACAAAACTTCATTGTTATTATTTAACGCTGCTCCGAAATCCAATTGGTAGCCATTTTTCTTGTTTGTAACCAAAACAGCATCGTGACTTTGTCCTTGTTGGAGCCAATCGATTCCACCTAGAATTCTTTGATTGTCATAAGAAAGCACTTGTCGACCAAATTTAGCGGTCCAATTCGTATTGAAATCATACGAAATCCAAGATTCGAATAACGCTACTCCGTGTTTATCCGATGGAGAAGTTGTAGCCACATCGCCCCAAACTCTAACGTTTTGAAACGATACATTGGCTTTGAATTTTTCTTGCTTGTAGAAGAAATTCATTCTTGAACGTTGGGAAACAAACGAAGTGGGATAGAAATCGTCTTTCATTAATTCTTTAAAACCATTTCGGTATTCAAAACGTGGTCGTAGTTGTAGGTTGACTTCTAACTCTTGAGCAAAAGAACCTACAGTTGAAATTGCAAAAGCAACTGCAACTAGCATTTTATTTTGAAGTTTCATGTTTTATTGTTTTTTTTGGGGGAAGCCACTACTCTACTTTAGCTGCTTCTTCTTTGATTTTTGAAACCGTTTTATCGTAACTAACTCCTAAGCCTTCTTGTTGGAATGCCAACTCGCCTTCCGCATTAAATACACTGATAATATTGGAATGTGAGAAATCTATCGGAGATATTTTTTTATAATTTACGGCTAGAACTGCTGCGAACTCTCTGGTATTTTCTTCATTTGAACGCAAGAAAACCCATTGATTTCCTGTCATTTTATTTTCGATAGAGAAATCTTTTAATCGTTTTGGAGTATCCACTGTTGGATCAATACTTACTAAAACCAATTGTACTTTGTCTTTGTATTCTTCGGGAATTCGTTCTTCAATATTTCGCATATCGGCAACTAATCTTGGACAAGCGGCTTTGCAAGAAGTGTAAATCATCACCATAACAAGAACTTTTCCTCTTAATTCTTTTAGTTCAATATCTTTTCCGTCTTGATTGGTCCATTTTTCAGGCAAGTTGTAAATTGATAAATCGGTTATAGGTTTATCTTTTATGCCTTGTTTTTCTTCTTTTGAATTACATCCGATTAATAAAAGGGAAGCAATTACGAATAAAATTATCTTTTTCATATGTTGAAATTTTATTTATTATTGGTAACATATGTTATCGCCTTTTTTTATAATGATTTTTGCTTACGCAAAAGAAGAATTTGTGGCGATTTCATGACTATTTTTTTTAATTGAAAACTCAATTAGCGATGTTTTTGGCACATCGGAAACCTAAATTTTTTGTAGTATAGTTTGCTTTTATACTGCCTCGGAAAGCGTAACGCATAAAAGCGGCATAATTCATTAAATCAGTAGCATTGACAGAACCACTTCCGCAGAACAAATCTTTATCGGTGTCTTTATCTTTTCTAGATTCTCCTGATAAAAAGATGCTATTGAAATCGAAAGTCCATTCCCAAACTAATCCGTGCATATCGTAAACGCCCCAGTAATTCTTGAATGTTTTTCCTACGGAATTGTTGTAGGTTTTGTTTTTTTCGTACCAACTCAAGATGTATTTATTGAATTCTTCTCTTGAACGAGCGTCTTTTCGTTTCTCATCGGCCATAGCTACATATTCCCATTCGTCTAAAGTGGCTAATCTTTTACCTTGACATTCGCAATATTCTTTCGCAGCAAACCAAGAAATATTAGTTACAGGTGCATTTGCATTTAATTGTCCGAAACTTAAATCACCATTCCATTCTGATAAATAAGTTGTATTTGCAAAAAGGCGTTTGATTTTTGATTTTCTGTAATTCGGATTTTTTTTCAAAAATTCTAAATATTCCTGATTCGTAACCGGATATACATCTAACAAAAAGGATTTGATGAACACTGGTTTCTTATCTGTTGTTCCATATAACGGAACGTAACTCCCTGCTCCAATGGTTACCATATCCTTGGGCACCTGAGAAAAAGAAATGGAAACCCAAGATAATAAAATTAGGCAGTAGTGAAATCGTTTCATAAATTGAGCTTCCATTCTTCAGTTTGTTTAAGGTTTAGTCTTATTTTTTACCTCTTTGTGCTTTTACCATTGCGGGCGTAACTTTTGTTTTATTGTTACCCCAACTGCTGTAAACATAAGTCAGTACATCCGCTACTTGTTGGTCATTTAATCCCTGACTTGTCATAGCACTATTGTATTTTTTTCCATTAACTGTGATTGGACCGTTTAAACCGTGAATTACAGCACGAATAGCTCTGTTAACATCTTTATTTAAGTAATCGGATTTGGCTAAAGGAGGAAATGCATTTGGAATTCCTTGTCCGTTTGCCTGATGACAAGCCACACAAGTTTTGTTATAAATTGCTTTTCCTTTATTTCCATCCTGAAATGCAACTACTTCAGATGTTTTGGTTGTTGGTAATTTAAAACTGATTAAAGTTCCGGTTACGATAAGTGCGATGGCACTCAATACTATTTTTTTCATTTTGTATTTACTCTATTTATTTGATTATTATTCGTGCATATCTTTTACTTTAGGCGCTGGTTTTGCTCTTTGTGTTTTAACCATTTCTGGGGTTACTTTTGTTTTGTTATTACCCCAACTGTTATATATGTAGGTTAAAACATCCGAAATCTCTTGATCGGTAAGGTTTTGACTCGTCATCACCGAATTGTATTTTTTACCATTTACTGTGATCTCACCACTTAATCCGTGAAGAACTGCATTAATGGCTCTATTTGGATCGGCGTTTAAGTAATCTGATTTTGCTAATGGTGGGAACGCTGCAGGAATTCCTTGACCTTCAGATTGGTGACAAGCAAAACAAGTTCTTGAATAAATGTTTTTACCATCTGTAATTTGTTGGTCTAACGTTTTGTTGACTACCACTTCTTTTCCATTACCTGATTTTGGCATGTTTTGAATCGTTCCACCTTCTGGGTGATAAATTCCTTCTTGGGTTGTACCTGAATAAATTTTAGCATTCTCAGCACCTTCTACTTTTAACATTCCCAATGCTCCTTTATTGAACGCTCTGAAGATTGAGTGATCCACTAGAATTAAAGTTCCTGGAACGTCTACTTTGAACTCTACAATTGCAGAACCTCCAGCAGGAATCAAAGTTGTTTGGACATTTTTATTAATCATGTCACCACCTTCAATGTGAACTTTATCAAAAATTTCTCCAATAACGTGGAAGGAAGAAACTAAATTTGGTCCACCGTTACCCATATAAATTCTAACTGTTTCTCCTACTTTAGCCGTTAAAGCTTTTTCACCTGTTAAAGCCCCAACTTTACCATTAAATACAACATAATCCGCGTGCTCATCAACAGCTTTTGTCATATCGAAAGGTTGCATTCCAGGTTCTCCGTACTTTCCTTTCGTATAGAAATCCCCTTGCATTACGTAGTATTCTTTATCAACAGGAGGTAAACCACCTTCTGGCTCTACCAAAATTAAACCGTACATACCGTTCGCGATATGCATCCCTACAGGAGCTGTAGCACAGTGGTACACATATAATCCTGGATTGATACATTTGAAATTAAAAGTTTTTTCATGTCCTGGCGCTACTAGAGAAGAAGCAGCTCCACCACCTGGACCTGTAACGGCATGTAAATCGATGTTGTGAGGCAATTTGTTGTCTGGATGATTTTTTAACGTAAATTCTACTTCATCACCTACTCTAGTTCTAATAAAACTTCCTGGTACACTACCACCAAAAGTCCAGTAAACATATTTAACACCGTCGGCCATTTCTCCTTCGATTTCTTTAATTTCCATGTTTACAATTAATTTTTTAGCAGGACGATCTCCGACAGGTTTTGGTACAAATGGAGGCGCTGTTAATTCTGCAATCATTTCATCACCAACTGCAATATCGGCATAATTGGTTGTTGAGTCACCGTTCTGTTTACATGCGATACTTGCCGCACAAGCCACACACAATACAAGAACTTTTTTAATAAAATTACTCATGGTAGAAAAATTAGTTTTAAATATTGGTATCAATAATAGTTTCGTTACTATCATTTTATAGGTCAAAATTAAAGGACAAAAACATCCTTTAACATGATAAAAATCATGTTTAGAAAAAAAGTTTAAAATATTAAAATGAAATAAAGAAAAATTATAATAAAAAGATTAAATGAGCTCGAGAATGTAAATAGAATTCTCTTAAATCATAAAATAAAACATAATTCTATTTCAATAAAAAAAAACTTTCCTCATATAACACAATATCATATTAAACAGAAAGCCTGCAAACAAACATTTACAGACTTACAAATTTGGGTAAATAATGAGAATTTTATGAAAATACAATAATATCAAATGAATTTCTAAAACTTATCAAATCAACTATTCTCGTTCAGAAAAGTTAAAAATTAATTATCACAATTGGAAAAAGAGTAAAATTAAATCTTGTAACGCCAAAAAAAGTCTTTTATATGATTTCTTAAACCAAAAAAATTACTTCAACTCTCTAAAAAACGCTAATAAAATCCAATTATTCTCTTTTTCTGGTGTGAAAACTTCTAAAATACTTGGTTTTTCATTTTGATTTAGGAAAGCTGAATATTGTTGTTGTAATGTAATTTCATCATTCGCTTCAAAATAATCTAATCCATACATTTTAGCTAAATGAGAAGCGTTTAATTGGTGTGAAGTTTCAAAATAGGTATTGAACGTTTCGGTTTCTTGATGACCTGGTAAAATTCTAAAAATCCCACCACCACTATTGTTTAATAAAATGATTTTGAAGTTTTTTGGAATATAATTGTTCCACAAAGCGTTACTATCGTATAAAAAACTGATATCACCTGTAATTAACATTGTAGGCAAATCAGAAACTAATGCTGCTCCGATGGCAGTTGAAGTACTTCCATCAATACCACTTGTACCACGATTGCAAAACACTTGAACACTTTTATCTAAATCAAACAATTGCAAATAACGAATTGCCGAACTGTTACTAACTTGTAATTGGATATTCGCTGGAATATTTTGACATATAAAATCGAATACTTTAAAATCAGAAAACGGAATTTGTTTCGAATAGGCTTGATGTTTCACAACTCTATCTTTCCAAATTTCCGCAATATTGGATTTGTAGTTACTTTCAACTGAATTTACCTCTAGTAATTCCTTGAAAAAAGGATTGATTGCAACTTCAAAATGATTGGTTAACGCACCAAAAGTATCGTAAGCACGTAATGTATCAACATGCCAATGATGAGTAGGTTTGTACTTTCTTAAAAACGCTTTAATACGTTTAGAAACGACCATTCCACCAAAAGTCAATAAAATTTTTGGTTGAAACGTTTTGAAATCATCTTCTGAAAATGGCGTAATCAAAGTATCAATCTGATCTATAAATGACGGATGATGCAAATTGGATGTTTTTTCCGTTAAGACCACCACACTTGGGTCATTCGCTAAAATATCCAAATATTTTTGCTCTACTGAATTTGGAAACAACTCTCCTACTAAAACCAATTTCTTAGTGGCTTTGTTCCAAGTTTCTTTTGTGTTATTACCGAGAGAAAAATGTTCATCTTCAGTAATAAATTCGATAATTTCGGGGTTTACTTGTAATTCGGAAACCGTTTCATACAACGGTTCTTCGAATGGTGCATTGATATGAACCGGCCCTTTTTGGGTAACCGCAACATGCAACGCCATTTGAATGTGATTATCGTTTTCAGCAGAGGTATCTTCACGTAAATTCGCATTGTACAAAGAATGATTTCCCAATACGTTTTCTTGACGAATCGTTTGCCCGTCGCCAATATCAATCTTATTTTGTGGTCTGTCCGCAGAAATAACTACTAACGGAATTTGACTATAAAACGCTTCTGCAACCGCAGGATAATAATTCAAAACAGCGGAACCCGAAGTACAAACAACAGCAACAGGTTTCTGAATTTGTTGGGCAATTCCCAAAGCAAAAAATGCAGCACAACGTTCATCAGCAATACTGTAACATTTGAAAAACGGATTATTAGTAAATCCAATAGTCAAAGGAGCATTACGCGAACCAGGTGAAATTACGATATGTTGGACTCCTTTTTGTTGGCAAATTTCGATTATGCTTTGCGCTAAAGGAATTTTTGGATACATCATTTTTAAAAAATAACTGGACTACAAAGTTACGAAGTTGAAAAGGTTTTTAGTACTTTTACTACGTAATTTCTTTACCAAATGGAGATAAAAATTAGAGACTATCAAATAACAGATTGCCCAGCCATTTTAGACATCATCAACGATGCTATTTTGCATTCAACCGCTTTATACGATTACAACGTGCGAACATTAGCCACACAAGAAGCCATTTTTGAAGAAAAACTTCAGAAAGGTTTCCCTGTGATTGTTGCCGAAATGAATGGTGAAGTTGTAGGCTTCGGCTATTATAGTGAATTTCGTTTCAGAGAAGCGTATAAATTCACAGTAGAACATTCGGTTTATGCGAATAAAAATTGTATTGGTAAAGGCATCGGTAAATTATTATTAACCGAATTAATTAAAAGAGCAAAAAAACAAAACCTTCATACGATGATTGGTGTTATTGATTCTGAAAACACGAACAGCATCGATTTTCATAAGAAATTTGGCTTTGAAGAAGTTGGTTTTATTAAAGAATCCGGCTTTAAATTTAACCGATGGTTGCATTCTGTTTTTGTTCAAAAGATATTATAAAAAAAAGTGTTCAGTATTCTAAAAAAGAACAAACTGAACACTATATACTGAATACTAAACTATTTCCCTTCAATCCAATTTACGATTTCTGCATCAGTTGGCAACGTTCTTGGTGAAACTACTTTTACTAACTCGCCATTTTCATTGATTAGGTATTTTTGGAAGTTCCATTGTACTTCGCTATCTTCCAAACCGTTTTTGGCTTTTTGTGTTAAAAATTGGTATACCGGATGCATGTCGCCTCCTTTTACCGAAATTTTAGCCATCATAGGAAACGAAACGCCATAATTTTTTTGACAAAAAGTTGCAATTTGTTGATTAGTTCCTGGTTCTTGTGCTCCAAAATTATTAGCTGGAAAACCTACAATTACGAAGTTTTTGTCTTTGTATTTTTCGTAAATCGCTTGCAATTGTTCGTATTGCGGTGTTAAACCACATTCAGAAGCGGTATTGACTACTAAGATTTTTTTTCCTTTTAGTGTAGAAAAATCGAATGAATCTCCACTCAAATCTTCTACTTTAAACTGATAAATGGTTTCTTTTGCCATAGGTGTTGTGGTTGTTGTTACAGTAGTTGTTTGTTTTTTTTGTGCCTGATTTTGACAACTAAAAAGCAATGCTGCTACTGAAAACAAGGTTACTAATTTCTTCATCTCTTTTTTTATTTCAAATTTAGGATTTTAAAACGCAATTTTTGATAAACATTTCTTAAAAAAAATGGCCGCTTATTAGCGACCAAATTCTTATTTTTTATAATACTTCTTATACGGGAAGTAAGCTATTGCCGATATTACTAAGACAACTGCTAAAATTACAAAGTAATACGTAACGTTTTGTTTCTCTCCAGAAGCGTAACTGTGTAAACCGCTCAAGTGGAAATTCACTCCAAAATACGTCATTAAAATAGAAGCGAAAGCTAAAACACTCATTACATTATAAATCCATCTTCCTCTTAATGCTGGTACAAATCTTGCGTGAATTACAAATGCATAGACCATAATACTAATTAATGCCCAAGTTTCTTTTGGGTCCCAACCCCAATATCGTCCCCAACTTTCGTTAGCCCATTGTCCTCCAAGGAAATTCCCTATGGTTAACATGACTAAACCTACTGTTAGTGCCATTTCGTTAATGTATGTGATTTCGTCGATGCTTAATTTCATTCTTTCTTTGTTTTTTTCGTTTGTGAAAATCATCAAGAATAACGAAACTAAACCTAAAACCATCGCTAAAGTAAATGGTCCGTAACTCGCTACGATTACTGCAACGTGAATCATTAACCAATATGAATTTAAAACCGGTTGTAAGTTTCCGATGGAAGGATCCATCCAATTCCAATGCGCAATCATCAAAATCATTGAAGTTACAAAAGCAGTTGAAGCTACCGTAAGTTTCGAATCTTTTCCGAAAGCTAATCCAAAGAACATCGTTGCCCAACCCACATAAATCATACTTTCATAAGCATCACTCCAAGGCGCGTGACCTGAAATGTACCATCTTATAATTAATCCCGCTAAATGCAAGATGAAAAACAATCCGATTAATCCATGAAAACCATTGATAATCATTCGAATGGCTTTTGAATTTTTGAAAATTTGAACAATACAGAACGCTAACATTAAAACACCAGCTAACATATACATATAGTACAACCTTTTGAAAATATCATACTTATTGTACATGATTTCGGAGTTGATTTTACTTTCCGAAAGCATTACGGCTTTTCCGTATTTCTTTTGGTATTCAGTTAGTCCTTTTAAAAGACTATTTGGCAATTCGTAATTTTTACTTTGTGAGGCTTTATCTAAAGCATTCAAATAAAACGGCATTACATTTTTAATTGAATCCAAAGCAGTTCCCGTTGGTTCATTTGCTTCTAAATATGAAACCCATTTGTTCGATTTGTCACCTGGAATTGGGAATACTTTCAAAATTTGTCCACTCAAAGCCGAATATAAAAGGTTTACTTTTTTATCTGCTTCAATAAAATCTTTTTGAAATTGATTTGGAACTGGTTCTTTGTAAGCCGATTCTAAAAATTGAGCCAATTTATAATTTCCGGTTTCATCAAAAAAGGCAATTAATGGTGCATATTTTGCTTCTTTTTCTACTCCAATTAACTTACGAATACTATCATTTCCTCTTTTTAAATAGATGATTGGCAACGAATACCAATATTGAGGATATTGCGTCATTGATAAAAACGCTTGGTCGGAATTCATTCCTTCATAAGTATCACTTTTAGATACTTTACGAAGTAATTCTGATGAAAACGTGTTAATAGGCTTCATTCGCCCATTATCTTGAATAACTACTTTTCCAAATTCGCTCGCATGTTCTGGCGTTACTTCGTATTTCTTCAACAACTTCAGAATTTCTTCTTTGCTTGGTTGATGATTGTGTTGTTGTGCAAAAGTTATTGTCGAGAATAAAATCAAAAATACACTTAGTAAACCTGCTTTTTTCGTTTTCACTTTTTCTAATTTTTCTTTCAAACTTGCAAATCGACTACTTTTTGTAAATAGTATTGCCATCAGACCAAAATATAATAAGAAGTAACCAATATAAGTAATCCAAGTTCCCCAGAAATCGTGACTTACAGAAAGATTAGTTCCTTTTTCGTCTGGATCAAAACCAGCTTGGAAGAAACGATAGCCTCCATAATCTAGAATATGATTCATGAAAATACTATCTTTAAATGTTTTTCCAGATTCTGTATCCGCAATTTCAATCTTACTTTTATATGCCGAATAACTGTTTTCCGTTCCTGGATACTTATCGGCAATAAAATCGTCTAATTTCACTGTAAATGGTATGTTGTAAATTTTACTTCCAAAGAATAGTGTAAATTCTAAATCACCAATCTTAACACTTTGCGGAACTCCTTGCTTTCCTCTTGAACCAACTAAAGTTAGAATTTCTTCTTTTCCTTGCGTTTTGATTTTAACTTTCAAAGCATCATCGGTTTGTTTGTCTTTGAAATCGTTATTCGATTTGAAAGTCAATTCTCCTTTTATTGCTGGTTCTGGAAATACAAATTGTGCTCCACCAATATTATATAGTGAACGTAACATTAAAGGTTGCACCGAATCTTTTGCAACTTTACCTTTTAACTGATCTGCCATTCGCATAAAATCACCTTCAAAAGGCGTTTTAATCGTGTAGGCTTCAGCAATTTTAGTAATATTGATTGCACCTTCTGTATATTTATTGAAAGCAAAAAGAACGTTATGTAAATTTTGAACTTCGCCTTCTTTTAAGTAATGTTCGTGACGCGTTCCTCCACTCGACTCTACCATTTTCAACATCAATTGTCCGGTTTCAGAAGGAACAACCGTTTCAGTAGCGTTCATAATGAATTCTTGATGTTCTACTTCAAATGGAATGCCACTAAACTCTCCTCCCATTGAAAAATGATTACTAGCGAAAGCATTCAAAAAGCCGTCTTCTTTTACTTCTGGTGCTAAATACAAGCCTTTTTCAAAAGTCTTACGACGCATTTGACCTTCGTGATCTCCATCAACCAGAACCGTTAGATAAGGTTTATCCGAATAAATCATATTAGAAGATTCGCCTTCTCTAATTGGCATCATTCCTTCGTAACTAATATAACGCGTAACAAAGGCTCCAACAATAATTAGAATAAAAGAAAGGTGTAAAATTAAAGTCGCCCAATTTTCTTTTTTATGCAATTGATAACGTTTGATGTTGCCTAAAAAATTAATGATAAAAAACACCATAATAACTTCAAACCAAACGGCATTGTAAACAATAACTCTTGCAGTATCAGTATTATAAGCATCTTCAATAAAAGTTCCAGCCGCCATGGCAACAGCAAAAAGAATAAACAAAACAGCCATTAAGCGCGTGGAAGATAACAGGGATAGTATTTTTTTCTCCATGAGATATATAGGAATACGTTTTTTTAATTTGGCACAAATGTACTTAAAAACAAAAACTTTTTAACGAAGTTTAACAAAGGTTTGAGGAATTTATAACATTCTCATTTTAGTACAACATTTTCACCTCTTTGACATCAAAAAATTGAACAGAATCATCTTCCAACAAAACAGCTAATTTTCCTTCTTGTGTTACCTCTTGGATTTTACCCACAAAACGATTTCCATCAACCGATTCAAAAGCAGAAACTACATCTTTCTTAAACAAAATTTGATGATAGGCGTTCCAAAAATGAGTTTCACCTAAAATTGATAATTGTTTTAAATTGAATTCCAACTGATTTACAATAGAAATTAGCATCTTTTCTCTATCAAAAAATTTATTTTCTAACAAAAATAAAGACGACGCTTGAGGTAAATTTTCGAACTGAGATTGATTTACATTCAAACCAATTCCTATTATCGATTGCACTTCGCTTGAACTTTTAAATGTATTTTCAATTAAAATGCCACCTATTTTTTTATTTTCTGCCAAAATGTCGTTTGGCCATTTGATGACAAAATTTAAATTACTAACGGTTTTTAGTGCTTCAACAACACTCAATGCTACCATAATATTCAAAGTAAACAAACTTGTAATTTCACCTGTCTTTTGATTATATAAAACACTAAAAGTTAGATTCTTACCTACTTCAGAAACCCACCCAGACCCTCTTTGACCTTTACCTTCCGTTTGCGATTGAGTACTTACAACTGTGAAATTTTCGCAACTTTCTTGAGCAGAAAGTGCTTTCAAAAAATGGTTGGTTGAATCTATGGCATCGAGTTTGATTATTCTCATATTTTAATAACAAAATTTAATCTTATGTTAAGGTTCAAAAATAATCACAAAAAATGATACCTTTGCATAAAATCATAAATATTACATGACGAAAAAAAATACGAATAATGATGATTTATTAGCACTTATCATCAAAGGAATTGAAGACGTAAAGGGAAATGATATTAATATCCTTGATTTAAGGGAAATAGAAAATACGGTTTGTGATTACTTTGTAATCTGTAACGGTAATTCAAATACACAAGTTAATGCAATTGTGGGCTCGGTTCAAAAGGTGGTTTCAAAAGAATTAAAAGAAAAACCATGGCATGTTGAAGGAGAGCAAAATGGAGAATGGGTACTTATGGATTATGTGAGTATTGTGGTTCACGTGTTCCAAAAACATATTAGAGAATACTACAACATTGAAAGTTTATGGGGTGATGCTAAAATTACAACCATAGATACTAATTACTAAAAATTTTATGGCACAAAATAATAATTCTGGCTTTAAGTTTAGTCCGTGGATGAGTATTGTACTTGTCCTGACGATTTTTTTTACGATAAGTTTATTTACTAAAGGATTAGATTTAAGTAATCCTGCGCCAACTACATTGTCAAAATTCTACCAATTTTTAGATAAAAGTCAGGTAGAAAAAGTAGTGTTTACCAATACAAAAGCAACAGTCTTTCTAAAGAAAACTGCTTTAACAGATAAGGCTCATGACAAGGTTAAAAATGACGTTTTAGGGAAACTAAACACCAAAGGACCTCACTATTTCTTTGAAATTGGAGATTTAAAAACCTTTCAAGAAAACTTACAAAAAGCATCAAATGAAGGCAAACTTTCAGAATATGAAAAAGAGCCAGAAAGTATTTGGGGTGAACTTATCTCCATGCTTCTACCCATTTTAATCTTAGTTGGATTATGGATTTTCATGATGCGAAGAATGTCTGGTGGTTCTGGTGGTGGCGGAGGTCAAATTTTTAGTATTGGAAAATCGAAAGCGAAATTATTTGACGAAAAAAACGATACTCGTGTAACTTTTGAAAACGTTGCTGGACTAGAAGGAGCAAAAGAAGAAATTCAAGAAATTGTTGAATTCTTGAAAAATCCTGAAAAATATACTTCTATTGGAGGAAAAATTCCAAAAGGCGCATTGTTAGTAGGACCTCCAGGAACCGGAAAAACCTTGTTAGCTAAAGCTGTTGCAGGTGAAGCTAAAGTACCTTTCTTTTCATTGTCAGGTTCTGATTTTGTGGAAATGTTTGTGGGAGTTGGAGCTTCTCGTGTTCGAGATTTATTCAAACAAGCGAAGGAAAAATCGCCTTCTATCATTTTCATTGATGAAATTGACGCTGTGGGTAGAGCTCGTGGTAAAAATAACATGACAGGCGCTAACGACGAAAGAGAAAACACATTGAATCAGTTATTAACTGAAATGGATGGTTTTGGAACCAATTCAAATGTAATTGTACTAGCTGCCACAAACCGTGCGGATGTTTTAGACAAAGCGTTATTGCGTGCTGGTCGTTTTGACAGACAAATTTATGTAGACTTACCAGACATTAGAGAACGTAAAGAAATCTTTGAAGTGCATTTAAAACCTTTGAAAAAATCAGAGGAATTAGATACCGAATTCTTAGCAAAACAAACTCCTGGATTCTCGGGTGCAGATATTGCTAATGTTTGTAACGAGGCGGCTTTAATTGCAGCTCGTAAAGACAAAAAAGCGGTAGACAAACAAGATTTCCTTGATGCTGTTGACAGAATCGTTGGTGGTTTAGAAAAGAAAAATAAAATCGTTACTCCAGAGGAAAAACGTGCTATTGCAATACATGAAGCAGGCCACGCAACCGTAAGTTGGATGTTAGAACACGCTGCTCCATTAGTAAAAGTTACGATTGTTCCTCGTGGACAAAGTTTAGGTGCCGCTTGGTATTTACCTGAAGAACGTTTAATCGTAAGACCAGAACAAATGCTAGATGAGATGTGTGCTACCATGGGAGGTCGTGCTGCTGAAAAAGTAATTTTCAATAAAATTTCAACTGGAGCGTTGAGCGATTTAGAGAAAGTTACGCGTCAAGCGAGAGCCATGGTAACGATTTATGGATTGAATGATAAGCTTGGAAACATCACGTATTACGATTCAACAGGACAATCTGACTATAATTTTTCGAAACCATATTCTGAAGAAACTGCTAAAGTTATCGATACTGAAATTTCGAAATTAATTGAAGAACAGTATGATAGAGCTATTCATCTTTTGGAAACCAATAAAGAAAAATTAGTCCAATTAGCTGATATTCTGATTGAAAAAGAAGTAATTTTTAAAGATGATTTAGAAAACATTTTTGGAAAAAGACCTTTTGAAAAAGAAACTGTTGCAACCCCTGAAAAAACAACCGAAAATACTGTATCAGAATAAGCAACTTATCAACAAAATAATATTAATAAAAATCTTAGTTCTTTATGTGTAGAACTAAGATTTTTTTTATCTTTGATTTTCACAGTTAAAAAACCTACTAAAGATACATGAGTCTTTTTAGAAAATTTTTTGGTTCATCATCAGACGAAGAAGACAATGACAAGAAACAAGAAGTCAAAAGTCCTTATACTCCTGATACTACTTTACCAATTGACGAACAATTTACTTTCAATTTCAAAGAAAATGGAGGTAAATTTATTTATTGTGAGAATTTAGATGAGATTGCAGAGAATTTTGAAAACATTTTAGCAGAGAATGATTGGTTTGAATGTAACACACAATGTTTTGACAACCGATTACTTTATTTACTAAACGACAATAAATTAACTTACGATAATTCATCAACTCCTGTGTTTTTTCTTTCTTCTTGTGAAAATTTAATTGCTGATGAAGGCTCAATTCTATTCTCTTCAAATCAGTTAAAACATTTTAAACCAAATGAGTTGCCTACCAACATGATTGTTTTTGCTACAACTAGTCAAATAGTAAATAGCAAAAGTGATGGGATGAGACGAATTAAAAGCACACACGAAAAAAATTATCCTTCCAATATTACTGCTATAAAATATTTTGAAGAAGTAAAAGAACAGGATTTTCTTCACTATGGAAGTTGCCATAAAAATCTTTATCTACTTCTTTTAGAAGATTTATAATAATGAATGAAACGCTAAAAAGAGCATTATCTGGAGCCGTTTATGTTGTATTACTGTTAGGCTGCATTTCTTATTCTAGAGAGGGTTTAGCAATTCTTTTTGGCGCATTTTTAGTCTTTGGAGTTTACGAATTCTGTAAAATGTGTGGATTAAATTTCTATATAAGTATTCCAATTGCTGCTGGTTCTTATTATTACTTATGGAATAAGAATTTCGATTTAAACATAAACACCACTTTAACTGCCATTTCGATTATAACTTCTATAAAATTATTATTGTATTTATTCAATGCAAATAAATCTAATTTTAAAATTTACACAAGATATTTCTTGTTGTTTGGTTATGTAATTCTTCCATTCATCTTAGCAAATTATGTGGCAATGGGAGTTAAAGGTTATAATCCTAAAATATTAATTTCTATCATTGTTTTAATTTGGACCAACGATACTTTTGCCTATTTAGTTGGAAAAAACATAGGAAAGAATAAACTTTTCCCAAGTGTTTCTCCTAAAAAAACAATTGAAGGTTTTGCTGGCGGATTATTGTTTACAATTATTGGCGGTGCTTTGTTGGCTAATTATTACATCATGGCTTCTACGTTATACATTTGGATTGTAATTGCAGCAATTGTTAGTATTTTCAGTACGTTAGGTGATTTAATTGAATCGAAATTAAAACGTGTTGCCGGCATAAAAGACACTGGAAATATAATGCCCGGTCACGGAGGTATTCTAGATCGACTAGATAGTATTATATTTGTAATTCCATTTATTAATTTATTTTATTTAATTTTATACTATGTTTCATAAAGAAGGCGCTAAAATCATTTTCATTACACTGCTTATAGTAGTTGCTATTATTTTCTTAACCGATGCATTTGTTGATATAAATTGGTTACGAACACTTTTATACTTATTTGCATTAGTAATTTTAGTTTTAGTTTTACAATTCTTCAGAAACCCTACACGTGTTGCTGATAATAGTGACAATCACATTTTGGCTCCAGTAGATGGAAAAGTGGTAGTTATTGAAGAAGTATTTGAACCTGAATATTTCAAAGACAAACGTTTAATGGTTTCTATCTTTATGTCACCTATTAACGTGCATGTTACACGTTACTGTGTAAACGGAATCGTTAAATACAGCAAATATCATCCAGGAAAATATTTAGTAGCTTGGCATCCAAAAGCAAGTGAAGAAAACGAAAGAACTACTGTTGTTATTAATAATAGAGTTTATGGTGAAATTTTATACCGCCAAATTGCCGGTGCTTTAGCAAGACGTATTGTAAATTACGCTCAAGAAGGTATGCGTGTAGTTCAAGGTAAAGATGCAGGTTTCATCAAATTTGGTTCAAGAGTTGATATTTACTTACCATTAGGAACTGAAATCAACGTAAAACTAGGCGATAAAGCTATCGGAAACAAAACCGTTATTAGTAAAAAAGCATAAAGAATGAGCGAAAAGGATATCAATACTTTATTTGACGAAGCATTTGCTAACGCACAATTAATTCCACAAGAATCAGTGCCCCAGGATATGCAACTAGTACTGTATGGTTTGTATAAACAAGCTACATCCGAAACTTCCAATCCTTTATTGTTTCAAAATCCACAAGATTTAAGAAATGCTTTCAAGTTAAATGCTTGGATGCAAGTGAAACATCTGAAACCAGATGATGCCAAAGCAGAATACATCAATATCATCAATCAATTACTGAAAGAACGTAATTTATAATCCGCATTACAAATGAAAAAGTCACTATTGATTTTGGCTTGTATATCATTTATGATGACGAGCTGTAGAAAAGAAAACGAACTTGAAGAAGTTAAAATTCCTGACCCAGAAGTAGAAACTAAAATTTCAGCTTTAGGAAATCCAGCTGATGTAAAAGTCACAGAAGGTGGAATCTTTCAAATGCGCGGATTAAAATATGCCTACGATGACTTACAACCTCACATAGATGGTCGTACAATGGAAATCCACTATTCAAAACATCATTTAGGTTACGCAAACAAACTAAACAAAGCCGTAATTGGAACCGATTTAGAATTAAAAACCGTTGAAGATATTCTAAAAAACTTAGACGTTAACAATAAAGAAATCCGAAATAACGCTGGTGGCTACTATAACCACAATTTGTTTTTTGAGATATTAAATCCAAAAGGCGGCGGTACTCCAAAAGGTGCTTTAGCGGAAGCCATTACTGCAGAATTAGGCTCGTTTGACAACTTACAAAAACAACTCACAGATGCCGCTGCAGGACAATTTGGAAGTGGCTGGGCATGGTTAGTAGTTACTCGTGATGGAAAATTAGCCGTTACTAGCACTGCCAACCAAGACAATCCTTTAATGCCAAATGCCGAAGTAAGGGGAACACCTATCTTAGCTATTGATGTTTGGGAACACGCATACTACTTAAACTACCAAAATAAACGCAATGAATATTTAACCGCTATTTTCAATGTAATCGATTGGACTGTTGTAAATGCTAAATACGAGACTGCAATTAGCAAAATTTAATATTACCATTTAAATATTTTACTAGTCTAGCTTTTGCTAGACTTTTTTTACAAAAAAGTAGCAAAAAAATGCATTTTAGTAAAAATATGCAGAAAAACTACAGCAAACACTCCAATAAAACCTATTAATTTTGACCTATCTAAATTTTAATGCTTTCAAAACTGCATTCCTTACTTAAGTTTTGAAATGTTAGTGGTAATTTAAGGGGTTAAAGTATGTCACTAACAATCTTTGCAATGTATCAAACAAATCATTGCAAATAAATTTAAGCACTTGGTTAGTTAATTTAGGGGTAAATTATTATTATCAAGTTGCAAACAAAAAAATCCCAATCTTTCGATTGGGATTTCTATTTCAATTACTTCGTAAATAACAATTCTCTGTATTTTGTTAGTGTCCAAAGTTCGTCGTCTACTAACAATTCTAATTTGTCAGCGTGGTAACGAATTTCTTCGAAGTATGGTTTTACTTTATCGCAATACGCGTCTGCCATTTTTTCTGTACTTGTTAAGGCGTTTGCTTTTTTACGTTCTTCAGTCATTTTTTCTACTTTCGTATTAATGCCTTCGATATGTTCTGAAATTTCTTTGATTAACGAAATTTGCTCTTTAGCGATTTTCTCAAAATCTTTTCCGAAAATTTCTTTTAAACCTTTTACGTTTTCTATTAACACATTTTGGTATTTAATCGCAGTTGGAACCACATGATTGCGAGCAATATCTCCTAAAACACGCCCTTCGATTTGGATTTTTTTCACGTATTCTTCCAATTCAATTTCGTAGCGTGATTCTACCTCAACATGATTCATAACCCCCATTTCACCAAACAACTCAACAACTTTTTTAGAAACTTTAGCTTTTAATGCTTGTGGTGTAGTTTTATGATTACTCAATCCGCGTTTTTTAGCTTCTTTTTCCCAAGCTTCGCTATAACCATCGCCTTCAAAAAGGATAGTTTTCGTTTGCTTGATATATTCTCTTAAAACATTAAAAATCGCTTCGTCTTTCTTTAAATCTTTTTTCTCAATTAAAGCATCCACTTCAATTTTGAAATCTTTTAATTGTTTTGCAACGATTGTATTTAAAGTCGTCATAGAAACTGCACAGTTTGCAGAAGAACCAACTGCTCTGAACTCAAATTTATTTCCTGTAAAAGCAAATGGAGAAGTTCTATTTCTATCGGTATTGTCTAATAAAACGTCTGGTAATTTACCTACTACGTTTAATTTTAAATCTGTTTTTTCTTCTGGAGATAATTTCCCTTGAGAAACACCTTCTAATTCCGCTAACACTTTAGTCAATTGTTGTCCGATGAAAACCGAAATAATTGCTGGTGGCGCTTCGTTAGCTCCTAAACGGTGGTCGTTACTTGCCGAAGCAATTGACGCTCTTAACAATTCTTCATAATCATGAACCGCTTTAATCGTATTTATAAAGAAAGTCAAGAATTGTAAGTTGCTCATTGGCGTTTTTCCTGGAGATAATAAGTTAATTCCAGTATCTGTTGCTAATGACCAGTTATTATGTTTACCAGAACCATTAACTCCTTTGAATGGCTTTTCGTGGAATAATACCTTAAAATCGTGACGTTCAGCCACTTTTTGCATTACATCCATTAATAATGAGTTGTGGTCAACCGCTAAATTCGTTTCTTCGAAGATTGGTGCTAACTCAAATTGGTTAGGAGCTACCTCGTTATGACGTGTTTTAACCGGAATTCCTAATAACATACATTCGTTTTCTAAATCACGCATATACGTTAAAACTCGAGTAGGAATCGAACCAAAATAGTGGTCGTCTAATTGTTGTCCTTTTGCTGCAGTATGTCCTAATAACGTTCTTCCTGTAGCTAATAAGTCAGGTCTTGATGCAGCTAAAGCACTGTCTACCAAGAAATATTCTTGTTCCCAACCTAAAGTCGGTGTTACTCTTTTTACATTTTTATCGAAATATCTTGCAACGTCAATCGCAGCTGAATCGATAGCATGCAACGCTCTTAATAAAGGTGTTTTGTTATCTAACGCTTCTCCTGTGTACGAAACGAAAACTGTTGGGATACACAATGTAGTTCCAAAGATAAATGCTGGTGATGTTGGATCCCAAGCGGTATATCCTCTAGCTTCAAATGTATTACGAATTCCTCCATTTGGAAAAGAAGACGCATCTGGTTCTTGTTGTACCAATTGACTTCCACCGAATTTTTCTACTGGATCACTTCCATCAGGAAATGTTTCAAAGAAAGCATCGTGCTTTTCCGCAGTGGTTCCGGTTAAAGGTTGGAACCAGTGCGTATAATGAGTTACTCCTTTAGATAATGCCCACTCTTTCATTCCCAATGCAATATAATCGGCAATTTTTCGGTCGATTTTTACTCCTTCAGCAGCAGCTTTAACAGCTTTGTAAGCCTCTGGTGTTAAAAACTGTCGCATCGCTTTATCTCCAAAAACATTACTACCAAAAATAGCTGATTTTCTGTCCAATTCTTCTACGTGAACTGGTTTTCTGTCGGTTGCTTTTCTTAAAGCTTGAAAACGTAATGTTGACATAAGTTGTGTGTGTTTAAAGTTATACCCTTGAAAAGTTATGCAAATATATAAATTTTTTAAATATTTTTTCAAATACCCCTATTTTTTTAGGGGTAAAAATATTTTTTATTACTTTTACATTATGAAAACATCAAATTTATACATGATAATGTTGGGATGCACTCCAAAAGGACGCTATACCGAACAACACGATATCTTTTTTGGTATTGGAAGTAGCTTAAAAGAATTGGTTCCTGATATGAAAGAATTTTGGCAAGAAGCAAAAGGCAGAATTCATATTGATGCTTGGCAAAAAGTAACTATTGTTGATGGATTTACTATAGAAATAGTTTCAAAAGAGGAAAAATTAGAACAAGAAGAACAATTATTCTTTTTGAACCTAGGAGGTTACAAAGAAGGAGAATTTGAAGAATACCATTATAAAGTATTAGTCGTTGCTAAAACAAAAGTCGAAGCAATCAAGAAAGCAAAGCAAACTACTTTTTATAAACATTGTGGTTTTAAAGGTGCCGAATCACATATTGATGATAAATATGGAGTTGATGTTGATGATATTCACAATATAGAAGAAATTCTATCAGATAAATTCAAATCGCAATATTGTTTGAAAATAACAAAAACCAATGTAATTTCAGAAGATGAAAAACATATTGGTTATTTAAAGTTGGATAAAATATCGGTATAAAAAAAGAGCTATCGGATTGGATAGCTCTTTTTAGTTTATTTACATTTTAATTTTAGTCACTTTAGCAGAATCTAAATTAAAATGTTCTTTTACTGAATTATAATCTTCAAAGTCAAATTTACCAGAAGATGATTTGTTATTCTCATAGGCTGGAATGACTACTACTCTGAACACTTGATCTAATCTATTCCCATTGGGTAATCCAGGTAAATCATATCCAAATAAACTTACTTGTGCATCATATCGAGTAAAATCATTTCTATATCCAAAATCTAGAGTTCCATCGTTAAAATAATAGGTTTCTGGTAATAATTTCCAAACATCTCCATCAGCACCATAACCTACCAAACGATAAACCAAAACCATATCAGATGTATAAGTAGCATGAGGAAAGGTTAATAATGCTGAATATCCGTTTCCAGATGTTAAATCAACATTTGTGAATTCAAAAACCTCGCTTATAGTATCGTTATCAACATTATCTTGAACTTCGTTAACTGTACAACTTTGTAGTGTTATCATCCCGATAAAAGCTATCAATAAAGTAATTTTCTTCATATTCTTTAATTTTTTAAATGTTTTCCTATATAGATATAACCAATTGTTGTGCCAAAAATTTATCACACTTTATTTTCTTATCTTTGAAACTTCAAAAAAGCTTGTAAAATGGGAAGAAATAATCCAAAAAATATTAAAGCACACAACGATAAATTGCACAAAGAGCAAGCTAAAGAAAAAGCAAAAAAGAATGCTCGTACCGAAAAATTGAAAGAGATTACTAGAAAATTTAACGAATCTAAACAATAATTTATGTCGAATTGTTATTGCGGAAATTCCATTCCTTTTCAAGATTGTTGCGAACCTTATATTAAAGGAATTACAAATGCTCCAACTGCCAAAAAATTAATGCGTTCTCGTTACAGTGCTTTTGCAACAGGTGCCGCTGATTATTTAGTAAACACTACTCATATTTCAAAACGCAGACTTCATAATAAAAAAGACATTTTAGATTGGAGTCAAGCCAACAAATGGTTAAAACTAGAAGTTTTGGCTTCAACTGAAACTACGGTAACTTTCAAAGCGTATTATTTAGATGAAAATTTAAAAGCACAAGTCCATTACGAACATTCGACTTTTAAATTAGAAAATGGAAAATGGTTTTATGTGGATGGAGAATATTAAATTCTTTTCTTAATTGGAATCCAAATTTCCTCTTCAGAGTCAGGAGTATTATTTTTATATTTTTCTCCTAAAATTTCAAATTGAGGACGATTATCTAATTCATATTCGGAATTTGGCAGCCAAACTCCAAAAATATAACCAAACGTTTCTCTTGCTTTTGAAGCATCTCCAATATGATTGAAAACAGCATACAAACCTTCCTCAACAATTAAAGACTGCATTCCTTCGGGAATAAAATTAAAATCTGACACAGGAACAACAGCCCATTTTACAAATTCAGTTTGAGGGTTGAAATCGAAATTTTCAGGGTTGATTTGAATGTTGAATAAATCTTTGCCTATCGCATTTCGAATTTCATTTCTTCTAGGCATAAATTTTCCCCACAATTCCCCTATTCGATAATCTGAATAAGAAAATTGACTATTCATTCCAATGAATTTTGTTGTTGAGAATGTTTTAATTATTGGTTTCATGTTTCAAAAATAAAAAAACCTCCCAAATTAGACTGCACCCAAAAAGTTAGACACTATTTGGGGGTATTTTTATGGAAAGAAAAGTCAAGTATGATTATGCATTTAAGTTAGAATGCGTAGAATTAGTTTTAAAGAAGCATTATTCTTGTGAATTGGTTTCTAAACAGAAAGGGCCTAA
>NZ_JAYRPD010000036.1:0-43560 GCF_041911335.1 Flavobacterium sp.
AAATCAAAAAAAGCTCTGTGAAGCTCTGTGCTAAAAACAAGTGAAACGCCTCGGTGTAGCTCTATAAAGACAAAGAAAATCAAAAAAAGCTCTGTGAAGCTCTGTGCTAAAAACAAGTGAAACGCCTCGGTGTAGCTCTATAAAGACAAAGAAAATCAAAAAAAGCTCTGTGAAGCTCTGTGTAATTAACTAGCTCGCAAAGTCGCTAAGACGCAAATTAAAATAATTTAAAAAAGAAACATCCTAAGCTACAAACTCAGTGTAACGCTAAAATCAAAAAAAGCTCTGTGTAATAAAACCAAACAACATGAAACAACAAATTACCCTACTCCTATTATTCTTAACTTTTATCTCATTTGCTCAAATAAAAGGAACCGTCAAAGATAAAGATGGAAATCCACTTCCTTTTGTAAATATTTATATTGAGAACACCTATATAGGTACCACTTCTAATGAATTAGGGAAGTATGAACTGAATACTACTGAGCAAAAGAATGTCCATTTGATATTTCAGTATTTGGGATTTAAAACTCAAAAGCATGTCTTAAACATTACGAGCTTTCCTTATGAGTTTGATGTTACTTTATATGAAGAAGATTTTCAATTGAAGGAAGTTGTTGTTATGAATGGCGAAAATCCTGCTAATGAAATTATTCGAAATGCGATTAAATCCAAAAAGAAAAATGCTGCCAAAACGGATAAGTTTGAAGCTGATTTTTATTCGAGAGGAATTTTTAAAGCCAAAGATATTCCTAAAAAATTCATGGGTGTTGAAATTGGTGATTTAGAAGGCAACTTAGATTCTACAAGAAGCGGTATTATTTACCAATCGGAAACCGTTTCAAAAATAAAATTTCAAAAACCAAATGATTTAAAAGAAGAAATTATTGCTTCTAAAATTGCTGGAGACGACAATGGTTTTAGTTACAACACGGCATTGAACACTAATTATGATTTTTACGAAAACTATGTTGATTTTGGTATTAACATGGTTTCGCCAATTGCAGACAATGCATTTAACTATTACAGATACAAATTAGAAAGTACTTTTTACGACGATAAAAACCAGTTAATCAATAAGATTTTGGTAACGCCGAAGCGCGATAAAGAGCCCGTTTTTGAAGGTTACTTATATATTGTTGAAGACAGTTGGGCTATTTACGGAATTAATCTAGATATCAAAGGTTATCGCATGCAACAGCCTATTTTAGAAACGATGAAGCTTACACAAAATTTCAGTTATAATAGTGAGAATAAGATTTGGGCTAAAAACATACAATCATTAGATTTTAGTGCTGGAATTTTCGGAATGAAGTTTACAGGTAAGTTTACTCATGTTTTCACAAATTACAACTTTAAGGATGCTTTCGAGAAGAAAACTTTTGGGAAAGAAATTGTCACCTTTGCTGAAAATGCCAATAAAAAAGAAATCTCTTTTTGGGAAGAAAATCGTCCGGTTCCTTTAACTGAAGAGGAAACTAGTAATTATGTAAAGAAAGACAGCATACAAACTATAAGAAAATCACAGGTGTATTTAGATTCGATTGATGCAAAAGGAAATAAGTTTAAGATTTATAAAATTCTTACGGGTTATACGTTTAAAAACACCTTTAAAAATTGGAGTTTTAACTATCAAGGATTAACCAATTTATCATCACTAAGTTACAATACTGTACAAGGTTACAATTTAGATAGTGGTTTTTCATTCAGAAAATGGAATGAAGAAACAGGAAAATTCACTTTAATTTCTTCCACCTTTAATTATGGTTTTGCCGAAGATAGATTGCGTGTAAATGGTCGTTTTTATCACCGATTTAACAATAAAAATAACGCTTACATTAGTTTAAGTGGTGGTAGCGCTATTAGTCAATTCAACCCAAATGAACCGATTAGTAATATAGTGAACTCGGTGGCGACTTTATTCTTTAAAAACAATTACATGAAATTGTATAACAAAGAATATGCTGAGATTAACTACGGTAGAGAAGTTACCAATGGCATTTTTGTTAATGGAAAAGTGTTGTACGAAAACCGTCATGCGTTATTCAATAATACCGATTATACTTTTATTAAAAATGATGATTTGTACTTTTCAAATGATCCGTTGCAACCTTATAATTATACTTCGGTTCCGTTTGAAAAGCATCATATTATGAAAGCGAGTTTAGGTACACGCATTCGTTTTGGTCAAAAATACATTTCACGCCCTAACGGAAAGATTAACATTCAGAACGATAATTATCCTATATTGAGTTTTTACTATGAAAAAGCATTTGGTGCTTCAAATAGTAACTACCATTACGATTTAATTAGTGGAACGATTGATTACAACAAAACTATTGGCAACAAAGGTGATTTTGGACTTCGTTTTAAAGCGGGTAAATTCTTTAATGCCGATAATATTTCGTTTGTAGATTATAAACACTTTAACGGAAATCAAACGCATGTGAACTTATTGAATAATTCTTTGAATGCGTTTAATTTGTTACCTTATTATAGTCATTCAACGAATGACGCGTATTTAGAAACGCATATTGAGCACAATTTCAAAGGCTATATTATGAATAAAATTCCGTTGTTGAACAAATTGCAATGGAATTTAATTGGAGGATTTCATCAATTGAACATTCCAAACATGAAACCGTATCAAGAGTTTACTGTAGGATTTGATAATATCGGTTGGGGTAAATTTAGATTCTTGCGTGTTGATTATGTAAGAAGTTACCAAAATGGTTATCAAGGTGATGGTGTGATGTTTGGGGTGAAGTTTTAAATCTTAAAGTTCCTTAATTAGAGGAAGTTGAATTGAATATTTATTATATTTGTATTCTGTAATTCTAATTTATTATGACAACATCAGCAATCAAACACGTAAATTCCAAACTCAAAAATTTACCTGATGCTTTGGTAGAAGAAGTGGAAAAATACATTGATTTTCTTGCATTTAAGTACTCCCAAGAAAGTCAAGATGTGCCTCAGTGGCACAAAGATGTTGTATTACAACGTATTGAAAATCAAGAACCTCCTGTTGATGCTTTTAAAATGATAGAAGAATTAGAAGGCTAACCATAATTAAGTACCAAATAGTTGCTGACCCAAGAGTTGCCAATGATTTGAAAGAAGCTCGTGATTTCTTAAATTCAAGAAGAAAAGGATTGGGAAGTAAATTTTTAAAAGAATACAAAGTGCTTTTAAAAACCTTACAAAGTAATCCAGATTTCCAAGTAAGATATAAGAACATCCATTGTTTAACACTGAAAACATTCAAGTATATGGTTCATTTTACTATTGATATCCCTAGCAAAACAGTTCACTTATACGCTGTACTTTCAACTCACCAAAATCCTAATAAACATTGGTTGTAAATTATTAAAGACATTTCTAAACGAAATGTCTTTTTTTATTGGTGTACTTTCCACTTTACTTTAATTAGATACTTCTTGTTTTAAATTTAATTTTATCCTTTGAGTATACTACAACAAATTGTAATTGTGGTAATTAAAATTACGTTTCTACGGTTCTCGATACATTTTACCTTTATAAATCTGAGGCTTTATAAAGGTAAAACACTTGAAGTGACGACGGTAGAATTACTTTTTGTAAAACATTAGAAATGTAGTGTTATTCCTTTTAAGTTATGCTTAACGCTACTTAAAGCTTTTATTTTTATTTTGTTTGTATTAATAAATAGTGCTATATTAGTGCTATATCTGTGCTATATCAGTGCTATATATATAAATAAAATTGTGAGTAACTATTTATAATGGATTGTTCATGGGAAAATTAAAAGGGATTATACAGTTAACTGGAAAATTTGATGGTTTATCATTTTATGAGATGAATGGTAAAATAGTAGTACGGAAAACAGGTGGTTTTGATGGCGAGAAAATTAAGAATAATGCTAATTATACTCGTGTTAGAGAAAACAGTTCTGAATTTGCGCATTGTGCTAAAGTGGGGAAATATTTTAGAAGCGCTTTTAGTTCTTGTTTGATGCCGCTACGTATACCTTATGTACACAACCATATTGTAAGTTTGTTTCAAGGGATTTTAAAATTAGATAGGATACAAAAAAGAGGAAATAGAACTGTTAAAAATGGTTTGCTTACCTCTGAAGGTAAAAAGGCACTTTTGGCTTTTGAATTTGATAAAACTCAAAAGTTTAGTCGTTACTTTCCTTTTAAAATGGAGGTTGATTTTACTGCCGGTAGTTTAAAGGTTTTAGATTTTTGCGCTTCTACTCTTATTGCCCCAAAGGGAGCTGACCAAGTACAATTACAATTACATGTTGCAAAATTAGATTTTGAACAATTTACAACACCAATAACTCAGACAAGTTCAATGACTTTAATTAACTTGAATGACGCCACTACATACGATTTAGTTTTATCCTATACCCCCACTCTACAGGATTCGAATATTCCTATAGCTGTATTGGAGGTAGTTTTTTTTCAAAAAGTAAACGGAAGTTTTGTACCACTTAAAGGCGGAGGAATGAAAATTGTGGGGATTGATAGCTAATTCGTTCTACTAGTTTTAGCTTGAGAATTGAAAAAAACACCTCTTTAAAAGAAGGTTTTTAGGTTTTCGTTTTTGTTGTTTCTTTTTGGGTAAAAAGGAGCAGGAGATCTTGATGGCCTCCGAGTTTTTTCTTTAAACGTTGTTTTGCTTTTTTAACGGCATCTGTAGTGATTCCTAGGGATTGAGAAATTTCGATATTGCTAAATCCTAATTTTTGTAAAAAAATAATTCTCTTATTGGAGTCAGTAAGTTCTGGAAAATTGGTTATTAGGTTTTGAGAAAAATCTGGGAATTCTTTTTCAAATTCTCGCTTAAATCTAATCCAATTGCTTTCGGTCATTAGATGTGATTCGAGAAGTGCATGGAGTTTTCCATTTTTCTTTTCTAAGTAAGAAGAGGAGGAAGTTTCAACGGTTTCAATTTCTTTCTTTAGTAGGTTTATTTGAACGTTTTTATTTTTAAGGTATTCCACTTGACTGCTAAGACTTTCATTTGAAGATTTGAATTTTTCTTCCATTTTTCGTTTCTGATCTTCCAGCGCTGCCACTTTAAGTTCATAAACTTTATGGCGTTTTTTATGCTTCTTTTTTTGATAAAAGAATAGCCCTATGGCTCCAAAAACTGATAATCCAATTAGAACCGCCAAAATATTTTTCACAACGATTTCCTTCTGATATTGTGTGTTAGCTTGAGTAATTTTTTGTTGGTATTTGTCTTTTTGTACTTGCCATTTAACTTGTAGAATTTGTTCATCACCATCTGTTGCTTTTAACGAATCTAGTAAGACCATCATGCGTCTGGTAGTGATCAATTCTTGATTGGCATTGGGTATTCTTTTTAGTAATTCGAGTTTTAACTTAATGATTTCCAGTTCTGATTTTCGAAAATAAGATTTCGAAACTGCAATTTTTTCTGCTTCCGTTAGTATTGCTTGTGCATCGGATAAATTATTATTTTTTAAATAAATTCGGGCTAGAGCAATAGAGGCAAACATTTTATTTTTAGACTCTTTTAACCGTTCCGATAAAGCAATGTCTTCTTTTAAAAGTTGTATGGCTTCAGCGTACTTATTTTGTTCTTCATAAACAAGGGCTTTGTTGCCTAATGTTTTAGCATATCGGAGACTATCATTAATTTTTAAGGCGATTAAACCCGATTTATGAAACTGTTTTAGGGCTTCCTGATAACGACGGGTTTTGTATAAATTTATTCCATAATTGTCCAGTATCGCAGCATAATTTACACTGTCTGATTTACAATATTTTAAAGCCCGTTTCAGATAGTAATCCGCTTCTGTATAATCGGAGAGCGTTTGCATGATCCAGCCGATAGTTTTATAGGTTTCTAAAGGATTGATTATTTCTGATTCCTTTGTTTGGCGAATGACTTTCATCAACTCTAACAAAACGGGTTGCATTTCTTGATAGTATCCATAATGATAAAGACGTTTTACATAGTTGAGTCGGGTCCAAATGATCAAATAGTTGTTGTTTGCTTGGTTGGCTTGTTCTATAGATTTTTGATAAAGTGCCTTACTTTTTTTTGAAATATTGTCATAAGCGCTTGCGTAGCCATTGGCTAACAAAGCATTATAAATGGGCAAATGAGATTCTGATTTTATTAGAGGTTGTAGGTATTTTTGTAGCGCAATAGTGTCCTTATCAAAATTTCTTTCCTGTTGAATGAGCTGTGTTGTTATTTGAAAATTGGTTCCATTATTAGGTATCTTAATGGTTTGAGCCTTAAGACTTGTAAAAATGCATACTAAAAGCAAATGAAAAAAATGAGATACATTCATGTGGGTGTTCTGCCTTTGGAGTGCTAAAGTAAGAAATCTCATTTGTTTTTTTATATAAAATGACTTGGATTTGTTATTTAATTTAGGAATAAAAAAAATATAATACGTTTCTATTTAAAAAACTTCAGTTTTGATTTTTTTTCTTAAATAAAAAGAAATGGTCGTTTAAGGTGTTCATTTCCGAAACGTTTTGCATCCATTTATTCATAATTTAAATTAAAACATTAATAATCAATATATTAAAATTTTAATTGTCCCCCATTTGTCCCCCTATCGGCAAGCGGAATTTCTAAACAATTCAGATAATTTTGTGCTAACCTGAAATCTTTTATTTGTAACCAATTATGTAACTCTTGTTGTTAGAAAAAAATTATGAATGTAAAAAAACTATTCTTTGTAGCCTGTCATTTATTCGGAGTGCTTTCCTTTGCACAAGTGGGCATTAACACCACCACTCCGAATGCCCAATTGGATATACGTGCTACCAGTGCAACTGCCCCAACCAACACCGACGGACTTTTAATACCGAAGGTAGATGTTTTTCCAGCCACCAACCCAACCGCTGCCCAACAAGGGATGTTGTTGTACCTAACCACCACTTCAGGAAGCAACGCACCGGGGTTTTATTATTGGGACAATCCTACTACCACATGGATTGGTTTAGGAAAAGATGTAAAAGCGTGGCAATTGAACGGCAATACCGTAAATGCTACCACCGATTTCATGGGTTCTACTAACGATGCTGATGTGATTTTTAAACGCAATAACGTTCGTGCCGGGCGTATCGGTGCCACCAATACTTCGTTTGGGGTTGATGCTTTGAATCCTGCTTCCACAGGTTCTCGAAACACTGCTACTGGAGTTAGTTCATTGTCATCAAATACCTCAGGTACTGATAACACTGCTACTGGAGCTTTATCATTGCGATCTAATACCACAGGTTATCAAAATACTGCTTCTGGAAGTGCTTCATTGTTGTATAATACCACAGGTTATCAAAACACTGCTTCCGGAACTGCTTCATTGTATTCTAATACCACAGGTTATCAAAATACTGCTTCTGGAAGTGCTTCATTGTATTCTAATACCACAGGTTATCTAAATACTGCTTCTGGAAGTGCTTCATTGCGAGCTAATACCACAGGTTCCAATAACACTGCTAGTGGAGTTTTTTCATTGTTTTCTAATACCACAGGTTATCAAAACACTGCTTCCGGAACTTCTTCATTGTATTCTAATACCACAGGTAGTAACAACACCGGCTTAGGCTATAACACCCAAACCGGAACTAATTTAACCAATGCCTCCGCAATAGGTGCCAACGCCTCAGCAACCACCTCCAACAGCTTGGTTTTGGGGAGTATCAATGGCGTAAATGGAGCAACAGCTTCCGCCAATGTAGGTATCGGCACGACAGCACCCAATGCTGCTTTAGAGGTAAAAGCTGTTAACCCTGCGGCTCCTACGAACACCGAGGGCTTATTGATTCCGAGAATAAATGTTTTTCCGGCCACTAACCCAACTGCGGCTCAACAAGGGATGTTAGTGTACTTAACCACCACTGTTGGTAGCAATACTCCCGGTTTTTATTATTGGGATAATCCTACCACTAGCTGGGTGGGCATAGGAGGCAGTGCCTCAGGCAACAATTGGGCGTTAGCGGGCAATACCGTAAATGCTACCACCGATTTCATGGGCTCGACCAACAATGCCGATGTGATTTTTAAACGCAATAACGTTCGTGCCGGGCGTATCGGTGCCAACAATACTTCGTTTGGGGTGTATGCTTTAAATCCTGCTTCCACAGGTTCTCTAAACACTGCTACTGGAGTTAGTTCATTGTCATCAAATACCTCAGGTACTAGTAACACTGCTACTGGAGCTTTATCATTGCGATCTAATACCACAGGGAGTAATAATACTGCTTCCGGAGCTTCTTCATTGAATTTTAATACCACAGGTACTAGTAACACTGCTACTGGAGCTTTATCATTGCGATCTAATACCACAGGGAGTAATAACACTGCTTCCGGAGCTTCTTCATTGAATTTTAATACCACAGGTTTTAATAACACTGCTTCCGGAGCTTCTTCATTGTATTTTAATACCACAGGTTTTAGTAACACTGCTTCCGGAACTTCTTCATTGTATTTTAATACCACAGGTTCTCAAAACACTGCTTCCGGAGCTTATTCATTGCGAGATAATACCACAGGTTATCAAAATACTGCTTCCGGAAATTCTTCATTGTTGTTTAATACCACAGGGAATTTTAACTCTGCTTTTGGAAATACTTCATTACCTTTTAATACCACAGGTATTAGTAACAGTGCTTCCGGAGCTTATTCATTGTATTCTAATACCACAGGGAATAATAACACTGCTTCCGGAACTTCTTCATTGTATGCTAATACCACAGGTTCTCAAAACACTGCTATAGGGTACTATGCCTTTTTTTCAGGAGCAAGTTTTTCAAACTCAACCGCTCTTGGGGCTAATACCGTTATCTCCGACAGCAACCAAGTGCGCTTAGGCAACAATGCCGTAACCAGCATTGGCGGGCAAGTGGATTGGACGACCTTATCCGATTCGCGTTTTAAAACGGAAAATGCTGCAAAAGTGCCGGGTATCGATTTTATCAAGAAACTGCGTCCGGTAACGTATTATGTAAACCACGAGGCAATGAATACCTATTTGAATGTTGGTAAAGAAAATGGAGATCAAAATAATGGTGATAAAGCTCCTTCTTCAGGAAGCAACGCTTATAAACCAACCTACACCAAAACCTTAGAATCCGGTTTCATGGCGCAGGAAGTAGAGCAAGCTGCTAAAGAACTAGGTTACGAATTCAACGGTGTAGATGCGCCTAAAAACGATAAAGATTACTACGGTTTGCGTTACGGTCAATTCGTGGTACCGTTGGTCAAAGCGGTACAGGAGCTCAATGAAAAGTTAGAGCAAAAACAAGCCGAAAACGATCAACTGAAAGCGATGTTGCTGGAACTGGAAAAACGTATCGCTAAACTTGAAAAAAATGCTTCTAATTAAATAATTAAATTTTATCATGTTAAAAAAGTACCTTTTTGTGTTGCCTTTTACTTTGGCAGGATTAGTATCGAATGCTCAGACTATTTTGGAAAATAAAACTGTCAATGCTGTGGCCGGCAACGCATTTGGATTTTGACGGTATTAACGATTATGTGAACTGTGGTAATGCTCCTGCGGTGCAAATTTCAGGGAATGCCATCACATTAGAAGCCAGAGTTAAGTTCAAATCTTTTGCAGGTTCTTTTAATGACGGAAGTATCATTAATAAAGAACAAAACAGTCCTGATTATGGTTACATGTTGCGTGCCGGATCGTCTGGAATTGTGAATTTTAATTTAGGTAATGGTTGGTGGAATGAATTGTCTTCCCCTAGCTATTCGGTAACTACAGGAGTGTGGCATCATATTGCGGCAACTTATGATGGGTCGACCATGAAAATTTATGTAGATGGGGTGTTAGTAGCTTCTCAAGTAAGAGCCAATATTTATTTTAGTAGTACAAACCAAAATCTAATGATTGGCTCTTGGAGTAATATTGGTAGGTATTTAAATGCAGCGGTAGACGAAGTGCGTGTTTGGAATGTGTCTCGTACAGCAGCAGAAATACAGCATTATATGAATTGTGAATTAAGTAATCCGACTTCTCAAACCGGTTTGGTTGCGTATTACCAATTTAACCAAGGCATTGATAGTGCAGATAACACAGCTCTGACTACTTTAGCGGATAGTTCTGCAACGGCATACACAGCAACATTAAATAATTTTACCTTAAACGGAACAACTTCGAACTGGTTGTCTGGCTCAAGTGTGGTAACTGGCAGTACTTGTTCCATTTTAAGTTCGAATGATTTTGCATTCAATTTTGAGAATGTAAAAGTATATCCTAATCCTTCATCTGGTATTTTTCAACTACAAATTCAAGAAGAAGTACAGCTAGAAGTATATGATTTAATGGGGAAAATGGTTTTACAAAAAAACGTACAAGCTGGTGCCGCTTTTTTTGATCTTTCACAATATGCTTCTGGAGTATATATATTGAAGGCTACGAATGTTTTTGGAGATACAATTGTTTCAAAAATAGTGAAAGAATAATTCAATAAACTATTTTAAAATTAGAATTTGAATGTGTTTTTTAAATAGAATGATTTATTCGTTGTCATTGACGATGAGTAAACTTCTCATAAGTATTACTTTAATTAAGTAATCTTATTACCGTTTTTTTTAGTTTTTCTTTGTGACATCGTAAAGGCAGTTACAATTATACTGCTTTTACGCTTGTCTTTTTTTTTGTTTTATTGTTCTTCTAATTGTGTTGACTATGAAGTTTTAAAATCTATTCTTTTCTAAGGATTGATCTTTTAGATGACGCTAGTTTTTTTTATAAATAGAAAGATTCACCTTACTCTAATAATCAACTAGTAATCAATGTGTTGTTTTTTTTGTCCCCTATTTGTCCCCCCTTTGTTTTTCGTTTTTTTAGTTAAAAAAGTAATTTTGACTTTCTTCAATTATTGTTTTAACAAAAGCCAATGTTGTGTTATTTAGATTAAAAACTTAGATTTAATATGGAAAATAAAATAAAATATAGTTTTGCGGTGGTAATTCTTATGGCTTTTGCCTTGGTTGGTATTGTATTAAACGTATATGCCTTACTATTGACATAGAGATTGAAATTTGAATACGATGATAGGCAGTAAATACTTAATGTAATTTCTATAAACCTTCTATATTATCTATTATCATATTTGATAATTAAGACATTAAGTTCTTGTTTTTGAGTTAATTTCACATCAAAATACATTATACCACATCAAATACCCTCTTTAAACTTTGAATAAATAACGAAATACTTTCTTAGCAAAAGTCCAATTTGGTTTTGAGACGTAAATTTTGGATATCTATTTTGTATGTAATTGAAATTTATTTGAGATTAAAAATATTGAACGATAGTCCAGAATAATATCCAAAGTCGTATACATTTTTAGTAAAGCTGTTCACATTGTTTAAATTCGTATGATCACCCACTTGTAAACCATTTGTTATTTATTACCTTATATAGAATCTGCTATGATTTATTGAGAAGGAAAGCCTTATAACATTTGTATTGTGATACCTGACAAAGCCATTTTACAAAAAACGGCTGAAATACTTGACGTAAAAACAGATGTTGACATGTTAATTCATTCTCCTATTGTACAAGAGTTTGTAGCCATTGAGATTAGAAAAAGTCTGAAAGAGAAATATGGAGGTTATGAAATACCAAAGAAATTTATTTTCTTTGACACTCCTTTTACTGTAGAAAATGGTTTTTTAACCCAAACTTTAAAATTAAAAAGACGATTGGCTGTTGAGAAATTTAAAAATCAGATCGATGGTTTATATCAAGGGTAATTTTGATATAAAATTTGAAAAAATACTTACAAGAAGCACTTCGGTTAAATGAAGTGCTTCTTTTATTTAAAAAACACATCATATCCAAAACGAAGCATCAGAATATGTAAAAAAACTAAAACAAATCGCTATGCGTACCTGTATCTAAAAGAAGTAGTATGAGTTCCGTATCGTTTTGTTTCCAAACTAAAAGCCAATCTGGCTTTATGTGACATTCCCAACAATCCTTGTAATTTCCTGATAATTTGTGTGGTTTGTATTTTTGTGGTAGCTTACCTTCTTTTTGAAGTAAATCAATTACTACTTGTAACAAAGACAAATCATAATTTCTCTTTTTACAAAGTTTTAAACTTTTGTCAAATTTGTTGGTTGTAGTTATTGTGTACATTAACCCAATACTTTTTTGAACAAATCCTCGCTATTTTTATATTTTTTCACTTTACCTTTCTTTTCATCTTCAAGCGCTTGATCTAAGCCTGAAACTTTTTTAAAAACTCCAAGTGAAAGAACATAATCTATCGTTTTTTTTGCAATTGGGTTTCTTGCATCGAATTTTAATGTTATTTCTGCCATGATTATATTATTTAAATACAAATATACAAAAATCGTGCTAGTTAAATTAATTCTTTATTAAATGATAAATTATTTAAAAAACACATCATATCCAAAACGAAGTAATGCTAATGCTATTACAATTAAAAAGAATAGGTAATGTTTTAGAGTGTGTTCAAAAAAGTGTTTATTTTTCAAATATCGTAATTTTTTGACATAAAAAAACGGATTAATAAACACTAATCCGTTGATTTTAAAAAAATTAATTTTCGTAGCGAAGACGGGAGTTGAACCCGTGACCTCAGGGTTATGAATCCTGCGCTCTAACCAACTGAGCTACCTCGCCAAATGTTGGTCTCACATCCTTGCTGAATGCGGGTGCAAATATAAAACTAATTCTTTTGTTTGCAAATATTTTTTGACTAAAATAAATTAAAATATTTTTTTTGTTTATTCGATTAATTCTATATATATTTCCAAACTGAAAAATAAAAACGAACTATGAGTGTAAAAGTAAAATACGAATTAGAATTTCCCATACAATCTTCGCCACAATTACTATATCAATATATTTCTACTCCTTCTGGATTATCGGAATGGTTTGCAGATAATGTTAATTCGAGAGGAGAGTTTTTTACTTTTATTTGGGATGATTCCGAAGAAAAAGCAAGATTAGCGTCAAAAAAATCAGGTGAAAGAATTAAATTCAAATGGTTAGATGAAGAGGGTAATGAAACAGATTATTTTTTCGAAATGAAAATAATGGAAGATGAAATCACTAAAGATGTCTCTATCGTAATTTCTGATTTTGCTCATTCAGATGAAATTGAAGAGTCAAAGTTATTGTGGGAAAATCAAATCTCAGACCTAAAACATGTGTTGGGTTCCGTTTAAAAACTCAATAATATCAACTATATTTGTCCCGATTTAAAGTCGGGATTTTTTATGGTAAATTTTAACGGAAATATTCAGGAAAACAGTTCAATTTTGATTGAAAACAATAGAGGATTTTTATTTGGAGATAGCATTTTTGAGACCATCAAAGTATTAGACAATAAAGTGATATTTCTTGAAGATCACTATTTTAGATTGATGGCTTCGATGCGTATTTGTAGAATGGAAATTCCTATGAATTTTACGATGGATTATTTCGAATCTCAAATTTTAAATCTAATTCAATCCTTAAAGAATTCAAATTCTTTTCGCGTTCGTTTTACGGTTTATAGAGATTCGGAAGGATTTTATTTACCAAAATCGAGAAATGTACAATTTATAGTAACGGCATCTTCATTAGATTCGAATTTGTATGTTTTTGGAAAAGAAAACTATGAAGTGGAATTGTACAAGGATTTTTATGTTACCAAACAATTGCTTTCTACTTTAAAAACCAATAATAAAATGCTTCAAATTACTGGAAGTATTTTTGCAAACGAAAACGGTTACGACAACTGCTTGGTTTTAAATGATGAAAAAAATGTAGTGGAGGCATTACAAAGTAATATATTCATGAAAACAGGGAATGTTGTGGTTACTCCACCAGTTTCAGATGGTTGCTTAAACGGAATTATGCGCAAACAAGTACTTGAAATCCTAAAAAAAATGGAAGATATTGAGGTGAAAGAAACTTCAATTTCTCCTTTCGATTTACAAAAAGCAGATGAATTGTTCTTAACGAACGTAATTTCAGGAATTCAACCGATTACCAAATACCGCAAGAAAGAATACTCTACGAATTTCGCCGCAGATGTATTAAAAAGATTAAATGCTAAATCCGCCTTAGTTAAGTAAAGGGTTTTCAGGTGCGTTTGAAAATAAAACATATTCGCCACCTTGTTCTATGATTTTTTCTTTCCAAAATAAGGGACTCGCTTTTGAAAGTAACTTATTTTTAAGCGTATTTTCGGTAACAATCCACGCGTTCTCTTGAAGTTCCATTTCTAGTTGATTAACACCCCATCCGCTGTATCCTAAAAAGAAACGAATCTGATTTTTCGAAATTTTACCCTCATTTATAAGTTGCTTGGTAGTTTCAAAATCGCCTCCCCAATAAATTCCATTAGAAATTTCAACACTATTTGGTATTACATCTGGAATGGTATGAATAAAATATAAATTATCCTGTTCTACCGGACCTCCATTATAAATTTTAAAAGAAGCTTCGATTTCGGGAAGCAAATCATTGATGGTATAGTTCAAAGGTTTGTTTAAGATAAAACCTAAGGAACCTTCATCGTTATGCTCTGCTAATAATACCACAGAGCGATTAAAAGAAACATCGCCTAAAATCGAAGGCTCTGCAATTAGCAAATGACCTTTTTTGGGTAAAGTTGATATCATAATTTCTGTAGTTTATTAACTAAAGTTATTAAAAAAAAAGTAAAGAATCAAAAAAATATCGATAAAGTGCAAAAAAAAGTCCCGAAATACATCGGGACTCTCTTATTTTGATATAAACAAAATATTATTTGTTTACTGCTCCTTCTAATTCAGCACCAGCTTTGAATTTTACTACGTTTTTAGCAGCAATTTTGATAGTTTTACCAGTTTGTGGGTTTCTTCCATCTCTTGCAGCTCTTTTAGATACTGACCAAGAACCAAAACCTACTAAAGATACTCTTCCACCTTTGTTTAAAGTTCCTTCAACATTGCTTAAAAATGATTCTAAAGCTAATTTAGCAGCTGCTTTTGTAATACCAGCAGAAGCTGCCATTGCATCGATTAATTCTGATTTGTTCATGATTAAAGTTATTTATAATTGGTTAAACTTAATTATTTATCACAAATTTAGCGGTATTATTGAGCTATGCAAGTATTCGTCTTATTTTTCGACTAAAATGTTAATAAATTAGACTAAATGTTAATAACATTGTTTGTTTTTTTGAATTTCACGCTCAAATATAGTGTTTTCAAGGCTTACAGCACAATCGCGTTTTCAGTTAGCTTAACACCATTTAATAATTCATGTGCCAACATCCTTTTCTTTCCCGGAAATTGTAAACTTTCTATTTTTAAAACACCATCTTTTACCATCACGAAAATCTCTTTCTTAGTTGTCGTAATTTTTCCAACAGCATCAGTATGTGCTTTTTCTTCAAAATTAGCCAAATAGATTTTAACATTCCATTCGTTTTCACCATCTTTTATAAACGTCCAAGCGGCTGGATAAGGCGATAATCCTCTTATTAAATTAAAAATTGTTTGTCCTGATTGCGACCAATCAATTTTACAATTTTCTTTATTTAATTTATATGCCGTTTTAACATCTGGATTGTTTTCCTGTATTGTTGTTGTGGCTTTTCCGGATTCAATTAATTGTAAAGTTTCTAAAACAGTTTCGCTTCCTAAATGCATCAAACGATCATGTAACTCACCAGCAGTTTCGTTGGCTCCGATTTCCGTTTCTTTACTTAAAATCATCGCACCGGTATCAATTTTATCATCAATAAAGAAAGAAGTAACCCCTGTTTTAGTTTCGCCATTAATGATAGCCCAATTAATAGGAGCAGCCCCACGATATTCTGGTAATAAAGAAGCATGTAAATTGAACGTTCCTAACTTTGGCATTTTCCAAACCACTTCAGGCAACATTCTAAAAGCTACAACTACTTGTAAATTCGCCTCTAAACTTTTTAATTCAGCTAAAAATTCTTCCGATTTTAAATTGGTAGGTTGCAACAAACGCAAGTTTTTTTCTAACGCATATTCTTTAACTGCACTCATGCTTACTTTTTGTCCACGACCTGCTGGTTTGTCGGGTGCGGTGATAACACCAACAATGTCATAGTTGTTTTTGTAAATAGTATCCAAAATCCCAACAGCAAAATCGGGTGTTCCCATGAATACAATTCGTAATTTTTCCATTATATAAGGTAATATTGATTGTTTGAATTGATTTTGATTCGATTGTTCTCTAACAACAATTGAATCGCAAAGATAGTCGCTTCTGAAGAAATGTGAAGTTGGTTTTCAATTTCTCTTGAAGTTAATGGACTTTTTGTTAATAATTGAAGAACCGATTGCGTTATTTCAACAGGCTGGACTTTTTTTTTAGAAGTACAGTGCGAGCAAATACCACAATCCTCTTTCGCAATTTCATCAAAATAGGCTAATAGCATTTTATTTTTGCAAGTATCTTCATTCGTAATATAGTTCACCACGCTTTGAAATTGCTCTTCTTTCAACTGGTTTTGATGTTCTAAAAACTTCGCCACGCGATTAATAGTTAAATCATCTTCTCGAGCTTCGTTAAACGTGATGGAACTGTCATTGTTTTTCGCATGTAAAATGATACACTGGCTTTCGGCTAGTTTATCAATTACTTCTTCTACATGTTTTTCTGATGTGTTTGCTTTTTTGGCAACCAGATGCGGATTAATTGTGGTTTCTACATCAAAAATTCCAGAATAGGTTCTTAATATAGTAGTAATTACAGGTTCGTCATGCGGATGCAAACTGATATAACGAATCACTTCTTTACTAGGAATAATAAATTGCAAACTTATTTTTTCTGTCGATTCACTTTGGAAAGTAATGATTCCTTGACGGTCTAAAAATTGCAAACTATTAAAAGCTTTAATTACTGGAAAATGGTAATGCGCACAAAACTGATTCAAATTGAATGCAAAACTTTCGTTGTAACCTTCTCCGTAAGCAATTTGAAAGTAATTGTTCAATTTGATGTAAATGTCTTTTACGAATTTCTTATCGGGTAAAACATCAATAAATTGAGCTTTGGTGTAAGCAATATCAGAAGGATTGGTAACGATGATTCCAAATGCTTTTTCACCATTTCGACCCGCTCTTCCAGCTTCTTGATAGTAATTTTCTAGATTTTCGGGAAGTTGAATATGAATTACGGTTTTTACATCAGGCTTATCAATTCCCATTCCAAAAGCATTGGTGGCTACCATGACTTGTGATTTATTCTCTAACCACGATTGCATGTTTTTCTCTTTCTCTTTTGTAGGCAAACCACCATGGTAAATTGTTGACGTAAATCCCAATTGATTCAATTGTTGCGAAGTTTCAATACACGATTTACGATTACGGACATAAATAATAGAAGATTGCGGATTTTTTGTTAAAATCTGCTGTATTTTGAAAAGCTTATCTTCGGTTTTTATGACATGATAGGCTAAGTTTTCTCGAGTAAATGACTTTGTAAATACTTTCGGATTAACCAAAGCTAAATTCGTACAAATATCTTCTTGAACTCTCTTATTGGCAGTAGCCGTCAAAGCTAGAAAAGGAGTTGTTGGGAAATGCTCTTTTAAAGCCGAAATTTTCAAATAAGCCGGTCTAAAATCATGACCCCATTGGCTCACACAATGCGCTTCGTCAATAGCGATAAGGTTGATGGGTAATTGTTTCAAACGTTCCACAATCCAATCGTGTTGTAAACGTTCGGGAGAAAGATATAAGAATTTGTAATTTCCGAATTGGCAATTGTCTAAAATATCAATTACATCATCTTGGGAAACGCCACCAGTTAAAGCAATCGCTTTGATATTTTTGCTTTGTAAATTCTGAACTTGGTCTTTCATTAAAGCAATCAAAGGCGAAATCACCAAGCAAATACCATTCAACATCATCGCCGGAATTTGAAAACACACAGATTTTCCTCCTCCTGTTGGTAATAGCGCAAACGTATCATTTCCACTTAAAACCGACTGAATGATTTCTTCTTGAGGTTCCCTAAAACTATCGTGTTTCCAATATTTTTGAAGAATTTGTAAGGCTTCCGACATGTGAATTGGCTTTTAGAAACACTAAATTACAAAAAAAATTATTTAACAAGATGTTTCATAATAAAATCCACACGATTTTCAACCGTATCTTTTGGGACTTCTGTTATAGAGTAACCGTATTTCTTGTAGGTTTCCATCAAATGTTCATGAATTAAAACGGCCTGTTCGTAAGTTTCATAGCGCTCTGCATCACTCACATAGATTTCTTTCCAAGGAGGTAAAACAAAAATGGCTGAATATTTATGATCATGACAAGCTTTATCAAAAAAAGCAGGATAGGAATCACCAATATAATGCATGTAGGCTAAAACATCTGGAATACCTCGGTCTAAAAAAACGATATTCGCTTCTTCATCCAAAGCTTCTTTGTATTGTCTTTTTCTGCCTTCAAGCAGCAATTCACTGAATAAAAGTGGTTTTTCAAGAAACAATTGTTCAATGCCTTGTTCTTGCGCTTCACGAATAACTTCGCGCGAAACCTCAGGGTAACAAGTGTGTCCTTTTTCTTTTAATGCTTCGATTAAGGTGGTTTTTCCAGAGCTTGGACCACCAATTAAAACCACAATTTCTTTATTCATATTGGAAATACTAAGGCGCAAAAGTAAGTTTTTTTCAAAATCTAATCAACTTTAAACCTAGAATCCGTATTGGACTTCGTAGCGAAACTGAATTATTCAATAAAATCAAGAGCTCACGGACTATTTTTAAAGATGTAATACTAATGTATTTTGAATTTAAAAATGGGAGTAAGTTCTTGTTTTTGAAGAAGAATTTAGTTGGAGTAGATTTCTAATGCGGAATCTAGGTTGAAAATTATAAGTTACTACAATACAATTCTAAAGAGAATAAAGTATATTTGCTTTTCCTAATACGAAATGATGATGGATAAGAAAACAGAAGATTTTTACGCAAGATTAAAAGAAGAATTAACAAACTCAACGCTTTGGCCTTCAGAGTATTTGTATAAATTTATTATGCCGTCTGATGTGCATAGTATTGCAAAAGTAGAAGCGGCTTTTAATAATATGGGAGCGGTTATCACAACGCAACAATCGAAAACAGGTAAGTTTACGAGTGTTTCTGTAAGTGTAAATATGCCAAATCCTCAAAGTGTAATTGATAAATACATTGAGGTTTCGGACATTGAAGGCATCATTTCATTATAAAATAAACATGCAAGAAGAAGTAAGTTATTTAGAATATAATTCGCAACGTCCGCATTTGATTATTCCGGAATACGGAAGACATTTGCAGAAATTAATCGATCAAGCTACATCAATAGAAGATCGTGAGGAGCGAAACAAGGCGGCAAAATACATTATTTCGGTGATGGGTTCGTTGAATCCGCATTTACGAGATGTGTTGGATTTCCAGCATAAATTGTGGGATCAGTTGTTTATAATGTCCGATTTTAAATTGGATGTCGATTCGCCTTATCCAATTCCATCAAAAGATATTTTGACTCAAAAGCCAGAACGATTAAAATATCCGCAAAATTTCCCGAAATATCGTTTTTACGGAAATAACATCAAATACATGATTGATGTAGCGAACAGTTGGGAAGAAAGCGAACTCAAAAACGCTTTAGTTCTAGTAATCGCAAATCACATGAAAAAGTGTTATTTGAGTTGGAACAAAGACACGGTAACGGATGAAGTTATTTTCGAGCATTTATTAGAGCTTTCAGGAGGAAAATTAAATCTTTCGAAATCCAATGAAGAACTTTCGAATACACACGATTTAATGAAAGTGAACAAGAAAGTTTCGAATAAAACCCAATTTGGTACAAGTAAACCTGGGATTGTTAAGAAAAACGGTAACAACAAAGGACATATGAATAAAAACAATCAAAATAAAAATACATTTAAAAAATAAGTAGTTGCATGGGAACATTTAAAATTGAAGGAGGAAAAGCATTAAAAGGAGAAATTACACCACAAGGCGCTAAAAATGAGGCGTTACAAGTGTTATGTCCTGTTTTGTTAACTTCTGAAAAAGTTAGAGTAACGAATATTCCAGATATTATTGATGTTAACAAATTGATTACGCTTTTAGGTAATTTAGGAGTTAAAATTCAAAAAAATGGACCTGGCGATTATACGTTTCAAGCAGATGAAGTAAATGTAAACTACTTAAAAACGGAAGCGTTCAAAAAAGAAGGGGGAAGTTTGAGAGGTTCTATTATGATTGTGGGACCTTTATTAGCGCGTTTTGGTTGCGGATATATTCCAAAACCAGGAGGAGATAAAATTGGGCGTCGTCGTTTAGATACACACTTTGAAGGTTTTATTAACCTTGGAGCAAAATTCAGATACGAAAGAGAAGACCATTTCTACGGAGTGGAAATCGACGGAAGATTACAAGGTTCTTATATGTTGTTAGACGAAGCTTCGGTAACCGGAACTGCAAATATTGTTATGGCAGCCGTTTTAGCAGAAGGAACAACAACAATTTATAACGCAGCTTGCGAACCATACTTACAGCAATTGTGTAAAATGTTAAACTCTATGGGTGCGAAAATCACCGGTGTTGGGTCAAACTTATTAACGATTGAAGGAGTAGAAAGTTTAGGTGGTTGTGAACACCGTATTTTACCTGACATGATTGAAATCGGTTCTTGGATTGGTCTTGCAGCTATGACAAGAAGCGAAATTACAATTAAAAATGTGAGTTGGGAGAACTTAGGACAAATTCCAAACGTGTTTAGAAAATTAGGAATTACGTTAGAAAGAAAAGGCGATGATATTTACATTCCTGCTCACAAAGATGGATACGAAATCAAGACCGATATCGATGGTTCTATCTTAACCGTTTCTGATGCTCCATGGCCAGGATTTACACCAGATTTATTGAGTATCGTTTTAGTAGTTTGTACACAAGCAAAAGGCGATGTGTTAATTCACCAAAAGATGTTTGAAAGCCGTTTGTTCTTCGTAGATAAATTAATTGATATGGGTGCAAAAATTATGTTATGTGATCCGCACAGAGCTGTGGTTATGGGGCATAATTTCCAATCGCAACTAAAAGCTACAACTATGAGTTCGCCAGACATTCGTGCCGGAATCTCATTGTTAATTGCAGCTTTAACAGCTAAAGGTACTTCAACTATCCAAAATATCGAACAAATCGACAGAGGTTACGAAAGAATTGATGAAAGGTTAAGAGTTATCGGAGCTAATATCGTAAGAGTATAATTTAGTGTTCAGTTTGTAAATATTAGTATCTTTTTTTAATACCATATCTTTTAATGAAAAATGTTTTATTATTAGTGTTTGTTGTTTTGCTAACTTCTTGTAAAACAACTTATCCAAAATTATCATTAAATGCTGTTTCGGAAAATGAAAAGCAAAGAGTTTATGATTTTGGGAAAAGAATTTTAGAAACATGTATTACTAGAGAGTTTATTCAGTTAAGTACAAAAGAAGTTTCAGAGGGTTTAGCGAAACTCTCATTAGCTGAAATGCAAAAAGCTTGTGATCATTTAGATAAAAATCATGGTAAGTTTATTGATATGAAGCTTATTGAAATTATAGACAATACTTACAGAGATAATTGTTTAATTTATAGATATAAAGCTAATTTTGAGAAAAATGTACCGTTAAAAGAAATACGAATCTGGGTTCAAAAAAATGGTAAATTTGCTGGAATAGTTTATAAAAATTGGCAAGATCAATACATAACTTATAAATAATAATTAAAATCCCAATTAATAATAAAATTGGGATTTTTTATTGTAATCAAATAAACTACTACTTGTCAAGCTGAACTTATTTCAGCTTCTCATTAAACCATATAAGTCATATAATTTTTAAGTTGAATGGTTTACTTTTAAAAGTTCATAAAAGAATTATATCTGTCAACTTTATAATAATTCCGTTAGGAATCTCTTCAACACTTGATTTATTAATTTAAAAATAATATAGAGATTTTTTCAATTTCTCCAATCAGTGTTCCTATTTTTGCAATTGAATTTGATTTTTGCCCTTGAACTTGATATTTTAAAATGGAAACCTTCATCATTATTTTTCTCTGCACAGCATCCTTCTTAGCGGGTTTTATCGATGCTATTGTAGGTGGAGGAGGTTTGATTCAAACTCCAGCAGCTTTAATTTTATTGCCTAATGTACCTGTTGCTTCCATTATTGGAACGCTAAAAATACCAGGGTTTAGTGGAACAAGTATGGCAACCTATCACTATTTGAAATCGGCAAAAGTGAATTGGAAGTTGTTTTTTGTATTAGCAATTGTTTCTTTCATATTTGCTTATTTAGGTTCGAGTTTACTCAACGTAATGCAAAACGATTTCATGAAACCCTTACTGTTTGTAGTTTTGATTTTGCTATTGCTTTATACTTATTTTAAAAAAGATTTTGGACAATTTCAAATTAATAAACTGACTCAAAAGCAAACCTATATTTACGGAATTATAATTTCAATTTTTTTAGGTTTCTACGATGGATTCATTGGTCCAGGAACAGGAAGTTTACTAATTATGGCGTTTATTGCTATTCTAGGGTTCGATTTTTTAAAAGCGAATATCTATGCGAAATTAGTCAATTTGGCGACCAACATTGGTTCCATAACTTTATTCGTTTTAAAAGGAAAAATCATTTGGACAATTGCAATTCCAATGGCAATTTGCAACGTTACAGGTTCTTGGTTAGGAGCCCGATTAGCCATTTCAAAAGGCAACGGATTTATTCGCGTTTTCTTTTTGATTGTGGTAGGATTGGCGTTGTTGCGTTTTGGTTATGATGTGTTTTTGAAATAGCAATAGAGTTTGTCTTTTCTCTCGCTTTATTTCATTTATTACACAAAATTTATCCGTTTTACTTGATAGTTTATAATTAAAACATATCTCTGATACTTTTTATTTAAAAAAAGAGAGGTAATAAAAAAAGCAACTCCTAAAAGTTGCTTTTTTTATTTTCAAACTAATTTGTTTGAATATTTTTAATTTTGATAAGGTGGCTTGCACGTCTTATCTAAATGTCTTCTCAATCTAGCAACATCCGTAAAATCGGCTTCAATAGGTGAAGGTAATGTTGAAGGTGAAACAATTGGACCCGTGAATTTTCTTGGTATGCCTCTTCTATCATCATATGGCGTTGATGGATCATCTGTTGTTGCTCCTTGAAATGGATAATAACTAGTTATTGTCTGACCTCCATCTACATACGTAAACCTAACTTCAGTCTTCGTTAAATAACCATCTCCATCGTCATCAATGTCTAAATAGTCTGGCCTTCCATCACCATCAGTATCAATTGCATCTTTTTTAAATCTATCTTCATCCAAAGGATTACCATACTCATGCATTGACAAAATACCATCCTGATCATGATCTCTTCGTCTTAAATTATGAAGTTTAAAAGTAAAAATGGTTGGTGTATAGGAAGGAATTGTTAAAGTACCAGTACTAAAATAAGCTAAACCTGAAGGAATAAACATCACTCCTGCACCATAATTATTATATGAAATTGAACCATCTGTTTGCGTTGTAAAATCGCCTGTTTTAAACAAAGGAATAATTTCAGACCATCCTCTGATTACTTCATCTAAAGATAACCAAATTGGAGTTTGCTTATTATCAAAAACAGTCTGATTATAGGTTACTTCATCATCAGTGGTAGTTTTGTTAAAAATAACTCCCTTGTATGAAACAAATGAAGAATCTACCCTTGTTATATTTTCGCCTGTACCTTCTCTTAATTTTAAATAATAGATAACATAGGTAATATCATGTATTTTTCTTTGAATAGTATCCAATTCATTCATTTCTGAAATAGGGGTTTGAGTTCCTCCATCTGGAATTTGAGTAAAAGTAACATTATAATCAGAATCATACGTAATATAATGACTATTCATAAAATCTCTAATCTTAGTACTATCTTCTACAAAGACCTCATCATAGGGTCTAACCGGAGTCAAAGAAACACCATCATCTTCTTCACACGAAAAAAGACTAACAATTAGTGCAAAAGTCAAAAGTGTTTTTAAAAGGCTTTTCATTATTATAAAATTTATAGGGCGCAAGATACAATTTTCATTTATTTTTGTAGAAATATTAACAAGGTTTTTTGATTTATATTATGCGTATAGATAAACTTTTATGGTGCTTACGATATTACAAAACCCGAAGCATTGCAGCAGAAGCAGTAAAAAAAGGTCATGTAACTGTGAACGGTCAAGTTGCAAAAGCATCTCGAGAAATATTCCCAACCGATAAAATTACATTAAGAAAAGACCAAATCAATTATAAATTAACCATTTTAGATGTCCCTCAAAATCGTTTGGGAGCTAAATTGTTAGACATATATCGAAAAGACGAAACTCCGAAAGAAGCTTTTGAACATTTGGAATTACTAAAATTATCAAAAGAACACTACCGAGCAAATGGAACGGGTCGTCCTACTAAAAAAGAACGTAGAGATATCGACGACTATTTAGATGACAATATCGAGACTGAAGAATTTGAATAAGATGAATTACTGGGAAGAACGCTATCAAAAAGGAGAAACGGGTTGGGATGCTGGAGCCATCACTACTCCAATAAAGGAATATATCGACCAATTGACCGATAAAAATCTGAAAATTTTAATTCCAGGAGCAGGAAATGGTTATGAATTTGACTATTTAATTGAAAACGGATTTCAAAATGTTTTTGTTGTTGATATTGCAGAAACTCCTTTGGAAAATATTAAAAAAAGAAAACCAGAATTTGTTTCTCATTTAATCCATTCCGATTTTTTTGCCTTGGATATGACTTTCGATTTAATCTTAGAACAAACGTTTTTCTGCGCTTTACCTCCTGAAATGCGTCCGCAATATGTTGAAAAAATGGCTTCGCTTTTAAATCTAAAAGGAAAATTAGCGGGATTATTATTTGACTTCCAATTAACAACAGAAGGTCCACCATTTGGGGGTTCGACAGCTGAATATCTGAATCTATTTTCAGATAAATTCACCATCAAAACACTAGAAAAAGCACATAATTCAATAAAGCCGCGAGAAAATAAAGAACTCTTTTTTATCTTTGAAGTCAAATAACAACACACATGGAAAATATTATTTTAACGCACGAAGAAATCAAACACAAAACCAAACGAATTGCTTACCAAATTTACGAAACCTTCGTTAATGAAGAAGAAGTAATTTTGGCTGGAATTGCTAACAACGGATTTATTTTTGCTGAAAAAATAGCTACAGAATTAGCTTTAATTTCGGATTTAAATGTAACGCTTTGTGAAGTTAAAATCAATAAGCAAAAGCCACAAGATGTTGTAACGACTTCTATAACTCCCGAAGATTATAAAAACAAAGCCTTAGTCTTAATTGACGATGTCTTGAGTTCTGGAACTACCTTAATTTATGGTGTGAAACACTTTTTAGAAGTTCCTTTAAGCAAATTTAAAACAGCTGTTTTAGTAGACCGAAATCACAAAAAATACCCCGTAAAGGCTGATTTTAAAGGATTATCATTATCGACTTCTCTACAAGAACACATTCAAGTGGTTTTTGAAGAAAACAACTCGTATGCTTACTTAAGCTAACAAGTTCTTTATTTCATTTGCAATATGATCTACCGACTTATCATCTACGGTAACTATTTTCGTTGCCTGATGATAATAAAAGTTTCGGTCGAATAAATGTTTATTGATAAAATCTTTCAAACTAACCTCATCTTGATTGTGAAGCAATGGACGTTGGGCTTTCTCTTTTATCAATCGACTTACCAATGTATCAACTGATGCTTTTAAATAAATAGAAAACACATCCTCTTGAAGCAATAATTCATGATTGTTATAATAACAAGGTGTTCCTCCACCTAAACTTAAAACTAAGTCATTTTCTTTCGCTAAAAAAGTTTTCAGAATTTCATTTTCTTTTTTACGAAAATAAATTTCACCTCTGGTTTGAAACGATTCAGCAATTGAAACTTGAGTTTCTTTTTCTATTTCTTGGTCTAAATCAAAAAAAGGAATTTGAAGCTTCTCTGCTAAAAAAGCACCTATTACCGACTTACCACAACCCATGTAACCTAATAATATTATTTTCATAAATAATCCCTTATAAATTAAAGGGTTAAGAAATTAATTGTAAAAAAAGACAAATTTATAAGAAATTCCCATTGCAAAATAAATAAATGTTTATATATTTGCACCCGCATTCAAGGAAATAAAATGACTTGGTAGCTCAGCTGGTAGAGCACATCACTTTTAATGATGGGGTCCTGGGTTCGAATCCCAGCCAGGTCACTACATAAAACTTATTTCTTGAACGCACCGACTTGGTAGCTCAGCTGGTAGAGCACATCACTTTTAATGATGGGGTCCTGGGTTCGAATCCCAGCCAGGTCACAAAAAATTAAAGACGTTGCAATGCAACGTCTTTGTTGTTTAAGGCCAAGTGGAGAAACGGTAGACTCGCCATCTTGAGGGGGTGGTGCTCGTAAGGGCGTGAGGGTTCAAATCCCTCCTTGGTCACTTTTGTTTCAATTTTCTCACAATCCTATCCCCTATATCTTATTTGTTTAACCAAATTCAGACTATCGTTAAACATTTTTACCAAAATACTTTTTTTGTTCACTTTTTTTATTACTTTTGTTAAACAAAAATGCAATCAGAGATGAACAACGTTAAAAATGTATTCAGTATCAAAGATTTAGAAAATCTTTCAGGCATAAAAGCACATACTATTCGTATTTGGGAAAAACGTTATAATGTTTTAGAACCTATGCGCTCTGATACTAACATTCGTTCGTATGATATTAAGAATTTACAAAAACTATTAAACATCGTTTTGCTTCATAATTACGGATATAAAATATCTAAAATTGGTTCGTTAACTCAAGAGCAGATTAACAAACTAGCTAACGATATTATTTCCGAAAAAAGTGCTAAAAATCATGCTATTAGTACTTTTAAAATGGCGATGATGAATTTTGATCAATCTTTGTTTTTTAATACTTATAACCAATTACTAAGTGAAAAATCATTTCGTGAAGTATTTTATACCGTTTTCATACCACTTATGCAAGAAATTGGATTTCTTTGGCAAACCGAGACCATTTCTCCAGCACACGAACATTTCATTAGTTATTTAATCAAACAAAAACTTTTAATAAATACAGAAAAAGTACAAATACAAGAACCAACAAGAACAGACAAAGTTTTTGTGTTATTTCTTCCATTAAATGAAGTTCATGAACTTGGATTGATGTATTTGAATTACGAAATCTTATTAAAAGGCTACCAAACCATCTATCTTGGAGAAAGTATTCCAACTGACAGCTTGTTAGATTTAATTAATTCGTACGAAAAAATATCTTTTGTTAGTTATTTAACCGTTGAACCAAATCAGGAAGAAATTGACAATTATATAATTGATATTCAAGCGAAACTAATTGAAAACACCAATCATGAATTGTTATTATTAGGTAGAATGACGCAATCCATATCATCCAAAGTCATCAAAAATAACGTACGTGTATTTGATAGTATAGAAGAACTTTCAAATACTTTGTAAAAAGATTTGTTTTGTTTAACTTTTTTACTATTTTTGTTAAACAAAATAAAAACAAGTGAGTAAAAAAATTGTCATAATCGGTTCAGGATTTTCTTCGTTAGCTGCAGCTTGCTATTTAGCAAAACAAGGTAACGATGTGACTGTTTACGAAAAAAATAGTACCATAGGAGGAAGAGCTCGTCAACTTAAAAAGGAAGGCTTTACTTTCGATATTGGGCCAACATGGTATTGGATGCCTGATGTATTCGAACGTTTCTTTGCTGATTTCAACAAGAAACCGTCAGATTATTACGAGTTAATTAAGCTTTCTCCGGCCTACCAAGTCTATTTTGGACATTTAGATTTTGTAACCATTGCCGATAACTTACCCGAAATTGTAAAAACTTTTGAATCCATTGAGAAAGGAAGCGGAAAACAATTAGAGCAATTTATGGCAGAAGCTAAAAGCAATTATGATATTGCCATTAAGGATTTAGTTTATCGTCCGGGAGAATCACCATTAGAACTAATTACGTTAGAAACCGCTAAAAAAGTGAATCAATTCTTCAGTAACATCAAAAAAGATGTTCGTAAAAGATTCAAAAACATAAAACTAGTTCAAATTTTAGAATTTCCAGTTTTATTTTTAGGTGCTAAACCAAGCGACACGCCTTCTTTTTACAACTTTATGAATTTTGCCGATTTTGGTTTAGGAACTTGGCATCCTAAAAACGGAATGTATTCGGTAATTTTAGCTATGGAAACTTTAGCTAAAGAATTAGGTGTAAAAATCGAAACCAATGCTAATGTTCAGAAAATTGATGTTACTAATGGAAAAGCTTCTGGTTTATTAGTAAATAATAAAATTATCACAGCAGATGTAATTCTAAGTGGTGCCGATTATCATCATTCAGAAACCTTATTGGATAAGAAATATCGTCAATATTCTGAGAAATATTGGGAAAACAAAACGTTTGCTCCTTCTTCGCTCCTATTTTATGTTGGGTTTGATAAGAAAATTGAAAACGTAGAACATCATTCTTTATTCTTCGATGTTGATTTCGATATTCATGCCGAGGCTATTTATGATAATCCAAAATGGCCTGAAGAACCTTTGTTTTACGCAAGTTTTCCATCAAAAACCGATGAAAATTCAGCTCCAGAAGGAAAAGAAGCAGGAATATTTCTGATTCCATTAGCACCAGGATTAGAAGATACTCTGGAACTAAGAGAACTTTATTTTGAAAAAATAATAACACGATTAGAACAGCTAACTAATCAAAGTGTGAAAAATAATATTATCTTTAAAGAATCGTTTTGTGTAAATGATTTTGTTAAAGAATATAATTCGTACAAAGGGAATGCGTATGGTATGGCCAATACCTTATTGCAAACCGCTTTTTTAAGACCTAAATTGAAAAGTAAAAAAGTACAAAATTTGTATTTTACTGGACAGTTAACCGTACCAGGACCAGGAGTTCCGCCGTCCTTAATTTCAGGAAAATTAGTTGCCGATTTAATAAAAAAGTATCAATAATATGAAGTCCATTTTTGATAACGTTTCATTTGATTGTAGCATAAAAGTTACTAAAGCGTACAGTACGTCATTTTCATCTGCTGTAAAAATGTTAGCACCAAGCATCCGTCAGGATATTTATAATATTTACGGATTTGTTCGATTTGCTGACGAAATTGTTGACACTTTTCACGACTACGATAAAGAAGCTTTGTTTTCGCAATTTGAAAACGAATTAAGCTTAGCGCTTTCGCAAAAGATAAGTTTAAACCCTATTTTAAATTCATTTCAACATACGGTAAACAAATACAACATTCCAATGGAATTGATTGATGCGTTTATGCACAGTATGAAATTAGATTTACACAAATCGGTTTACACTACTGTGGAAGAATACAATCAATACATTTATGGTTCGGCTGATGTTGTGGGTTTAATGTGTTTGAAGGTTTTTGTAAACGGAAATGATGAAAAATACGAAGAATTAAAACACAGCGCTATGCGATTAGGTTCGGCATTTCAAAAAGTAAATTTCTTACGCGATTTAAAAGCTGATTTTGAGGATTTAAGCAGAACCTATTTTCCAAATACTGATTTATCGCGATTGGATGAAGCATCTAAACAACAAATTATAGCTGAAATTCAAGCCGATTTTGATGCTGGATTCGAAGGAATTCAAAAATTACCAATCGAAGCTAAATTTGGAGTTTACACTGCTTACATTTACTACAAGAAATTATTGAGTAAATTGAAGAAAACACCTTCTGTGGAAATCAAAAATACGAGAATTCGTGTTCCTGATTACGAAAAAGTAGGTCTTTTAGCAAAATGCTATTTGAATTACAGATTGAATATTTTGTAACTATTTTTGTCTTACTGAACTCGTTTCAGCATCTTAAATAAAATTAATTATTGAAATTTAAAATATTATGTGGATACATATCTTAGTTTTTTTAACCACTTTTTGCTTTATGGAATTCATGGCATGGTTTAGTCACAAATACATCATGCATGGTTTTTTATGGAGTTTACACGCCGATCATCACAAGAAAGATCACGATTCATGGTTTGAACGAAATGATGCTTTCTTTATTTTCTATGCAATTGTAAGTATCGGTTGTTTCCTATTATGGAAATATGATATTTTCATTTACGGTTTAGCAATTGGACTTGGAATTTTAGCTTATGGAATAGCTTATTTCTTAGTACATGATATTTTTATTCACCAACGATTTAAATTATTCAGAAACGCCAATAATCGTTATGCTAAAGCTGTTAGAAGAGCTCACAAAATGCATCACAAACACATTGGAAAAGAACATGGAGAGTGTTTCGGAATGTTAATCGTTCCATTGAAATATTTCAAAAACTAAAAAATCCCGCGGCTGCGGGATTTTTTTTTATTTCATAAGTTGTTGCAAGGGTTTCAATTGCTCCATATCAACTTGAGATTTTTGGAGTAAACTCAGCATATTCATGATATGAGTCGGATTCATATCGTTTCCTAAAACACGAACTACTGCAAAACCATTTTCTTTCTTTCCAGCTAAAACAACAAACTCCTCAATATGTTCGTCATCATTTCCTACAAAATAAATAGCGGCACCATCATTTCCAGAACCAGCTTTCATTAATTGTTGATAGCTTTCGTCTTTCAAAATAGCTTTCACTTCTTTGATTTCTTTATCATATCCGGCAATATCAGTTGAATCAGCTCTGAAAGCTAAAATATTCATTTTTTCAAACGACTCTAATGCTGCTTTTTCTGTTTCAGATAATGCAACTTTATCCGTTTTAATGATATTGGAAGCTAAGTCTAATGCAATAAACTTAGGCGATTCCGTATTTTTTACAAAATACTTTTGAAGTGTGGGTTTGTCTTCACAACTCCAAAGTAAAATCACACTTGAAACAAGTAATAGAAACTTTTTCATAGTTTATTTTTTTGAAGCTTTTTTCAAATCATCACCACCAGGTAAATTCATTTTTTCAGTTAACATAGAAATTTCATCTAAGCTAAAGTTTCCAGTTAATGATAAAACAATTGTACTAGCATCTTTCATATTAGCCCCTTCTATAAACATTAAAAGTTCTTTTACAATGTTTTCGTTAGCACCTGATTTTACATAAATTTTTACATTTTTACCATCGCCATTCACACGCATCAATTCTTCTAAAGGATTCGATTTTAAGTAACTATTTACAGTTGCTTTCATATCGGCACCTAATTTTGAATTACTAGTTGTAAACACTTTTAAGTTATCTAATTTTTTAAGCAAGTTAAAATATTGTTGCAATTCTTTATCTTTTGGATCAGCTTTTACTTTACTCATCATTTGGAACATTGTTTTGTTAACAATAACAGATTGAACCAATGGATTATCCTCAAACTTATCAAATGCTGTATTTTGAGCAAATGAAGAGATTGATGCCATTAAAAAAGCTATAACTACTACTAAATTTTTCATTTTTCTTATTATTTAAAAATTGTTTTTTTTGTTTTTTCGTATTCTTCTAAATATACTACACTTTCCATGCCAATGTTAACTTGTTCTGAAACCATCAACAAAGCTTTTTGTGTGGCGGCAAAGGCTTCTTCTGGATTATCATATGTTCCTAAATCTTCATGCTTAGGTTCGGATGGATAAAAATAGAAGGTTGCCAATCCAAAAAGTACAACAAAACTTGCTGCGATGCCTATCCATTTTACAGTATTTTGTTTTCTAGGTTGTAATGGAAGTTTTTGCTCGAATTGCGTTTCTTTTTGGGTTTCAAAGTAACCAAATAGCGATTGATATTTTGCCAAATATGGCGCCACATCGTTGGAAGAAAAATAGGCCTTTAATTGTTTTTCTTCTGCTATTGTAGTTTCTCCTTGAAAGTATTTTTCCAATAATTGTTCAACTAACTTGAGTTCCATAATTATGTGTTTTTTCAATTTGTTCTCTTAAGGTTTTTCGTGCTCTTGATAAAGCCACTCGAACCGCTGTTTCATTCATTTCTAATACTTGAGCAATTTCCGAAAATTCGTATTCTTCAATTTCTCTTAGTTGTAATATTAATCGTTGTTGTTCTGGTAAATCGTTCATTAACTTTTCGGCCCATTGCAACGTATTTTGATGCTCTATTTGTGTTTCAACACTCGCTTGCTTGTCTTGATAGTTGTTATGCACAATTTGCAAATTCGTAGCTCTTTTGCTCTTGAGTTGATCCAAACAATAATTCTTGGTCATCGTCATCGCTAAAGCTTCAACACTATTGTATTGTTCTAAAGCACTATTTTTATTCCACAACCTCATTAAAACCTCCTGAGTGGCATCTTCTGCTTCCTCTGTACTAACGAGCATTCGCTTCGCTAAACGAAATAACTTATCCTTAAAAGGAGTAATTATTTGTACAAACTCGTTTTGGTTCATTTTAGTTAGTTGGTTTATAATGAAGACGAATGTAATTTAATTTTGTTACAAATAAAAAAAAGGTTTTGGCAAAAAACTACCAAAACCTTTTAAAATCAAATAATTAAACTTTAGTTAAAACATGAAATTCAAACCTAATTTATAATTTCTTCCTCTTGTATTATAACCAATTACTTCTTGGAAATCTTCGTTTAAAATATTGGTTACAGTTCCAAAAATATGCAAACGCTTTGGTAATAATTCATATGAAATATTCGAATTAACCAACTGATAAGCAGCTAAATTAACAGCCTGTGTTGCCCAAATATTCATATCATAAAAAGCATCGCTTCTATGATCTACATATTGATAATTGATACCGAAAGTTCCTCTTTTGAATTTGTAATTCAAATCGACATTTCCTTTGTGTTTTGGAATTAATCGGTTTAATTGCTCTTCAACTTGAGTAAACGTATAATTTCCTCCAATATTGAATCTTTCAGATAATGTATAACGAACACTTGCTTCAACTCCTTTAGCATTGTAAGTTCCGTCAATATTAATATAATAGGATTCAAATGTTGCTGAATTGTAATAGAATCCAAAAGTATTTTCTTCTTCTCTATAAAAACCAACCGCATTAATTGTTAATTTTTTATCCAATAATTGCGATTCAAAACCAAATTCTACCGTAGCATTTTCTTCTGGAGTTAAATCTAAATTTCCATAAGGACCATATAATTGGTATAAACTTGGCGTGATGTAAGCCGTACTATACGAAGCTAAAACTTTCAATGGTAAGTTCTCAAATGAATAACTCGGATTAAAGTTATACACTACTTGATTTCCGTATTCGCTGTGTATATTGAAACGAGCTCCTGCGTTAATGTTCAAACCAAATTCAGAGTTAAATACAACCGTTGCATAAGGATCAAATAAATTGAATTTCGCCTTTTCTTTAACCGCATCCACTACTCCATTAGTATTTTGTGCCATATCGAAATACTGATATTGCGTACCTAAAACTAAATATACTTGTTTGCTAAAATTGTATTTATTGAAAGCATCAATCGAAGCACTTCTTCCTGAATAATTGTAATTATCAATAGTTCCCGACCAAGAATTTGAAATATTTAAAACTCTATCAATAGTTGAAGCACCCGCATTGATTGCAAATTCTCCTTTGTTGTATTTATACTTTGGCAAGAATCCGATTCTGAACTGTTCTGAAAAACTATTGTTGTTCAAATCATCTGCATTAGCGATAATTCCGTCAAAAGAATTGTCAAACGTATTTTTAATTCGGTCGTAATTTCCAAAAAACTCAAAACTTAATTTATCGTTTGCTTTGAAACCAATTTTTTGCAACACATTCACTCTCGAAAACGTATCTTCTTCAAAATTTTCTCCAGCAGCTTCGGACATACCTTTGGTTTCGGTACTGTTTAAAGTCGTCATGTAGGAAACTTTATTAATCGTTCCATTTACCGATAATCCTTGATTGAAATCTTGAGCACTTGTTTTTGAAGTTTCCGAAGTATTTTGCGTCCCCATATGGATGTACGCATTTCCAGAAATTTCCTTTTTAGCTGATTTTTTCAACGTAATATTGATAACTCCAGTCGCAGCTCCTGTTCCGTATAACGTACTCGAAGCGCCTTTCATGACTTCAATTTTCTCAATTTGTTCTACAGGAATCAAACGCAAATCGTATTCTAAATTAATACCCGAAGCATCCGTTACTGGAACACCATCAATATAAATGGCTACTTGACGATTACGACCACCACGAATGTAATAGCCTAAATTTTTTCCGTTAAACGACTGATTCCCGTTGATTTCCACTCCAGCAACCTGACTCAAAACGTTAGCCAAATTTTGACCTTTTTTAGCTTCTAAGTCTTGAGCGGTAATCACTTCAATAATTTTACCTGATTTTTCTTTGCTTTGTGCAAATTTAGTGTCTGAAACAACAACTTCTTTTAAATTAGTAACTTTTAGCGTATCTGATTCTTGAGCATACGCAAAAGCAGTAGCAAGTGTAAAAACACTTAAGCCAATAAACTTTTTGTTCATTTTAAGGTTAATAAAAATTTTAATAAATTGGGGAGAAAAGCACAGAATTTACCCATACTCAAACTTTTTTTCCCGAAAGTTTGTTACTCAACGAATTGGCAGGTCTCCTGGCTTGCGTCTTGTTATCAACCTTCCCATCGAAAGTTAGAAATTAGAAGTTAGAAGTTAGAAATTTTCTAAATTCAGAATTCTTAATTCTAAATTAACAACAGTGGTAATGTAGATAATAACAAGCTTTATAGCTTACAGTTGCGGGTACAGCTTAGGTCTTACACCTAATTCCCTTTTAATGTTGTTTTGAAAAAATCAGAAACAACAACCAAAATTCGGGTGCAAATTTACATTAATTTTAATAGAATGCAATTTTTAAAAAACATTCTACAACAAATAACAATTTACTTCTTCTTATTCATCTTACGCCACAACCAAATAAAACCAATAACAAAGTGTGCAATTACAATCGTGGCTACTGCATAAATGAAAGCGTTTGAATCTGTTCTCATGTTTTTTTTATGGCAAATTTAATGATTTTGTCAGTTTCTTTCTGTCTTATTTGTTACACAAAGCTACACGAAGTTTTCACAAAGTATCACAAATAAAATCCTTTTTAATCTTTATAATCCGTGGCAAAAAAATAAAAAACTACTTTTGCAAAAAACATTTTCATGCGTCATTATTTCTTTTTAGTCATTTTATTTTTAGGATTTATTCAATGTAAAGAATCGGAAAACTCAGTAAATCTTACTACTTCTGTAGAAAATAGCATTCAACATGCGGAAGGATTTTCTATTGAAAAATACGATGGTTTTTCGGTTGTAAAAGTTTCGAATGTGTATCCTGAAGCTAAAAATGAATACACTTACATACTTCATAAAAAAGGTGTTCAAATACCAGATAGTTTACAACAATTTACTTCGATTGAAGTACCAATTAAAAAAGTAATCGTTACTTCAACGACGCATATTCCTGCTCTAGAAGCTTTAGGCGTTGAAAATACTTTAATTGGTTTCCCAACAACAGAGTATATATCATCTGAGAAAACAAGAGCTTTAATTGATGCAGGAAAAGTAAGGGATTTAGGCTCCAATCAAGGATTAAACACCGAAGTCATTTTAGACATTCAACCTGATGTCATTGTTGGTTTTAGTGTAGATGGCGATTTGAAAACCTACAAAAACTTAGAAAAAAATGGTCAAAAATTCATCTTCAATGGCGATTGGACTGAAAAAACACCATTAGGAAAAGCCGAATGGATTAAGTTCTTTGGTGCATTATATGATTTAGACGAAAAAGCCAGCGAGATTTTCAATTCGATAGAGAAAGAATACAATTCCGTATTAGCTTTAGCGAAAAATGCCAAAACCCAACCTACCATTTTTGCCGGCGCTATTTACGAAGACCAATGGTTTTTACCACAAGGCGATAGTTGGGCAGCCTATTTTTTAAAAGAAGCCAACGGAAATTATTTATGGAAAGATTCCAAAGGAACGGGAAGTTTAGCTTTATCGTTCGAAAGCGTTTTAGACAAAGCCAAAGATGCTGATTTTTGGATTGGTCCAGGGCAATTTGGCTCTATCAAACAAATTTTAGAAAGCAACCCCAATTACATTCATTTCAAAGCCGTAAAGAACAAAAACGTGTATTCGTTTAGTACTAAAAAAGGAAAAACAGGCGGTGTTATTTATTACGAATTAGCACAAAATCGACCTGATTTGGTTTTGAAAGACATTGTAAAGATTTTACATCCTGAAGTATTACCGGATTATGAGTTGTTCTTTTTTGAGAAGTTGAAATAGACACGAATTTCACGAATTAACAGGAATTACATTTCTTTAAATTTCTCACATTTCTTTAATCTGTGTTCCAAAAATAGATTCTAAAAATGTAATTTAGCCAAAAATTCAACGCATGCCATTAACCAAAAAACAGAATCTTCTTTTTATCATCTTGCTTTTAGTAATGGTGTTTTTGTTTTTGGTGAATATCAGTCTAGGTTCGGTTTCTATTCCTTTGAAAGAAGTAGTTAACGGACTTTTATCGCAAGAAATGAGTAAGGAAAGTTGGGAAATTATTCTGTGGAATTTCCGCTTTCCAAAAGCCGTAACCGCAATTTTAGTAGGAATCGGACTTTCAATGAGCGGCTTGTTGATGCAAACATTATTTCGAAATCCATTAGCTGGACCTTATGTTTTGGGATTGAGTTCGGGTGCGAGTTTGGGTGTGGCGTTTATCATTTTAGGTACAGGATTTTTACCCACCTTTATCTCATCCTTCTTTTTATCGAATTACGGATTAATTCTAGCTTCGAGTTTAGGAAGTTTATTGGTTTTTATGGCCGTTTTATTGGTTTCCCAAAAATTAAAAGACACTATGGCTATTCTAATTGTCGGATTGATGTTTGGAAGTTTCACTAGTGCTATAGTTTCGGTTTTATCGTATTTTACTTCGGCTGAAAAATTACAAAAATTCACTTTTTGGTCGATGGGAAGCATTTCAAATTTATCCTGGAATGAAATTTCGCTTTTATCCGTTTTTGTTATCATCGGAATCGGAATCAGTTTCATGGTAATCAAACCTTTGAATGCTTTATTATTAGGAGAAAAATACGCTCAAAGTATAGGAATCAACTATAAGAAAACGCATTTTTTAATTATTATTGCCACCAGTATTTTAGCAGGCAGTATTACCGCTTTTGCTGGACCAATTGCTTTTATTGGGTTGGCAGTTCCTCATATGGCGAAATTATTGTTTCAAACGAGTAATCATTTTGTGTTGTTTTGGAGCACGCTTTTACTTGGCGCAATTGTCATGCTGTGTTGTGATACGATTGCGCAAGTTCCAGGAAATGATATTACCTTACCAATAAATGCCATAACATCAGTAATTGGAGCGCCAGTAGTGATTTGGTTGTTAGTTAAGAAGAAACGATTTTAACCATGAGTAAACAAAATTTCACCATACAAACCTCAAATCTTTCGATTGGCTACAAATCCAAATCGGAAACGATTACTATTGCTCAAAACATCAATCTAAATTTAGAAAAAGGTAAATTAATCGCATTAATTGGTGAAAACGGAATTGGAAAATCTACTTTATTAAAAACAATAACTGGAATTATTCCACCATTAACAGGTGAAGTTAATTTACTCAATAAATCCCTTCAAAGTTACAAACCGCTTGATTTAGCTCAAGAGTTAAGCATCGTTTTGACTGAAAAATTACCGCCAAGCAACTTAACCGTTTTCGAAATCATTGCTTTAGGAAGACAGCCTTACACCAATTGGCTAGGAACATTATCTGAAGAAGACAAAATCAAAATTGAAGAAGCAATTTCCTTAACAGAAATCCAACATTTGGTTCACAAAAAACATGATGAAATCAGTGATGGCCAATTGCAAATTGCTTTAATTGCTCGTGCTTTGGCACAAGATACTTCGATTATCATTTTGGATGAACCTACAACCCATTTAGACTTGGTTCACAAAGCTACTTTATTAAAACTGTTGCAAAAACTCACGCACGAAACTGGTAAAACCATCCTCTACTCTACACATGACATCGATTTAGCGATTCAAATGACAGACGAAATGATTGTGTTTACACCAACTCAAATTGTACAAGATCAACCTTGTAATTTAATTCAAACTGGGATTTTTAATACGTTGTTTGATACCGAACATTTGACTTTTGATGCTACTATTGGCAAGTTCAAAATCAAATAATTTATTCCAATTTTACCTTTTGTTTAACGCTTCGTGTTTTCAATTTTCATAATTTTACTAAAAAAAGTTATGAAGTACCTTTATTTAACCTTAATCCTAGCTACTATGAATAGCTTCGGACAATTAGTAAAAGTAGATTACACAGATGGTAATCAAAATTTAGAAGGCTATTTTGCCAAAGCACAAAAAGCAAATCCAAAGAAAATTGGCATAATCGTTTTACCCGCTTGGATGGGTGTTGATGCTCACGCTAAAGAATCAGCGGAAGCCTTAGCTAAATTAGGTTATCATGCTTTTGTAGCAGATATTTACGGCGTTGGAAACAATCCGAAAAATACAGGAGAAGCTGGAAAAAATGCAGGTTTCTATAAAAACAATCCTGCGGAATATCAAAAAAGAATTCAATTGGCGATTGACCAATTAGTAAAAGCGGGTGCCGATAAAAATCAAATTGCAGTAATTGGCTATTGTTTTGGTGGAACTGGCGCAATCGAAGCGGCTCGTGGCAACTTAAATGTAAAAGGTGTGGTTTCTTTTCATGGTGGTTTAGGAAAAGCTACGAATAGTCCAACTAATGAAATTAAAGCAAAAGTTTTAGTTTTACATGGAGCAGATGATCCTTATGTTCCTACAAAAGAAGTAGAAGCCTTCCAAAACGAAATGAGAACTTCAAAAGCCGATTGGCAAATGATTTATTATGCGAATTCTGTTCACGCATTCACACATAAAGATGCAGGAAGCGATAACAGCAAAGGCGCTGCTTACAACGAATTAGCTGATAAAAGAAGTTGGGAAGCTATGAAAACGTTTTTCAGGGAGATTTTCAAATAATCGTTATAGTATTTCAAAAATATAAAAACAGTTATTTCGCTTGAAGTAACTGTTTTTTTTTATACATCAAAACTACTCACCTCGATAACTTCACCCGCTTTTAAATCATTCAAATGAATGTTTCCTACACGTACACGAACCAATCGCAATGTAGGAAAACCAACTGCAGAAGTCATTTTTCGAACTTGACGAAATTTTCCTTCGGTTAAAGTAATCGAAACCCAAGACGTTGGTCCGTGGCGTTCATCGCGAATCTTTTTGCCACGCTCTCCTAAATTGGGAATAGATTCTAATTTGAAAGCTTTACACTTTTTAGTTTTGTATTTTTTACCGTGTAAGCCGATTTCAACTCCGTTTCTTAATTGTTCTAAGGCTTCTTCGGTAATCAATCCATCGACTTGAGCGTAATATTCTTTTTCTACTTTTTTACTTCGGACAATTTCGCTCATCATACCATCGGTAGTCAATAAAAGTAAGCCTTCTGAATCTTCATCTAAACGACCAATAGCCATGGTGTTTTCGGGAAAATCGTATAATTCGCCTAACAACTTTTTCTTGCGTTTTAATTGGTAAATAAACTGCGATAAATATCCGTAAGGCTTGTGAATAAGAAAGTGATGATGCATTTAGAAATTCCGTTTTAAGTGTGGCGAAGATAGTAAAAACTGTTGGAGTGATACAAAAATAAGGAGGCCTTGTGTAAGACCTCCCTGTGTCGATTTTGATTTATTACGTTTTTCTGATCTGCTATAACTTGAGAGGAATAAACGACTGAATCTCTTTTTAGATATGTAACTAACGATATATTCAATAACTAATCAAAATCACATTTTAAATGTACGATATATTTTTAGTCAAGTCACTTGTTTTTAATAGTTTAACAAACAATTAGCTTTACAAATCGACGAATGAAATATTTAATCGATAAAGATACTTTTAATAAAATTTAGAAGAGTTTTAGTAGCTAAGTTGTCTTAAAATTTTATTTTTTGCTACCTTTACCATATTAAAAAATCAATCACCATGTCACAAACCCTTTTAGTACTTGCCGCATTTATTATTGCCTTAGGAATTGGAATTTTTATTGGAAAAATAATATTCGCATCCCAATCTCAATCCGAAAAATCAGGTTTAGAAGAACGAATTAACGGACTTTTGAATCAAATGGAGCAATTGAAAGTACAATTTCAAACCGAAAGAAATCAGTTTGAAAAATCGTTTTTGCAACTTACTTCCGAAAAAGAAAATCTGCAAAAAGAAAAGGAATCTTTAGCGATTCATTTGGCTAAAAAAGAAAACGATTTCGATAATTTATTGGAACGAAACAAAGAACAAAAGCAAGAAGTAGAACAACTTCAAGAGAAATTCACCAAAGAATTTGAAAACTTAGCCAACAAAATTCTGGAAGAGAAAACGGTTAAATTCACCGAGCAAAACAAGGAGAATTTAAAAAATATTTTGTCGCCTTTACAAGATAAAATCCAGCTTTTCGAAAAGAAAGTCGAAGATACGCATAAAGAAAGTATCGATTATCATGCCGCGTTACGCCAACAAATTTTGGGACTTCGTGAAATGAACGAACAAATGAGTAAGGAAACCATCAATTTAACCAAAGCTTTAAAAGGTGATAGCAAAATGCAAGGAAATTGGGGAGAATTAGTCTTAGAACGCGTTTTAGAAAAATCGGGATTAGAGAAAGACAGAGAATATTTTGTACAACAAAGTCACGTAACGGAAGACGGTAATCGTGTGTTTCCCGATGTTATCATCAATCTTCCTGATGGCAAGAAAATGATTATCGATTCGAAAGTAACCTTAACCGCTTACGAACGCTACATCAACGAAGAAGATTCTGAGGTAAAAAATCAACATTTAAAAGAACATATTGTTTCGATAAATCGTCATGTGGAGCAATTGGGTAGCAAAAATTACCACGATTTGTACCACATGGAAAGTCCAGATTTTGTGTTGTTATTTATTCCGATAGAATCCGCTTTTGCAGTAGCTTTGAATGAAGATACCAGCTTATATAACAAAGCTTTCGAGAAAAATATTGTGATTGTAACACCTTCTACTCTTTTGGCTACTTTACGTACGATTGACAGCATGTGGACGAATCAAAAACAACAAGAAAATGCAATTGAAATTGCGCGTCAGGCTGGAGCTTTGTATGATAAATTTGAAGGTTTTGTTTCCGATTTGATTAAAATTGGGAAGAAAATGGACGAAGCCAAAATTGAATATGGTAACGCTATGAATAAACTAGTTGACGGAAAAGGAAATCTGATTACAAGCGTTGAAAAACTGAAAAAAATGGGAGCTAAAGCTAAAAAAGCACTTCCAGAAGCTGTTCTAAAAAGAGCTAATGAAACAGATGAAATTTCATTACTTTCTGAAAACAACAACGACTAAAAAAGAAAATTATGATACGAAAAATTGTTCTTTATATTGCTTTATCACTAACTCTAATAACGGTGGGTTACTTCAGTTTTATTTATTATGTACCATATAGTGACGGAGTCCGCTCGGGCGAATTAATTAAAATCAGTCATAAAGGATTAGTAATAAAAACGTGGGAAGGCGAACTGAGTCAAGGAATTTCTGGAGCTCAAATTTTTGCTTTTTCAGTGATGGAAGATGAAGTAGTAGTGATTGAAAATCTAAAAAAATGGCAAGGTAAAAAAGTGACTTTAGAATATGAAGAACGTTTCAAAACCTTCTTCTGGTGGGGCGATACTCGTTATTTTGTTACCAAAGTTTCACTTGAAAAATAAATTTTATGGAAATTGTCAATACAGTAGATGCATCAAGAATTACGCTATCCGAATTAATGCTTCCTTCCCACTCCAACTTTAGTGGAAAAATTCACGGTGGTTATTTATTAAAACTAATGGACCAAATAGCTTTTGCCTGTGCCTCGAAATACTCAGGTTGCTATTGTGTCACGGCTTCTGTGGATACGGTTGACTTTTTAAATCCGGTTGATGTTGGCGAATTGGTAACCTTGAAAGCATCCGTAAATTACGTTGGAAAAACTTCGATGGTTGTGGGTATTCGCGTAACATCGGAACATATACAAACTGGAGTTAAAAAACATTGCAATTCGAGTTATTTCACCATGGTAGCGAAAGATGAAAACGGAAAAAACGTACAAGTTCCTAAACTTATTTTATCCAATTTAGAAGAAGTTCGCCGCTTTTACGATAGTATCAATCGCATCGAAAACAAAAAAAGAGCTAAAGAAATTGAGACCAATTTTGATCACAAATCAAAAGAAGCGATTGATAATTTAAAAAATTATAATGTTGTAATTTCTGATAATTTGAAATAAAAAACTCTAACTAAATTAAACCCAAAATCAAACTCATCTTTAATCCAATGCCAAATGCCGATTTCAACATAATACAAAATTATAATGACAAAGAAATCTTTAAAAAAAAAGACGGCATGGAAATTGTTTGAGAATTTATTGCATATACAAATGATTCTGACATTGAAATCTCGAGTGTGATTAGCAAAAAAAACACCCCGAAAGTAAATGTACGTTTTGAATTTGCATTGAATTAGTATTTTATTATATTTACATTCTTATACAAACAAAAAACTCACATGAAAAAAATCACACAAATTGCATTAACAGCGTTGTTATTTGTAGGAATTACAGCTAATGCACAAACACAATTAAAAAAAGGTTCTGTAACCTATAACATGACAATGCCTGGTGCAAGTGAAGAAATGGCTGTCATGGGTGAAAGCATTATCACTGTTCATTTTAATGAAACCATTCAAGCTACCGATATGAGTATGATGGGTGGTATGATGATGATGAAAACTATTGTTCCTAATGAGAATAAAAAAGATTCTAAAATGACAATGGAAGTAATGGGCATGAAATATGAAATTACTGATGTAGGCGAAGAAGCTTCAAAAACCTCTAAAGGTCTTAGCAATTTAGATGACGCTAAAGAAATTGTTTACGATAAAAAAGACACTAAAGAAATCGTAGGTTTTAAATGCTACAAAGCGGCTATTACAATGAATGATGGAACTAAAAGTACGTTCTATGTTACAGATGCAATTGCACCACAAGCACCATCATCTCCTGAAGCTAAAGTTAAATTAGCAGGATATCCATTAGAAATGACGATTCAAACTGCACAAGGCAACATGGTTATGACGGCTACAAAATTTTCAAAAGAAATTCCTGCAGATGCTTTTAAAGTAGGCGAAGGTTTTACTAAAGTAACAATGGAAGAATTCCAAAAACAAATGGGTGGTATGTAATACTAACTCTTTTATGATAATAAAAAGCACTGAAAAATAGACTGCCCCCAAAAAGTTAGACACTATTTGGGGGTATTTTTATGGAAAGAAAAGTCAAGTATGATTATGCATTTAAGTTAGAATGCGTAGAATTAGTTTTAAAGAAGCATTATTCTTGTGAATTGGTTTCTAAA